>JBBSTI010000078.1:0-15483 GCA_038236005.1 Mycobacteriales bacterium | reverse complement strand
TGTCCGACCGAGAGATCAAACGCTGCCTCAAGCGCTACATCGCCCGAGAGCTCTACCGCGCCCTCACAACCCCGGGCGCAACCACAACCCCTTGACAACCATAGGAGCGTCACCAAGGCACGAAACCGTCACCAGGCGAGCAGGCGGGGCGAGGGCCCGGACAGGTCCAGCGGGTCGACGTGCAGCGCCCGTATGCCGCCGTGCGCGTAGCCGACCGGCCCCAGCCAGGCGTGCCGGGCCAGGTAGAGCCGTCCGTCCAGGCCGGTCACCACGGACTGCCCGCCCGGCCCGTCCGGCCCGGAGAGCCAGGGTGCGTCCAGGGTGCTGACCGCGTACGGGCCGGTGATGCGGTCCGCCACCGCATGACCGACGCCGTAGCCCGGCGACTCCCAGGCTCCCCCGCTGTACAGCAGGTGATAGCGCCCGCGCACCCAGGTGAGGGACGGAGCCTCGACCAACGGCCGCTCCCAGAGCTGCTCGTGCCGCAGGATCTTGTGCGCACGCCCCCGGAACCCGAGCCCGTCGGCGCGCAGCCGGCGGACCCAGAGGCAGGACCGACGGCCGATCGCATTGTCGTCGCTCTTCCAGCTCAACCAGGCCTGGCCGTCGACGTCGACGAACGGCTCCGGGTCGATCGACCCGCCGCGCGGAGACTGGTAGATCAGCGGCGTGCCGAGCGCGTCGACGTACGGCCCGGCGGGGTGGTCGGCGGTCAGCACGGCGATCGCCTGGTGACGCGGACCCTTCTGACGCACAGCGACATAGAGCACGAACGCCTTGCCGCGCGGCAGCACAGCGGGCGACCACGTACGCCCGGAAGCCGCCCAGGCCGGGAGCGACGGCAACGCGTCGCCCTGCGCGGTCCAGGTGCGCAGGTCCGGCGAGCTCAGGAGCTGCACGTTCACCGCACCGTGCTGGGTCGCCCAGCACCAGAACGTCCCGCCCACCCGGAGCACGAACGGGTCGGGCGCGTCCCCGGCATGCACGACCGTCACCGGACCAGCCTGCCGTACGAGACCCGCACACCGCCCAGCCGGCCAGGAGGTGGCCCGGCCGCCACGATCGGGAACGAGGTCGGGCACGATGTGCTGATGACCGAGGTGGAGCGCCAGCAGCCGGCCGACGAGCAGCCGGCCGGCAGAGGGCTCCCGGCCCTGGACGCCGCAGGGGCGTCGTCGGACGAGCCTGCGGAGGATGCTCAGGTCGAGCCTGCGCCGGTCGGGCCGGTGAGCGAGCGCAACAACGCCCTCGGTCGAGCTTTCGGCACCACCGCGACGTTCTCGCTGCGCCTGCTGCTGGTGGCGGCAGCCGTGGTCGTCGTGGGCTACGTGCTGGGCAAGATCTTCATCGTCGTCTTCCCGATCGCCCTGGCCCTGCTGCTGTGCACCGTGCTCTGGCCACCCGTGCGGTTCCTGCGCGGCAAGGGCGCGCCTCCGGCGGCCGCCGCGGCGGGGGTGCTGCTGATCGGGCTCGCGCTGCTCGGCGGGCTGATCACGCTGCTCGCCCCCCAGGTGGTCGGCCAGACCCAGATGCTTGCCGACCAGGTCGTCCAGGGGCTCGACGACCTGCAGTCGCTGCTCGCAAAGCCACCGTTCAACCTCGACGGCGACCAGGTCGGCGGGGCGGTCGACGGCCTGATCAACCAGCTGCAGGTCAACACGCAGAGCATCGCCCTGCGGGTGGTGGACGGTGTCGGGGTGGCCGGCAGCCTGCTCCTCGGGCTGCTGCTCGCCCTGGTCCTGTCGTTCTTCTTCCTCAAGGACGGGCCCAAGTTCCTGCCGTGGCTCGCCGCCCTGCTCGGCCCACGGGCCGCGCCGCACGCCACCGAGGTCTCGGCCCGGTCCTGGACCGTGCTCGGGGCCTTTATCCGCGCCCAGGTCGTGGTCGGGCTGGTGGACGCGGTGTTCATCGGGGCCGGCCTGTTCATCCTCGGCGTCCCGCTGGCCCTGCCGCTGGCCGTGCTGGTCTTCTTCGGCGGCTTCATCCCGATCGTCGGAGCGGTGGTCACCGGTGCGCTGGCGGCGCTGGTCGCGCTGGTGACCGGCGGGATCGGCGACGCGCTCATCGTCATCGCCATCGTGCTGGTCGTGCAGCAGCTGGAGGGCAACGTGCTGCAGCCCCTGCTGGTCGGCCGGGCGCTGGACCTGCACCCGGCGCTGGTGCTGCTCTCGGTCACCGTCGGCGGGTCGTTGGCCGGCATCACCGGCGCCTTCCTGGCTGTCCCTGCCCTGTCGGTCGCGGCGGTCGTGGTCCGCTACTCCCGCGAGACGCTGGGCAGCCCGGAGACCGTGCCGGACGACCAGCAGCCCGTCGCGTCGTCCCGGGTGGACGAGCCCGGGGACTCCTCGAACGCTCCGTGAGGGACCTGCGCGACGGGCTGCGGGACGGCCTTCCGTACGCCGCCGCCGGCGGGGTGCTCGCGCTCTCCTTCGGCGCGGTCGCCGTCGACCTCGGTCTGCCGCGGGTCGCCGTGGTCGTGATGTCGGTCGTCGTGTTCGCCGGCTCGGCCCAGTTCGCGTCGGTGGGCATCCTTGCCGCCGGCGGAGGGCTCGGCGCCGCCATCGGCGCAGCGGCGCTGATGAGCTCGCGGTTCCTGCCCATGGGGGTCGCCCTCGCGCCGTCCCTGAAGGGTGGCCGGGTCCGACGCGCCGTCGAGGGCCAGGCGGTCGTCGACTCCTCCTGGGCCATGTCGGCGCGTGGCGACGGCCGGTTCGACCGGGAGTACCTGTTCGGTCACACCGCGGTGCAGTACGCCTCGTGGGTGCTCGGCACGATCGCCGGCGTCCTGATCACCGGCGTCGACGCCCGGGCGCTGGGGCTGGACGCGGTCTTTCCCGCCTTCTTCCTGGCCCTGCTCGTGGCCGAGCTGCGTTCCGGTCGCCGCGACCGGCTCGGCGTCGCCCTGGCGGGCGCCGCGGTCGCCCTGGTCGCCGTCCCGGTGCTCCCACCGGGCGGTCCGGTCCTGCTGGCCGCCTGCGTCGCCTTGTACGGGCTGCGTCGACGACCGATCCGGCGCAGCGACCCGCCCGGCGAACCGGGGCCTGCGTCATGACCGACAGCCGGGTCTGGCTGCTCATCGTCGGGGTCGCCGGGGTGACCTACCTGATCAAGGGGTTTGGTCCGGCCGTCGTCGGTGACCGTGAGCTGCCGGAGCGCTTCAACGGGGTGATCGGGCTGCTGGCCTCGGCTTTGCTCGCGGCCCTCGTCGTGACCTCGGCGTTCGTCGACGACCGCGGACCGTCCGGCGGGGCGCTGCACGTCGGGGCGGACACGGCCGGGGTGACGGTCGCCGGGCTGCTGCTGTGGCTGCGCGCCCCGCTGCTGGTGGTCGTGGTCGGTGCCGCCGTCGTCGCCGGCGGCCTCCGGGCCCTGGGCTGGGACACCTGACCCTCGACCCCGGGGTGCGTGGGGTCAGTCGCGGGTCAGGGCCAGCACCTGCACGGCGACCGCGGTACTGGCGAGGGCGTGCGCGAGAACAGCTCAGCCAGGCGTGACATCGGGCTCCTTGGGGTGTGGCGTGCAGAGCGCAGGGAATCTCACCACTCTGCCGTTCGTTGTGACGGCAGAGACTGAACCAGACATGCGGAGGCACCAGATGAGCGATCGCGTCCTGCGAGGCACCCGCCTGGGTGCGGTGAGCTACGAGAGCGACCGTCACACCGAGTTCGCGCCGAGGCTTGCCGCCGTCTACGACTGTCCGAACGGGCACGTCACGGAGATGCCGTTCGCGGCCGAGGCCGACGTGCCGCCGACCTGGGAGTGCCGGACCTGCGGTGCCACGGCGCTGCTGCGCAACGGTGAGCAGCCGGAGGCGAAGAAGGGCAAGCCCGCACGTACGCACTGGGACATGCTCCTGGAGCGTCGCAGCGTGGAGGAGCTCGAGGAGGTCCTGGCTGAGCGGCTCGCCGTCCTGCACGACGTCCAGGGCAAGATCAAGGCCGCCCAGCGCGCCGAGCGGGCCGCGGACAAGAAGAAGAGCGCCTGAGCAGGCTCACACCGAGCGACGGCGGGGCTACTGCTCCGGTGGGAGAACCTCGCCGTCGATGACCTCTCCCCCGCCCGGTCCGGGGTCTGAGTCTTTGTGGGGGCCCTTGCGGGCGGCTCGACCGGCACGCCGCGGCCCGGAGGGCATCGAGACGATGCCGAGCATCCGGGCTCCGGCGTAGCGGGTGAGCAGGGCCCGCAGTGCGGCCCGGGTCGGCGGGAGCACGCAGAGCAGCCCGACGGCGTCGGTCAGGAACCCGGGGGTGAGCATCAGCGCGCCACCGAGCAGCACCAGCGCTCCGTCGACCACCTCGCGGGTCGGGATGCTCCCCCGACCGGCCGCATCGCGAAAGGCGCTCCAGGTCGCTCGTCCTTCCCTGCGCAACAGGTAGCCGCCGAGCAGCGAGACCGCGAGCAGCAGCAGGATCGTCGGCAGCACCCCGAGCTGCTGGCCCACCTGCACGATGACGTAGAGCTCGAGCAGGGGGACGACGATCAAGGCGCCGAGCAGGAGGGCAGGCATCAGGAGTCTGGCTTCCCGCCGACGCAGGCAGGCAACCGGTCGCGTGACCGTCGGGTCGTGACGCCCCACCAGGTGACCCGCCAGAGCGCCTCGACCACGATCGCCCGGCTCATCTTGCTCTCGCCCCGAACCCGCTCGACGAAGGTGATCGGCACCTCGACGACGAGGAACCCGGCCCGCCACGCCTGCCAGACCAGGTCGACCTGGAAGCAGTAGCCCTGGCTGCAGATCTCCGCCAGCGGCAGGGCCTCGAGCACGTGCCTGCGGTACGCGCGAAAGCCCCCCGTGGCATCGGCGAGGGGCAGGCCGAGCACCGTGCGGGTCCAGAGGTTGCCGCCCCGGGAGAGGGTCTCGCGCCAGCGCGGCCAGTTCTGCACCTGACCACCGGGGACCCAGCGGCTGCCCAGCGCCACGTCGGCGTCCGTCAGGGCTGCGAGCAGCGACGGAAGCTGCTCAGGTGCGTGGCTGCCGTCGGCGTCCATCTCGACGACGACGTCGTAGTCGCGGTCCAGGGCCCAGCCGAAGCCGGCGACGTACGCCGCTCCCAGGCCCTCCTTGGTCGTGCGGTGCAGCACGTGCGCCCAGGCGTGCTCGGACGCCAGCGCGTCTGCGACGTCCCCGGTGCCGTCCGGGCTGCCGTCGTCCACCACCAGCAGCTCGGCGTCCGGCACGGCGGCGTGCAGGCGGGCAGCGATCGGCCCGAGGTTGTCGTGTTCGTTGTAGGTCGGTACGACCACGAGCACCCGGGTCACGTGCTGTCCTCCCGCTGTCGCAATGCCGCCATCATGCCTGCTGCCGCGAGCAGGACCAGGGCCAGCTCGGGCCAGGCCCCGACCCGGGTGGCCAGGGTGAGCGCGGTGCGTTCCGGCAGCGGGGCCACCAGCACCTCCTGGGTGAAGTTGCCGGACCGCCGCACGACCGAGCCGTCCGGGGCCACCAGGGCGCTGATCCCGCTGGTGGCGGCCACCAGGGTCGAGCGGCCGTATTCCAGCGCCCGCATCCGGCTGATGGCCAGCTGCTGCGCGGGCTGGGCGCTGCGCCCGAAGGTGGCGTTGTTGGTCGGCACGACGAGCATCCGGGCGCCGTCGCGGACGGTCTGACGCAGCAGCGGGTCGAACGCCACCTCGTAGCAGATCGCCTCGCCGACGACGGTCGGGCCCAGGGTGAGGATGCCCGGGCTCGACCCCGCCGTGAAGTCCCGCGCGACCAGGTCGACCTTGCTGCTGATCCGGCGCAGCTGGTCGCGGAACGGCATGTATTCGCCGAACGGCACGAGCTGCTGCTTGTCGTAACGCCCCACCGGCCCGCGAACGGGGTCCCAGACCAGGCTGCTGTTGGTCACCCCGCCGTCCGGGGTCTCGACCAGCGCACCGACCAGGACCGGTACGCCGACGTCCTTGACGGCTCCGTCGATCAGGGCGTACGCCCCGGGGTCGCTGAGCGGGTCCACGTCGGAGGCGTTCTCCGGCCACACCACGACCGCCGGCTGCTCGACGCGGCCCGCGCGCACGTCGGCGGCCAGCTGCCGGGTGACCGCCACGTGGTTGCGCAGCACCGCCTCGCGCTGCGCGAAGGCCGCCAGCCCGAGCCGCGGCACGTTGCCCTGCACGACCGCGACGGTGAGCTCGGGACCGTCGGTCGGGGTGGGCACGAGCACCGCTGTCCCGACCACCAGCACGGCGAGCCCGGTGCCGAGCGCGGCCCCCTGCCAGCGTCTCGCACGTACAGCCAGGACCCCGGCGGCCAGCAGGCCGCCGAGCAGCGCGACCGCGAAGGTCAGCGACGGGGCGCCTCCGACAGCGATGATCGGCGCCAGCGGTCCGTCGATCTGGCTGAACGCGAGACGCCCCCACGGAAAGCCGCCGAACGGGACCCGGTCACGCAGCGCCTCCTCGGCGACCCAGAGCGCGGCGCCCCAGATCGGCCAGCCCGCCAGGCGAGAGGTGGCCGCCAGCCCCGCGCCGAGGCCGGCGAAGAACACCACCTGCAGGGCGACCAGGGCGAGCCACGCGAGCGCTCCGGCGACCGCGCTGGTCCAGTGCAGCAGCGGCAGCATCTGTGCCGCGCCGCCGAGCAGCCCCAGCAGGGCGCCGCGTCGAACGCTCTGCCCTCGTACGGCCAGCGCGAGGGCTGCCACCCCGACCGGCGCCGCGAGCCAGAACGCCACCGGCGGGTAGGCGAGCCAGAGGACGAGCCCGGCGAGCACAGCGCTGGCCGCCGGTGACGCGCGTGCAGCCCGCCCCGGTCCTTCGGCGGGACGCACCAGGGCGTCGGGCGGGAGCAGAGCGGTCACGGTCCCAGTCTGCCCGGTGGTCCGGCGGCCCTTCGTGCCGACGCACGCACGGCTGGCTGCCGATCGGGCGACGTTGTCTAGGGGGCCGCCGGACCCCGTCCGGCAGGGTGAGGATATCGAGGTCGGCAGGCCTTCTGTCAACCACCCTCTGACCTGCGCCTTCTTGTCATCGTCGCACCTCAGAGGCTAGTTCGGCAGACCGAAAAAAAGTGTCACCTCTGCTCACCGTCTGTAAGCAGACCGGGTCCGGCCCGGCAAGGTCGGGCAGCCCAGCCACCCCGGAGCGCGGGTCGGTCGACCAGCCGCTGACCCGTCCGTCGGGGGTCTGGACGACGAGCTCGCCGGGCACCTGCCAGATCGCGAATGTCGCGGGGGCTCCGGGCACCAGGTCGCCGCCGTCGTCCTGCCGGGCCGCCCGTCGGCCGCCGCGGGTGTGTGCGGAGAACGCCGCCCGGGCCGAGAGCCCGCTGCCGGGGGTGCGGTGGGCGACCGCGGCCCGCAGGGTGCCCCACGGGTCCAGCGGGGTGACCGGGCAGTCCGAGCCCAGCGCGAGCGGGACGCCGGCTGCCGCCAGGGCTGCGTACGGGTTCAGCGTCGCAGCCCGCACGGTCCCCAGGCGGGAGGCGTACATGCCGTCCGGGCCGCCCCACCGTGCGTCGAACGCCGGCTGCACGCTCGCGACCAGCCCGAGCGCGGCGGCCCGGGCGATCTGCCCGGTGTCGAGCATCTCGGCGTGCTCGATCCGGTGCCGGGCGGCGCGCACGGCCGGCAGCCCGACCCGCTCGGCGGCCTGCTCGCAGCCGGCCAGGACGGCCGTCAGCGCCGCGTCCCCGATCGCGTGGAACCCGGCCTGCATGCCGGCCCGGGTGCAGGCCGCAACGTGCCGGGTGATCTCGGCGACCTCCAGGTAGGCGTGCCCGGTCTCGCGGTCGCCCTGATCGTCCAGGGAGCGGGTGTAGGGCGCGCAGAGGTGCGCGGTGCCGCTGCCGAGCGAGCCGTCCACGAACAGGTCGCCGCCGGCCCCGACGGCCCCGAGCTCGCGGGCCTTCGCGACCGCGTCGAGCTCGCCCCAGTACGCGATCCGCTCGACCCCGTGCTCGAGCGCCAGCAGGTCGAGCAGGTCCTGCTCCCCCGCGATGTCGGGCCCGCTGCACTCGTGCACGCTCGCGATCCCAAGGGCCGCGGCCCGATCCAGCGCCGCCCGCTGAGCGGCCCGTCGCTGCCCGGGGGTGACCGCTTCCTGGGCGGCGTGGCGCAGCAGGTGGTGGGCGTCGGTACGCACCAGCCCGTCGCCCACGAAGCCCTCGGCCGTCCGCGCCGCGGGCACGGCGGCGAGCAGCGCGCTGGACACGACCGCGGAGTGCACGTCGGTGCGCGCGAGATAGACGACCCCGCCGTAGGAGGCGCGGTCCAGCTCGGCCGCCGTCGGCGGGCGTCCCTCGGGCCAGAGCGTCTCGTCCCAGCCGGTGCCCAGCAGCACGCCGCCCCGGGCCCGCCGGGCCGCATCAGCGACCCGGTCCAGCGCGACGGCGAGCGACGGCGCCCCGGTCAGGTCCAGGCCGGTCAGCGCGAGCCCGGTCGCGGTGATGTGCACGTGCGCGTCGACGAAGGCCGGCGCCACCCAGGCATCGTCCAGATCGACGGTCACGTCGGCGGTCATCGACGCCGCAGCGCCCTCGCTGCCGACCCAGACGATCGTGTCGCCGTCGGTCAGCAGGGCGGTCGCGAACGGGTCGGCCGAGCTGCGCACCCGGCCTCGGCGGTACAGCGTCGTGGTCACTGCGCCAGCGTACGCGGGGGGCGGCAGGGCACGATGGGGCCATGACGCTCCCGACGACGCTCCCGACGATCAGGACGCGGACCAGGTACGGCGCCGTCGCGGCCACCCTGCTAGGGGTGCTCGCGCTCGCCGCGTGCGGGGGTGACGGACCGCCCGAACGCCTCGCGGCCGAAGCCCCTGCGCCGCAGGAGACGGTGGCAGGGTCGCCCGCGCCAGACCCGGACCCCGCGCCGTCGCCGGATCCGTCTGACACCGTCGAGCCCTCCGACACCGCCGAGCCCACCCCGACGGCCGAGCTCGGGCCGCCGAAGACCGATCTGTCGGCCGACGTGCTGCTGCCGGGCTCGGACCAGCAGGACCGGTCTGCACAGGCCTGGCAGAACCTCGGGGAGTGCGCCCTGGGCTCGCCTCCAGCGGGCGCCGCGGCAATGGTGACCGCCCGGACCGGGGACGGTCAGCTCGAGCGTCAGGTCCCGGTCCAGCAGGTCGTGGTCTTTGCCACCGTCGTGGACGCCGTCGCCGAGGCCGGACGTCTACAGGGTCAGCTGAACGGCTGCGCCGGCGGGGCGTACGCATCCGAGCCGGTCGCCGTCGGGGCGCAGGGCCAGGGCCTGTCGTACGGCTATCAGCAGATCGACGGCGGTGGGTTCGCGTTCGGCAACTACCTGGTGACGACCCGGCGCGGCAACGCGGTCACGCTCGTCACCTCGCTCGGCGGGGAGGGCAGCCTCGCGGTCGCGAAGCAGGACGAGACGGCACGCGCGCAGCAGGCCTGGGACCGACTGTGCGTGTACGAGCGCACGGACGGCTGCTGATGCTGGACCCGCGCGCGCTGTCCGAGGACGTCACGGCTTTCCTGGCCGAGCGGCACCTCGCCACCCTGACGACGCTGCGTCCGGACGGCACGCCGCACGTCGTGGCGGTCGGTTTCACCTGGGACGCGGAGGCTTCTCTCGTACGGGTGATCACCGGTGGCACCTCAAAGAAGGCCCGCAACGTCGCAGCCGGCTCCCGCCGGGCGGTCGTCGCGCAGGTCGACGGGCGTCGTTGGTTGTCGCTGGAGGGGACGCCGGTGGTCAGCGACGCGCCGGAGCGGGTCGCCGAAGGGTGCCGTCGCTACGCCGAGCGCTATCGGGTGCCGTCGGAGAACCCGACGCGCGTCGTGATCGAGATCAGCGTCGACCGGGTGCTGGGCCACACCTGACCTGCCCGGCTGACCTGCTCGGCGCAGCCGGCCCGATGTCGGTCTGTCAATGTTGCGGCATGCCCGGACAGCTGATGGTCCTCGACACCCCGTCGCTCTGGTATCGCGCCTTCCACGCGATGCCGAGCTCGATCAGCGCGCCGGACGGCACCCCGAGCGGGGCCGTACGAGGCACGCTCGACCTGGTCTCCCGCCTGCTCCGGGAGCATCGTCCGGACCGGCTGGTGGCTGCGCTCGACCTCGACTGGCGACCGGCGTTCCGGGTCGCGGCGGTCCCGACGTACAAGCTGCACCGGACCAGAGAAGGCGGCGCGGAGGACGAGCCGGCGACCCTGCACGCTCAGGTCCAGGGCGTGCTGGACGTGTTCCGGGCGGTCGGGATCGCGGTGGTCGGCGCCGAGGGGCACGAGGCTGACGACGTGCTCGGCACGCTCGCGACGATCACCCCCGGGCCGGTCGACCTGGTCAGCGGGGACCGGGACATGTTTCAGCTGGTCGGCCCGTCGGTGCGGGTGCTGTATGCGGTCGAGAAGTTCCGGGCCTGGGGCGAGTCGGAGGTGACGGCGAAGTACGGCATCCCTGGGGGGGCCTACGCGGACTACGCGGTCCTGCGCGGCGACCCGAGCGACGGGCTGCCCGGGGTCAAGGGGATCGGCGACAAGAGCGCGGCGGCGCTGGTCAACGCCTTCGGGACCATCGAGGGCATCGTGGCGGCCCTGGACAGGGTCGCGGCCGGCGGTTCTGAGCAGGGCTTCCCGGCCGGCGCCCGCAACCGGCTCGAGGCGTCGCGGGACTACCTGGCGGTCGCGCCTGCGGTGACCCGGGTGGTGCGCGACCTGGACCTGCCGGACGTCGACGACACGCTCCCCCGGGTGCCGGTCGACGCCGAGGCGTTGGTGACCCTGACCGATCGCTGGGGCCTGGACGCACCGGTGGAGCGTCTTTTGCGTGCGTTGGAGACGGCTCACGCTTAGTGCGTTGGTGATCTTGAGCGCCGTTCCGGCGCCACGATCACCCGGGCCTGAGTCGTGCCCCGAGCGCAGGTGGAAGGATGAGACATGTTCTCCGTACGCACCCGCGCCGACGATCTCGAGAACGCCACCGACGTCGACGTCCTCGTGGTCGGGATGGGCGCCACCGGCGCGGGGGTCGCCCTGGACGCCGCCAGCCGCGGGCTGTCGGTGCTCGTGGTCGACAAGGGCGACCTGGCGAGCGGCACCTCGAGCAAGAGCAGCAAGCTGGTGCACGGCGGCCTGCGCTACCTGGAGAACTACGAGTTCGGCCTGGTCCGTGAGGGCGTCGTCGAGCGGCAGCTGCTGATGCGCCTGGCGCCCCACCTGGTGCGCCCGATGAACTTCCTCTACCCGGTCTGGCCGGACACCGCGAAGCGCCGCCTGATCGGCCTGGGCATGACGACCTACGACGTGTTCGCGCTGGCCAGCACCGGTGGTTCTTCGGTGCGCCGGCACTCCCGGATCACCGCCGAGGAGGCGATCGCGCTCGCGCCGGCGCTGGCGGACTCCGAGCTGGGTTACTCCTACCTCTACGGCGACTGCGGCACCGACGACGCCCGCCTCGTGCTCGCGGTCGTGCAGGCCGCACGACGGTTCGGGGCGGGGGTCGTGACGTACGCCGAGGTGGTCGGGCTCACCCGCAGCGACGGTCGGCTGGACGGGGCACATCTGCGCGACCACCTGGCCGGACGGGACGTGACGGTCAGGGCCCGGCACGTCGTCAACGCCACTGGGGTGTGGGTCGACGCGCTGCAGGGCCTGGAGGAGCCGGGACGGCCGGCGGTGGTGCAGCCGAGCAAGGGGGTCCACGTCGTCGTGCCGCGCGACCGGCTGCCGCTGCTGGACACCTCGGTGCTGCTGCCGAGCAAGCAGGGCGACGGCCGGTCGATGTTCGCGATCCCCTGGGGGCGTCAGACGATCCTCGGGACGACCGACACGTCCTACGACGGGGACCTGGCCGACCTGTCGCTGACCGCCGACGACCTCGACTACGTGCTGGCGGCGGGCAACGCGGTCTTCCGTACCGGTCTGACGCCCGAGGACGTGCTCGGCGCCTGGGCCGGGGTGCGACCGTTGATCAAGAGCTCGGACGATGACGCGACACGGCCGGGCCGTGGCGACGCGATGAGCGACCTCTCCCGGCGCCACACCCTGGTCGAGGGCTCCGCCGGGCTGATCACCATCACCGGCGGGAAGCTGACGACCTACCGGCGGATGGCGAAAGACGTGGTCGACCTGATCATCAAGCGCGAGGACCGGCGCGCCCGGTGCGTGACCGACATGCTCAGCCTGACCGGCCTGACTCCGCTGGACGTGCTCACCGACGAGGTGCGGCAGGCCGCGACCCCGCTCGGGCTGGACGACGAGGTCGTGCGGTCCCTGGTGCGTCAGACCGGCGAGCGCGCGGCGGAAGTGGTCTCGCTGGTGGCCGTGGAGCCGTCCCTGGCGCGGCGGCTGTCACGGCACTCCCCGCACATCGCGGCTGAGGTGGTGCACGCCGCCCGCGAGGAGGGCGCGGTGACGCTGGAAGACGTGTACGGGCGCCGGTTGCGGCTCTCGCTGCGGGAGAAGGACGCCGGGCTGCCCGGTGCGCTCGAGGCTGCGCGGCTGCTGGCTGTCGAGACCGACCAGGACGAGGCATGGGCGCACGCCCAGGTCGCGGCGTACGCGGCGGCGGTGCGTCTGGAGCGAGGCGTCCTCGGGCTCGCCGAGCCTTCGCTCACGACCGGCTAGCCCTCGGCTAGCCCTCAGCAGCCGCAGGCTGTCGCGAGCACCCGACAGGCTTGCTGCATCCGGGCCGCCGACAGGGTGGTGACCTGTCGCCGGAACACGGTCCGGTCCAGCGTGTGCAGGTTGTCGAAGCTGACGACGCAGTCGGTCGGGACGCCGTCCTCGGCCCGGTTCAGGTCCAGCTCGCAGGACAGACCTCGCACGGTGCGGGTCAGCGCGGCGACGACGACCCCACCGATCCGGTCGGCCACCGGGTCGCGGGTCAGCACCAGGACAGGTCGGTCCCCGCCCGGGGTCTCGGCGAACCAGATCTCACCTCTACGCATCGGACCGGTCCGAGGACGCATCCGGCCAGTCCGACCAGTCCTCGGCCGGCGCCCACCGCTCGACGCTCGACAGCTCGACGTCGCCGGGGTCTCTGGCCTGTCCGTCCAGGGCGGTCGCGTCTCGTTCTGCGGCGAGCCGCGCGAGGTGCGTCCTGGCGGCTTCGCGCAGCAGCTCCGACCTGTCGATGCCGAGACGCCTGGCCCAGGTCGCCACCTCCTGGGCCTCGGCGTCGTCCATGCGAAAGCTCACCATCGTCATACAGCGAGCGTACGTCCGTCAGACGCGGTATTAGTCCGGTCCTGGTTGTCGGCACGCGTCGAGCCCGACGTCGGGCCCGACAGGTGCACGGTTCGAACATCCCTCAGGTGACGGCGGTGTAGGCGACCACGCCACGGCGCACCAGGTTGAGCGCCGTGCGGGCCGACGGGCCCACCGGTGACCCGCCGGCCTCGGCGACCGAGGCGATCTGACCGAGCAGGTCGACAAGCTGCTTGCACCACCGTACGAAGTCCCCGGCCGTGAGGTCCCGCTCGCCGGACAGCACCTGCTCGAGCGAGGCGCCCGAGGCCCAGCGCCACACCACCCAGGCGAGCCCGGTGTCCGGGGGGCGGGTGAAGGACACGTGCTGCTCGGTCTCGGCGTGGGCGAGCCGGGCCGCGACCTGGGACATGCCGCGCAGCGCCACCTCGACCGGCCCGACCGGGGGCGGGGTGCCGGCCTCGTCGTCGCGCCGCGCCTGGTAGACCACGCCGGACACGGCGGCGGCCAGCTCGGCCGGCCCGAGGGCGTCCCAGAGCCCTTCGCGCAGACACTCGGCGACCAGCAGGTCGGACTCGGAGTAGACCCGGGCCAGCACGGATCCCAGCGGCGTCACCGTCTCGCCCTGCAGGTAGTCCAGCGAGGACAGCACCGCGCAGACCCGGTCGAAGGTGCGGGCCAACGACCCGGTGCGGGTGGCGACCTTGCGTTCCAGCGCGTCGGTCTCCGACCGCAGCCGGGTCCAGCGCTCCCCCCAGCGCAGGTGGTCGGCCCGGTGGTCGCAGCCGTGCACCGGGTGGCGACGCAGCGCCGTACGCAGCCGCCCGAGCTCCTCGTCGTCCGCCGCCGAGGCCCGCGCGCGCGACCGGCGGGGCTGGTCGTCCACCTTCAGCGCCCGCAGGGAGGACGCGAGGTCCCGGCGGTCCGCGGGCGACCTCGGGTTCCACGCCTTGGGGATCCGGACGCGCCCGACCGGCTCGACCGGGTGCGGGAAGTCGGCGCTCGACAGCCGCCCGGCCCAGCGGTCCTCGGTGAGCACCAGCGGGTGCACGTCGCCGGCGATCCCGACGCCCGGGTCGACGACCACGGCGAGCCCGGACCGCTTGCCCTGCGGCACCCGCACGACGTCGCCGGGCTTGAGCCGCTCCAGCGCCTGGGCCGCCATGGCCCGCCGGTGGGCGGTGCCCTGCTGCGCGAGCTGCTTCTCCCGGACGGCCACCGCCTCGCGCAGCCGCGCGTACTCCGTGACGTCCCCGAGCTCGCAGACCATCGACTGCTCGTAGCCCGCGAGCGCCTCGCGGCCGCGGGCGACCTGACGGGCCAGCCCGACCACCCCGGCGTCGGCCTGGAACTGTGCGAACGAGCTCTCCAGCAGGGTCCTCGCCTGCGCTCGCCCGAGCGAACCGACCAGGTTCACGGCCATGTTGTACGACGGGCGGAACGAGCTCTTCAGCGGGTAGGTGCGGGTGCCGGCGAGCCCGGCGACCTGCGCCGGGTCCATCCCCGGCTGCCAGAGCACGACAGCGTGGCCCTCGACGTCGATCCCCCGGCGGCCGGCGCGACCGGTGAGCTGGGTGAACTCCCCCGGCGTCAGGTCGGCGTGCGTCTCGCCGTTCCACTTGCTGAGCTTTTCCAGCACCACCGACCGGGCCGGCATGTTGACCCCGAGCGCGAGCGTCTCGGTCGCGAACACCGCCTTGACCAGCCCCTCGCTGAACAGCTCCTCGACGATCTCCTTGAAGGTCGGCAGCATCCCCGCGTGGTGGGCGGCGATCCCCCGCTCCAGGCCCTCGCGCCACTCCCAGAACCCCAGCACCTGCAGGTCTTCGTGCGGGAGATCCTGAGTCCGCTTGTCGACATGTCGCCGAACCCGCAGCGACTCGTCGCTGGTCAGCAGCCGCAGCCCGGAGAACAGGCACTGCTCGACGGCGGCCTGGCAGCTGGCCCGGGAGAAGATGAAGGTGATCGCGGGCAGCAGCCCGTCGCGGTCGAGCCGGGTCAGGACGTCAGGACGGCGTACGGGCGGAGGTCTGCGCGGGCGCTCACCGCGGCGCGGCGTCCGCTGACGCTCCTCGCGGGCGAGCCGGGTCAGCCGCGGGTTGACGTCGTCCTTGCCCCCCGCCTCGTGGACGAACAGGTCCTCCAGCCGCCCGCCGACCAGCACGTGCTGGAACAGCGGCACCGGTCGGTGCTCCTCGACGACCACCTCGGTGTCGCCCCGGACCGTGATCAGCCAGTCGGCGAACTCCTCAGCGTTGCTGACCGTCGCCGACAGCGACACGAGCGCGACCTCTCCCGGCCGGTGGATGATCACCACCTCCCCCACCGCGCCACGGGCGCGGTCGGCGAGGTAGTGCACCTCGTCCATCA
>JBBSTI010000077.1:0-15507 GCA_038236005.1 Mycobacteriales bacterium | reverse complement strand
GTCCAGCGTGGCGTACGCGACGCAGGAGGTCCTGGTCGTCCTGACCCTTGCGGGCACGGCCTACCTGTTCCTGACCCCCTACCTCGCGCTCGCCGTCTTCGTCCTGCTGACCGTGGTGGTGCTGTCCTACCGGCAGCTCGTGCACGCCTACCCGAGCGGTGGTGGCGACTACGAGGTCGCCAACACCAACCTGGGACCGGCGGCAGGGGTCACGGTCGCGAGCGCGCTGCTGGTCGACTATGTGATGACGGTCGCGGTGTCGATCAGCGCCGGGGTCGACAACATGCTGTCCGCGGTCCCGTCCCTGGTCGAGCACCGCGTGCTGCTGGCACTGGGCTTCATCGCGCTGCTCGCCGCGCTCAACCTGCGCGGCGTAAAGGAGTCCGGGAAGTTCTTCGCGATCCCGACATACGGCTTCGTGGTCGGGATGATCGTCATGATCGCCTGGGGGCTCGCGCGAACCGCGTTCGGGGACGCGCCGGTTGCCGAGAGCGCGTCGTGGGTCGTGCGACCCGACGAGAACCACGCCCAGCTCGCCGGGTTCGCGCTGGTGTTCTTCGCGCTGCGCGCCTTCTCCTCCGGCTGCACGGCGCTGACCGGGGTCGAGGCGATCGCCAACGGGGTCCCTGCGTTCAAGAAGCCGAAGAGCAAGAACGCTGCCACCACGCTCGCGCTGATGGGCGTCCTGGCGATGACCATGTTCCTCGGCATCACCGCGCTCGCCGTGATCACCGACGTGCGCTACGTCGAGCCCGAGAACCTCTGCAACCTGATCGGCTTCACTGGCGACTGCACGGTCGACGCGCAGAAAACCGTCATCGCCCAGGTCGCGGACGCGGTCTTCGGGAACGGGCCGCTGTTCTACTACATCGCGACCTTCACCGCGCTGATCCTGGTGCTCGCGGCCAACACAGCGTTCAACGGCTTCCCGCTGCTGGGCTCGATCCTCGCCAAGGACCGCTTCCTGCCGCGTCAGCTGCACAACCGCGGTGACCGGCTGGTCTACAGCAACGGCGTGCTGCTGCTGGCCATCACCGCCGGGCTGCTGGTCGTCGTGTTCAAGGCCGACGTGACGCGGCTCATCCAGCTCTACATCATCGGCGTGTTCACCTCCTTCACGCTCGGTCAGACCGGGATGGTGCGGCACTGGACGCGGCTGCTGCGTGCGGACGGGGTCACCGCGTCCCAGCGGTCCCAGATGCGGCGCAGCCGGGTGATCAACGCGGTCGGAGCCGGGCTGACCGGCTTCGTGCTCGTCATCGTCACGATCACCAAGTTCACCCACGGCGCGTGGATCGTCCTGGTCGCGATGCCGGCGCTCTACCTGCTGATGCGGGGGATCAGCCGGCACTACACCAACGTCAGCAGCGAGCTGGCCGTGCCCGACGACGAGACCATCGTGCTGCCGTCCCGCAACCATGCCGTCGTGCTGGTCAGCAAGGTGCACGGACCGACGCTCAAGGCGCTGGCAGCAGCCAAGGCGACCCGTCCGCACGACCTGATCGCGCTCACCGTCGGGGTGGACGACGAAGAGTCCAAGGCCCTGCAGGCCGAGTGGGACCGCCGGGGCATCGGGGTGCCGCTGGTGATCCTGGCCTCGCCCTACCGCGAGATCACCAAGCCGGTGCTGGACTACATCCAGAACATCGGGCTCAAGAGCCCCCGCGACGTGATCAGCGTCTACATCCCGGAGTACGTCGTCGGCCACTGGTGGGAGCAGCTGTTGCACAACCAGAGCGCGTTGAGGCTGAAGGGTCGGCTGCTCTACCAGCCGAACGTCATGGTCACCTCGGTGCCCTACCAGCTGAACAGCTCGGTCGGCAGGGCGCCGCACGACGAGCACTGGTCCGCGCCCGGCTCGGCGCGTCGGCCGGGTGGCTCATGAGCGAGCCGACGACCGAGCAGGTCGGCGACGTCTTCGACACCGAGCTCGGGGGGGCCGCCGCTGGCGGCGCGTGCGTCGGGCGCGCGCCCGGCGGGCGGGTGGTCTTCGTGCGCCACGGCGTGCCGGGCGAGAAGGTCGCCGTGCGGGTCACGTCGGTCACCAAGCACTTCCTGCGCGCCGACGTGGAGACCGTCCACGAGGCGTCCCCGGACCGGGTCGAGGCGCCGTGCCCCTACGCCGGGCCGGGGCTCTGCGGCGGGTGCGACTGGCAGCACGTGACGCTCGCCCGTCAGCGAGCCATGAAGGCCGCGCTGATCACCGAGCACCTGCGCCGGATCGCGGGGATCGACCGCCAGGTCGTGGTCGAGCCGGTCCGCGGACCTGACGACCGGCCCGACGACGGTCTGGGCTGGCGTACGAGGATCCAGCTCGCCGTCTCCCACGACGGGCGACCGGGCCTGCGCAAGCATCGTTCGCACGACCTGCAGATTGTCGACCGCTGCCTGATCGCTTCTCCCGGCGTCGAGCAGGTCGGCGCTGAGCAAGCCCGCTGGTTCGCCGCCGCCTCGGTCGAGGTGGCGGCCACCGCGGACGGCACTCAGCGGGTGGTCGACGTGCAACGGGGAGGCCGTGGACGTCCCCGGGTGCCGGACGTGGACGCCGGCGCGGTCGTCGACGGACTGCCGGTCCGCGCCCCGCACGGGCTGCGTCACCAGGCCGGCGGCCGCTCCTTCGAGGTCTGGGCCGGCGGGTTCTGGCAGGTCCACGTCGGCCTTGCCGACCTGCTCGCGCGGCTCGTGCTGGAGGCGCTCGCTCCCCAGCCGGGGGAGCGGGCGCTGGACCTGTACGCCGGGGTGGGCCTGTTCGCCGCCCTGATCGGCGAAGCGGTCGGGCCCGAGGGCCACGTGCTAGCGGTGGAGAGCGACAAGCGGGCCTGCGCCGACGCCGCCCGCAACACGGCGGACCTGCCGCAGGTCTCGGTCCGTACGGCCTCCGTCGAGCCTGGCCTCCTCGCTCGATCGGCCGTCGACCTCGTCAGTCTCATCGTGCTCGACCCGCCGCGGGCCGGCGCCGGTCTCGAGGTGACGGCCGCGCTCGCCGCGCTGCGTCCTCGGGTGCTGGCGTACGTGTCCTGCGAGCCCGCATCGTTCGCTCGAGACGCTAAGGTGCTGCTCACGGCCGGTTGGTCCTTGACCTCGCTCCGGGCTTTCGACGCCTACCCGATGACCGAGCACGTTGAGCTGCTCGGGGTCTTCACGCCGCCGTGACCGCCGGCTACGAGCCCGTCCCGCAGCCGCAGGTCCCGTACGGGCCGGTAGCGACGTTCAAGACCCGCCGCGGTCGATTGACCGACGGCCAGACCGACGCGCTCGCCCGCCTGTTCCCGGTCTGGGGCGTCCGGGTCGAGGGTCAGCCTCTCGACCTGGCAGAGCTGTTCGGACGGGAGGCCCCCCGGGTGCTGGACGTCGGCAGCGGGATGGGGGAGGCGACACTCGCGGCGGCCAGGCCGGACGTCGACGTGCTGGCGGTCGAGGTGCACACGCCGGGCATCGCGACCCTGCTGCGTGATGCCGAAGCCGCCGGTCTCCGCAACGTCCGGGTGGCCGACGGCGACGTCCGGATCCTGCTCACCGACATGCTTGCGTCCGACGTGCTCTCCGAGGTGCGGGTCTGGTTCCCCGACCCCTGGCCCAAGCTGCGCCACCACAAGCGGCGGCTAGTCACGGCCGACTTCCTCGAGCTGGTCGCCTCCCGGTTGCGGCCCGGCGGCATGCTGTCCTTCGCCACCGACTGGGAGGCCTACGCCGAGCAGGTGCTCGGGCTGCTGGACGCGTCCCCGCTCCGGCTGGTGTCACGGGAGCGCCCGGAGACCCGACCGGTGACCCGGTTCGAGCAGCAGGGGCTCGACGCGGGCCGGGTCGTGAGCGACCTCGTCGCGGTCCGCCCCTGAGCCGTGAGGCAGCGTGGGTCAAAGCAGCTCGGCCAGGGCCCACCCGGTCCAGCGCCCTCTGGCGGATCTACCCGGTTCAGAGCATCGCGGCGGTGGAGGCGTCCCGGAACGGGTTGGCCACGTTGACCGCGTCCGGGGCGGTGGAGCCGAGAACGCGCCCTTCCAGGTCGACCCCGGCCAGGACCGGCGACATCTGCGGCGTGCCGTCCGCCGAACGGCCGACAGGACGGCGTGATGGTGGCGGCGTACGTGCTCGCGGGCGTCGTGCAGCTTTATGCTCAGGACGGTGGAGGCGGCGGCACCAGGAGCCGGAGCGCTCCCGGCCGTATGAAGACTGTCGCCGGCAAGGAGCCCACCGGGTCGCCGTCGGCGAACACCCGGAACGGTCGGTCGGCGGCCAGCTCGACCCGCGCGGCCCGGGTGACCGCGACGCTGGGCCGGTCGATGTGCCGGCCGGAGAACACGAGCGGCAGGCTGCGCAGGAAGCGCAGCCGAGAGGTGGCGGCGGTGGACACGACGTCGAGCAGCCCGTCGGTCAGCGAGGCGTCCGGGGCGAGGCGCATCCCGCCGCCGTACACACCGCTGTTGGCGACCGCGACCGCCCAGCCGTGCGCGTTGAGCTCGTTCTCGTCCAGAAGGCCCGTGAAGCGGGCGTGCCGCCACGGCCCGATCTCGCGCAGGGTGGCGTAGAGGTACACCGCCGGACCGAGCGGCACCCGGGTGCGCAGCACGCGTTCCTGCACAGCGGAGTCGAAACCGACCGACGCGATCCCGACGAACGTGACTTCGCCGGCGCTGGTCCGGACCACCCCGAGGTCGGTGGGCTGCTCGACCCACGAGGCGAGCGCCTCCGCCGCCGTGACCGGGTCGAGCGGCAGCCCGACCGCGCGGGCGAAGTCGTTCCCGCGCCCGCCCGGAACGACTCCCAGCAGCCCGCCGGTGCCTGCGACCGCGCCCGCGACCCGTCCGACGATCCCGTCACCGCCCATCGCCACGACGACCCGCCCGTTCGCGACCGCTTCGGTCGCGAGCTGCTCACCGTGCTCGAGCGACCGGGTGGGGGTCACGACGACGTCGTGCTCGGACCGCAGGGTCTGCTCGACCGCAGACAGAGCGGCCTGGCACCGGCCGCGTCCGGCGGACGGGTTGACGACGAGCTGGACCCTCACCCCTGGATCATGCCTGGTCGAGGCCGTGCGGGGTGCGCGCCGCGTCTGACGTGCGCAGGGGCTCCGGTCAGACGCGTGGTTCGTCGCCGAGGTCTGCGACGTCTGTGCCGGTGACGTCCGTGGGGGGTCCGGCGGTGCAGAAGGGGTCGGTGGTCAGGTCCAGGCCGGCGCGGGCGGCGTGGGCGGTGCGGGCTTGCCGTGCGAGCTCGGCGGTTTCCCGCTGGGCTTTCTTGGTGCTGGTGTGGTGGGTTGCCTGTCGGGTGAGTCGTCGTTGCAGGGTGGTGTGCAGTCCGGTGTCGGCGGGGCACGCGGGCTTGGGGTTGCCAGAGGGTTCCGGCGGTCAGCGCGGTGCGTAGGGCGGGGAGCCGGTCGCGTAGGTGCAGGGCGTCGCGCAGCAGCCGGCCGGCGTGGTGCTGTCCGCTGCGCAGGACCGGCGCGAGCTCGAGCGCGGCGAGGTCGGTGCAGGTGCCCTGGTCCAGCACGACCAGGTCGAACCAGGCGAGCAGGGTGGTGACCTGGTGGGCGTAGGCGCGGGCCTGCTCGGCCTGCAAGGCCTCCAGCGCGTCCAGGTGCGCGTTCTGCGCCCGCAGGGTGAACAACGACGGCCCGGCCACCCCGGAGCCCGCGGCACTACCGGGGACCGGCGGCGGGAGCGGGGTGGGCATGACCTGATTCTGACACCGACCTATGACATCTTCAGATGCCGGAAGCGGCTGCTCCCCACCGATATCTGACCGGTCGCGCGACCGGCCCGCCGCGCCCCCACCTGCACGCGCGGCACCACCGGGGAGCGGCGGCGGCGGCGGTGGGGTGGGCATGGATCGAGTCTGGCCTCAACCTGTGACATTTCCAGAGGACGCAACTGGCTGCTCCCGACCAGTATCTGTGCTGTGCCGACCCGCGGTGAGCACTTCCGGGAGGGCCGAGCAGGTGGGGCCGGTCGCTCCTCGCTCGGCCCCGTCGATATCGGGGCGAACGGTCGGTCGTTCAGGTGCGGACCGCGGCGACGCAGCGGGCCGGCCGATTCGCCGGCTCACCAGGCAGGGCGCGCGGCGACCCGTCGGCTCAGCGGCCCGTGAAGGTTGGCTTCTGCTTGCCGAGAAACGCGTCGACGGCCTGGCGGTGGTCCTGGGTGACACCGGCAACCGCCTGCTGCTCGGCCTCGTGGGCGAGCGAGGCTGAAAGCGGATGCGCCTCGGCGAAGGCGACCGACGAGAGGATCCCGGCGTACGCCGTGGTGGGTCCCTGGGCGTAGCGGCGGGCCAGGGTGAGCGCAGTCGTGAACACCTCCTCGGCGGCGACCAGCTCGGTGAGCAGTCCCCAGTCGTGCGCCTGCTCGGCGGTGAACGGCTGCGCGTCCAGGAGCAGCCGCAGCGCGCGGTCGCGGCCGACCAGACGGGGCAGCGTGTGCGACAGCCCGCTGTCGACCGACAGCCCGATGCCGGCAAACGCGGTGGTGAAGCGGGCGCCTGCGCAGCCGATGCGGAAGGTCGTGGCGCACGCCAGGCCGAGGCCTGCCCCGGCCGCGGTGCCGTTGAGGGCGGCGATGGTCGGGAAGGGAAGCGCGGCGAGCGCCTCGATCACCGGGTTGTAGTCGTCGACCACCGTCTGCATCGGCTGCGGGTCGCCCGAGGCGAGCACGGCGGCATGCTCGCCGAGGTCCTGCCCGACGCAGAACGCGCGGCCGGCACCCGTGAGCACCAGGGCGCGTACGGAGGTGTCCTCGGCCACGCGCTCGACCGCGTCGCGCAGCGCGGTCTTGGCCGCGCGGGTGAGGGAGTTGAGCTGGTCCGGCCGGTTCAGCGTCAGGGTGGCGACGCCGTCGTCGACCTCCAGGAGCACGGGGCCAGCGTCGGGGTTCACAGGTCCACCAGCGCCGCGGACGGGCGCTCGAGGCAGTCGGCGACGTAGCGCAGGAAGCCTCCTGCGGTGCCGCCGTCGCAGGCCCGGTGGTCGAAGGCGAGGGTGAGCTCGGCGAGGTGGCGTACGCGCACCTCGCCGTCCACCACCCAGGGCCGAGGCAGGATGCGTCCGATGCCGAGGATGGCGACCTCCGGGTGGTTGATGATGGCGGCCGAGCCGTCGACGCCGAGCGGCCCGTAGTTGTTGAGCGTGAACGTGCCACCGGTCAGCTGCGCGGCGCTGAGCCGGCCGTCCCGGGCGATGCTCACGAGGTCACCGACGCTGGCGTGCAGCTGTCGGACGGACCGGTCCTGGGCGTCGTGCAGGACCGGTACGACGAGACCGCGGGGGGTCTGAGCCGCGATGCCGAGATGCACGGACCCGCTACGGACCACGTCGGTGCCGTCGATCTGCGCATTGAGGTCGGGAAAGCGGTGCAGCCCGGCGACGGTGAACCGGGCGAGCAGGGCGAGCAGCGAGACCGGGCCCGCAGGGGTGGCGGCCAGCTCGGCACGCAGCTCGACGGTGCGGGTCACGTCGACGTCGACCCAGACGGTGGCCTCCGGGATCTCGCGGCGCGAGCGGGACAGCACGGTGGCCATCGCCCGGTGCGACGGGCTCATCGGCACCCGCTCACCGGCCTGGCTGGGCGAGATCGCGGGCGCGTCGGTGACCTGGCCGACGGAGGCGACCTGCGTGGTGCCCGCGCCCAGGCCGGCCTCGACGTCGCGGCGCAGGATCAGCCCGTCCGGCCCGGAGCCGGTCAGGGCCGTGAGGTCCAAGCCGCCGTCCAGGGCGAGGCGGCGCACGAGCGGAGAGACGACCGCGGGTGGTCCGGGCGCGACGGGTTCGGGCGTTCGGACAGCCGCGGGAGGTCGCGCGGCGCCGGCACGGCGATGACGCACCCCCTTGCGGGCCGGCCCGTCCTGCGTGCCGTAGCCCACGAGCACGCTGCCGGAACCGGTGGAGGTGCCGGCAGCGGGGCCGGTCTCGACGGTCAGCAGGGGCTGTCCGACGAGCAGCGTCGCTCCTGGCTCACCGTGCCGGACCAGGACCGTCCCGCCGTACGGGGACGGCACCTCGACCGCCGCCTTCGCGGTCTCGACCTCGACCACCGGCTGGTCGATCACGATCGTGTCGCCGGTCTCGACGAGCCAGCGGACCACCTCGACCTCCGTGAGGCCTTCCCCCAGGTCGGGGAGAAGAAAGATGCGGCTCATGCCTGATCCTCGAGGTGACGCTCCCACTGGAGGTTCGCGACGGCGTCCAGGATGCGCTCGGGGTTGGGCAGGAAGTGCTCCTCGAGCCGTGGCGGGGGATAGGGGACGTCGAGCCCGGTCACCCGGGCGACCGGTGCGTGCAGGTGGTGGAAGCACCGTTCGGTGACCCGGGCGGCAACCTCTGCGCCGTAACCACCGAAGGACGCGGCCTCGTGGACGACGACGGCACGACCGGTCTTGCGTACGGACGCCGACACGGTCTCGTCGTCGAAGGGGGACAGCGACCGCAGGTCGACGACCTCGAGGTCGTAGCCCTCGGCGAGGCCGAGCTCGGCGGCCTCCAGCGCCGTGGCGACCATCGGGCCGTACGCCAGGACGGTCGCCGAGGTGCCCTCGCGCCGCACCACCGCGCGGTTCATCCCGGGGCCGGGATCGTCGACGTCGACCGGACCCTTGCCCCAGTAGCGACGCTTGGGCTCCAGGAAGATCACCGGGTCCGGGCAGGCGACGGCCTGGCGCAGCAGCGTGTAAGCGTCCTGCGGGGTGCCGGGGGAGATGACCGTCAGCCCGGGGGTGGCGGTGTAGTAGGCCTCGGAGGAGTCGCTGTGGTGCTCGACCCCGCCGATCCCCCCGCCGTAGGGGATCCGCACGACGATCGGCAGCGACACCCCGCCGCGGGTGCGGTTGCGCAGCTTGGCGAGGTGGCTGACGACCTGCTCGAAGGCCGGGTAGGCGAAGGCGTCGAACTGCATCTCGACGACCGGGCGTAGGCCATACATCGCCATCCCGATCGCCGTGCCGACGATGGCGCTCTCCGCCAGCGGGGTGTCGAACACGCGGGTGTCGCCGAACTGCTCCTGCAGACCGTCGGTCACCCGGAACACCCCGCCGAGCGGGCCGACGTCCTCGCCGAACACGAGCACGTTCGGGTCGTCGGTCAGGGCGTCTCGCAGGGCGGTGTTGAGCGCCTGGGCCATCGTCATCGTCGGGTCTGTCGCCGGGGTTGTGGTCGTGGCGGTCGCCGGGGTGCTCATGCGTCCTCCGCCAGCTCGTCGGCCAGCCGTGCGGCCTGCTCGTCCAGGAGCCTTGTCGGCGTGGCGTAGACGTCTGAGAAGAGCGTCCTCGGGTCGTGGACCGTCTCCTTCTGCATGGCTGTGCGCAGGGCTGCTGCCTGCTCTTCGCCCTCGGCGGCGAGCGCGGCCTCGGCGTCGTCGTCCAGCAGCCCGGCCGCCCGCAGGTGGACGCGGGAGCGCTCGACCGGGTCGCGGGTCTGCCAGTCCTCGACCTCGCCGGTCAGTCGGTAGCGGGTGGCGTCGTCGGCGTTGGTGTGGGCCTCCAGCCGGTAGGTGACGGCCTCGATCAGGGTCGGCCCGCCGCCTGCGCGGGCGCGGTCCAGAGCCGCCGCGACGACGCTGTGCACGACCGCGACGTCGTTGCCGTCGACGAGCACCCCGGGCATGCCGTAGCCGATCCCCTTGTGCGCGAGCGTCGGCGCGGCGGTCTGCTTGGACAGCGGCACCGAGATGGCATAGCCGTTGTTCTGCACCAGGAACACCACCGGCGCGCGGTAGACGGCTGCGACGTTGAGCGCCTCGTGGGTGTCTCCCTCGCTGGTCGCGCCGTCCCCGAGCAGCGCGAGCACCGCGACGTCGTCGCCGGCCAGGCGGGCGGCGTGCGCGAGCCCGACCGCGTGCAGGGCGTTGGTGGCGAGCGGGGTGCACTGCGGGCCGGTACGGGTGGCGTGCACGTCGTAGCCGCAGTGCCCGTCGCCGCGCAGCAGCACCAGCACCTCGGCCGGGTCGATCCCCCGGGCGACCAGTGCCATGCTGTCGCGGTAGGTCGGGAACAGCCAGTCTTGCGGTGCGAGCGCGAGCGCTGCTCCCACCTGGCAGGCGTCCTGTCCCCGGGACGACGGGTAGACGGCGAGGCTGCCCTGCTTGGTCAGCGCGGTCGCCTGGGTGTCGAACCGGCGGCCGAGCACCATCGCGCGGTGCAGCGCGACGAGGTGCGCGTCGCTCGGCAGCTCGTGGCCGGGGCAGTGGACCCGGGCGCCGTGCTCGTCGATGAGCTGCAGGGGTTCCGCCGTGGGCAGCAGCGCCTCCGCGGTCTTCTCGTCGTACGCGATCGCGCCGGGACCCGTCATGCCTGGACCATGGTCAGCAGCTCGTAGGTCGCGACCGGTCGGTCGTCGTCGTCCAGCACCTGCACGTCCCAGCGGACCTCACCCTGGTCGGCGCTCCGGGGCGTCAGCGAGGCGCAGGTGAGCACCACGTGGATGGCGTCGCCCGGCTTGACCGGCCGGACAAAGCGGAGCCGGTCGAGCCCGGTGTTGGCGAGCACCGGCCCGGGGGCCGGGTCGACGAACAGGCCAGCGGCGAGCGACAGCACCAGGTAGCCGTGGGCGACGATCCCGCCGAACAGCGGGTTGGCGGCAGCGGCGGTCTCGTCGGTGTGGGCGTAGAACGTGTCGCCGGTGAAGGCCGCGAAGTGGTCGACGTCCTCCCGCGAGACCACGCGCCGTCGGGTCGTCACCGCGTCGCCGACGGTCAGCTCGGACATCCGCCGTCGGAACGGGTGCTCACCGACGGCGCGCCGGGTGGCTCCGGTGACGTAACGGCCGGTGACCGCGGTCAGCGTGTCCGGGCTGCCCTGGACCGCCGTGCGCTGCAGGTGATGGTGCACCGCGCGCACCCCGCCGAGCTCTTCGCCGCCACCGGCGCGACCGGGCCCGCCGTGGACCAGGCCGGGCAGCGGGGAGCCGTGACCGGTCTGCTCCGCGGCGCAGTCACGGTCGAGCACGAGCAGTCGGCCGTGGCCGCCGGCCGCGCCGAGGACCATCGTGCGGACGAAACCCGGGTCATGGCTGACGATCGAGGTGACCAGGCTGCCGCGCCCGCGAGCGAGCAGGTCCAACGCGTGGGCGGGAGTGTCGTACGGCAGCAGGGTGACGACCGGCCCGAACGCCTCGACCTCGTGCACCGCCCTAGCCTCGTCGTCCTGGAGGATGAGCGACGGACCGACGAACGCTCCCCGCGACCGATCGACCTTCCCGTCGAGCAGGGTCCGTCCTTCGTCGGCAAGGCGTCCGATCGCCTCGGTCACGGTGTCGCGCTGGGCCTTGCTCACCAGCGCGCCCATGGTGGTGTCGGGGTCCCGTGGGTCGCCGATCCGGACAGCTCCGAGCCGCTCGGCCAGTGCCTCGGCCACCTCGTCGAGCCGATCCCGAGGGATCAGGACCCGACGGATCGCGGTGCACCTCTGGCCGGCCTTCGCGGTCACCTCACCGACCACCTCGGTGAGGAACAGCTCGTGCTCCGGCGTGCCCGGCGACGCGTCCGGGCCGAGCACGCACCCGTTCAACGAGTCGGCCTCCACGGTGAGCCGCACCCCCCGCAGGACGGCCGGGTGCGCACGGAGCAGCGCACCGGTGCGGGCCGAGCCGGTGAAGGCCACGCTGTCGCGCGGGTCGAGCTGGTCCAGCAGGCCGTCCGGCTCGCCGACCAGCAGCTGTAGGGCCCCGTCCGGCAGCAGGCCGGTCTCCACGATGCGGCGGACCACGGCCTCGGTCAGGTAGGCGGTCTGCGGCGCCGGCTTGACCAGGCTCGGCACTCCTGCCAGCAGCGCCGGGGCGAGCTTCTCGAGCATCCCCCAGACCGGGAAGTTGAACGCGTTGAGCTGCACGGTCACGCCGCCGCGGGAGGTCAGCACGTGCTGGGCGAGGAACGTGCCCTGGCGTCCGAGCGGCTCGACCGGACCGTCGACCAGGACGTCTCCGGTCAGCTCACGACGGCCCCGGGAGGCGTAGGCGAGAAGCGTCCCGAACCCGCCGTCGAGGTCGATCTGCGCGTCTTTCGCCGTCGCTCCGGTCGCGTAGGAGAGGTCCGCGAAGCTGTCCCGCTCGGACATCAGCAGCGTCCCGAGGGCCTTGAGCAGGGCTGCGCGATCGGCGTACGACAGAGCGGCCAGTGCCGGCACCCCGACCGCGCGGGCGTAGGCGACTGCTTCCGAGGCGGGCGCGGGTCGGGTCGAGACGTGGGCAACCACCTCGTCGGTCGACGCATCGAGCAGCGGCCTGCCGTCGTCGTCGGGCTGCACCCACCGACCACGGACGTAGCTCTCGAGCAGCACGCAGGACCCCTTCGTCGTGGACGCCGTCGCCCTGGATGTCGTGACCTACCTACCGACCGACCGTCCGTTCGGTCGGGTGATGCGGTTCACTGTCGTCCGTCACACCGGGTAGGTCAAGCACCCGCCCGCCACGCAGGCGCGTGACCCGTCGTCCGTTGACCTCCCGGAGGCAGCCGTGCAGGACCTCACCCCCGACCCCGCGAGCCTGGAGCCGATCGAGCGGGCGTCGGTGGACGCGCTCAGGTCGCTCCAGACCGAGCGACTGATCAGCTCGGTCGCGCACGCGTGCGCCCACGTGCCGCACTACCGAGATGCCCTCGCCGCCGTGGGTCTGGCGCCGCAAGACGTGACCAGCCTGGACGACCTCGCTCGGCTCCCGTTCACGACCAAGGAGGACCTGCGGGCGGGTTACCCGTACGGGATGCTGGCCGTGCCTCGGGAGCGCCTGGCGAGGGTGCACGCCAGCAGCGGCACCACCGGGACCGCGACGCTGGCTGGTTACACCACGGGCGACCTGGACACCTGGGCGACCGTGATGGCGCGCAGCATCCGGGCGGCCGGTGGACGACCCGGCGACCTGGTGCACAACGCGTACGGCTACGGGCTGTTCACCGGCGGCCTCGGCGCGCACGCCGGCGCCGAACGCCTCGGCTGCACCGTCGTCCCGGCCTCGGGCGGTCAGACCGAGCGGCAGGTGCGCCTGATCTGCGAGCTGCGTCCCGACGTGATCATGGTGACGCCGTCGTACGCTCTGGTTCTGCTCGACGAGCTGGAGCGTCAAGGCGTCGACCCGCGCACCACCTCGCTCAAGGTCGGGATCTTCGGCGCGGAGCCGTGGACAGAGGATCTGCGCCGTGAGGTGGAGGAACGCCTGGACATGCACGCGGTCGACATCTACGGGCTGAGCGAGCTGATCGGCCCCGGCGTCGCGCAGGAGTGTGTGGAGAGCAAGGACGGGCTGACCGTGTGGGAGGACCACTTCTATCCCGAGGTGGTCGACCCGGAGACCGGCGCGGTCCTTCCCGACGGGCAGCTGGGCGAGCTGGTGCTCACCTCGTTGACCCGGGAAGCCTCGCCGGTGCTGCGCTACCGGACCCGCGACCTCACCCGGCTGCTGCCCGGGACGGCCCGTCCGATGCGACGGATGGAACGGGTCACCGGGCGTACGGACGACATGCTGGTCGTCCGCGGCGTCAACGTGTTCCCGAGCCAGCTGGAGGAGCAGGTGCTGCGGGTGCCGGGGCTGACGCCGCACTACGAGCTGGTGCTGACCCGGCCCGAGCGGCTCGACGTGCTGACCCTGCGGGTCGAGCGGCGACCCGGGTGCGGGCAGGACGCCCACCTGGTGCTGTGTGCCCTGGTCAAGGAGAACCTCGGCGTGACGATCACCTGCGAGGTGGTCGAGCCGAAGAGCCTGCCGCGCTCGCAGGGCAAGGCTCAGCGGGTGCGCGACGTGCGTTGAGCGCACGGAAGCGTCGGGCCCGCTCTTCTTGCTCCGGTGATCTTGGCCGCCGGAACGGCGCCAAGATCACCAACGCAGTGAGGCAAGCGCGTTCGTGAAGCTGCCGTTGCTCATCCTGTCGGCCGCGGCACGAAGGGGCTGTTGTTGGCGAACCCGTTCGAGGACGCGATCTCCAGGTCATCCCCGTCCTGCAGGTGAACCACCATCCGGTGTGGCTCGAACAAGACGCGCAGGCGTGTCATGGCCCCGGAAAGCCCGGTGGTTTTCGCGAGAAGGCGTGCGTGAGCAGGCCGTCGAGGGCCACCGCGACCACGGCGTCGGCGACCGCGACGGGACGGTCCGGGTCGACCCACTCGACCAGGCTGTTGACCATCCCGAAGACCAGCCGGGTCACGACGTGCGGGTCGAGGTCGTCGCGGACGTCGCCCTCGTCGACGGCAGCCTGGACGACTGCGGCCAGCTGGTGGTCGAACTCCCGGCGGCGGGACAGCGCGGCCCGCTCGACCTCGGTGTTGCCCCGGACACGCAGGAGCAGGGTCACGTACGGCAGCTGCTCGACGAGCACCCCGGTGCTACGGCGGACGACGTGCTCGAGGCGTTCCACGGCCCGTCCGTCCACGCTGGCCGGCTCGTGGAGGACGGCGAACAGGGCGTCGAGCGCCCGGGAGACCCCGAGCTGCAGCAGCTGCTCCTTGCCGCTGACGTGGTGGTAGATCGAGGACTTCGTCCGACCGGTGGCGCGGGCGATGTCCTCCATGCTGGTCGCGTCGTAGCCGCGCTCGAGGAACACGCCGACGACGACCTCGAGCAGCTCGTCGAGGGTGTAGGCGTCGGCTCGGGCGCGGGTCACGGCCGGCCGGGGCGCGGGGGAGCGGGGCACGCCGCGACGGTAGCCCTCGCTTGACACCGCCGGAGGGTCGCGGGACCCTGACGACCGACCGTTCGTTCGGTACGTGCAACCCCGGAGGTACCCGTGACCGCGCTCGTGGACCGGCAGGACGTCCCCGTGACGTCGGAGCAGGACCTGCAGGAGCGTTTCGACGCCCTGGTGGCCGGTGACGGTCGGGTCGAGCCTCGTGACTGGATGCCCGAGGGTTACCGCCGGACCTTGATCCGCCAGATCGCCCAGCACGCGCACAGCGAGATCATCGGCATGCAGCCCGAGGGCAACTGGATCACCCGGGCCCCGTCGCTCCGTCGCAAGGCGATCCTGCTGGCCAAGGTGCAGGACGAGGCAGGTCACGGCCTCTATCTGTACGGTGCCGCCGAGACCCTCGGGGTCGACCGCGAGGAGCTGCTCGACCTGTTGCACCGGGGCAAGCAGAAGTATTCGACGATCTTCAACTACCCGACCACCAGCTGGGCCGACATGGGCGCGATCGGCTGGCTGGTCGACGGGGCCGCGATCATGAACCAGGTGCCGCTGACCCGGTGCTCGTACGGGCCGTACGCCCGCGCGATGGTCCGGGTCTGCAAGGAGGAGAGCTTCCACCAGCGGCAGGGCTTCGAGGCGATGACGGTGCTCGCGAACGGGACGACGGCGCAGCAGAAGATGGCCCAGGACGCGCTCGACCGGTGGTGGTGGCCGGCCCTGATGATGTTCGGTCCGACCGACGACGCGTCGCCCAACAGCGCGCAGTCGATGGCCTGGGGGATCAAGCGGTTCGGCAACGACGAGCTGCGCCAGCGGTTCGTCGACGCGACCGTCCCGCAGGCCGAGTTCCTCGGCCTGGTCGTGCCCGACCCCGACCTGCAGTGGGACAAGGAGACCGGCCGCTACCGGACCGGCG
>JBBSTI010000076.1:0-15665 GCA_038236005.1 Mycobacteriales bacterium | reverse complement strand
TCCGAGGTCGTAGCGCGGGCCGCCCGACGCCATCATCTCGATGGCGCAGCAGGCCAGGCCGAACGTCGCGGGCCACAGCGAACTCTTGCGAGACCAGTTGACGACCTTTTCGACGCTGGTCAGCACGACGCCGCTCGGCAGCTTTTCCTCAAGACCCATGACGTGCCTCCTGTGCGTTAAAAGATTCCATCAGTCCCACTCGAGGCCCCCGCGGCGCCAGACGTAGGCGTACGCGACGAAGACGGTGGCGATGAACAGCAACATCTCGACGAAGCCGAAGACGCCGAGCTGGTCGAAGCTGCCCGCCCAGGGGTAAAGAAAGACGATCTCGATGTCGAAGATGATGAACAGCATCGCGGTCAGATAGAACTTGACCGGGAAGCGACCGCCGCCCATCGGCTGCGGGGTCGGGGCGATCCCGCACTCGTACGCATCGGCCTTGGCCCGGTTGTAGCGCTTCGGGCCGGTGATCGTCGCCGAGCCCACCGAGAACATCGCGAACGCTGCGGCGAGCACGAACAGCACGACGACAGGCAGATACATGTCCAGCACGGGTCGATCCTTCCTCGGGGTCGGGGGTCAGCCTAGGGGTGGCCGACGACAACCACGCTCGGGGCTGCCTCAGGCGGTCGGGGCGAGCCGGGACAGCCCGTTGATGACCCGGTCCATCGCGTCTCCGCCGCGGGGGTCGGTCAGGTTCGCGAGCAGCTTCAGGGTGAACTTCATCAGCAGCGGCCGTGGCAGTCCGTGCTTGGTCGCCAGCGACATCACGTGGGGGTTGCCGATCGCGTTCACGAACACCCGGCCCAGCGTGTAGTAACCGCCGTAGCGCGCCTTGACCGCGGCCGGGTAACCCTCCAGCGCCGCCTCGCGGGCCGCGCCCTCGGGCCGGGCCAGCGCCTGCACGACCGTCTCGGCCGCCATCCGGCCGGTCTCCATCGCGTACGCGATGCCCTCGCCGTTGAACGGGTTCACCGCGCCGCCGGCGTCGCCGACCAGCATCATCCCGCGGGTGTAGAGCGGCTGACGGTTGAGCCCCATCGGGAGCGCGCCGGAGCGCTGTGGCCCGGTCGCGTGCGCCTCGTCGAACTGCCACTCCCCCGGCATGGAGCCGGTCCAGTCGCTCAGCAGCGTCCTCAGGTCGGTGGTCTTCCACGCCTTGGTGGTGTTGAGGATCCCGAGCCCGACGTTGCTCGTGCCGTCGCCGACCCCGAAGACCCAGCCGTAGCCGGGCAGCAGCCCGCCGTCCGGGCTCCGCAGCTCCAGCCAGCTCTCGAGCATGTCGTCGTCGTGGCGCGGGCTCTGGTAGTAGCGACGGACCGCGACCCCCATCGGGCGGTTCTCGTTGCGGTCGAGCCCCTGACCCAGCGCGAACCGGGAGCTGCTGCCGTCGGCGGCGATGACGAGCCTGGCGCGGTAGGTCTTCTCCTGGTCCTCGTGCTTGGCGGTGACCCCGACGACGCGACCGGAGGCGTCCGTGACCGCACTCTTGACGTTGGCCAGCTCCTGCAGCCGCGCGCCACTGTTCTGCGCCTGACGGATCAACAGCTCGTCGAAGTCCATCCGCGGCCGGACCAGCCCGTGGTCGGGATATTCGGCCAGCTCGGGCCAGGGCAGCTCGATCGTGCGGCCGCCCCCGATGATCCGTAGGCCGCGGTTCCGGATGAAGCCGTTGGCCGGGCTGGTGTCGATGCCCATCTCGACCAGGCTGCGCACAGCGCGCGGGGTGAGCCCGTCGCCGCAGACCTTCTCGCGCGGGAACGCGGTCTTCTCGAGCACCAGGACGTCGAGCCCGGCCTGGGCGAGCGCGTGGGCGGTGGCGCTGCCGCCGGGCCCGGCGCCGACGACGATGACGTCTGCGTCCTCGGTCAGGGAACGCTTCACAGGACTGTTCATAGAGTCATCACAGTACGGCCGGACCCTGCACCCTGCCCGCCGAGTCAGGCCGGGCGCACGCCGCGGTGCAGCGCCACGATCCCGCCGGTCAGGTCGCGCCAGGCGACCTGGTCCCAGCCGGCTCCCTGCAACCGTCCGGCCAGCGCGGCCTGCGCGGGCCAGGCCCGGATCGACTCGGCGAGGTAGACGTACGCCGCGGGGTCCGAGCTCACCCGTCGTGCGACCGGCGGCAGCGCCCGCATCAGGTAGTTGTCGTAGACCGTGCGGAACGGGCGCCAGACCGGGTGGCTGAACTCGCACACCACGAGCCGGCCGCCGGGCCGGGTGACCCGCAGCAGCTCACGCAGCGACAGGTCGATGTCGGCGGTGTTGCGCAGGCCGAACGAGATGGTCGTCGCGTCGAAGGCCCCGTCCGCGAAGGGCAGCCGCAGCGCGTCACCCGCGACCAGCTCGACCCCCTCGTGGTGGGCCTTGGCGCCAACCTTCAGCATGCCGAGCGAGAAGTCGCAGCCCACCACGTCGGCGCCGGTCTTCGCGAGCGCCGCCGACGAGGTCGCGGTCCCGGCCGCGAGGTCGAGCACCCGCTCGGCCGGCTTCAGCGCCAGCGCGTCGTTCACCGCCCGCCGCCACCCACGGGTCTGGCCGAACGACAGCACGTCGTTGGTGAGGTCGTAGCGCGCCGCGACCTCGTCGAACATGGCGGCGACCTCAGCCGGGTCCTTCTCGAGCGACGCACGTGTCATGGACACATCATCCCAGCAGGGCCAGGTCCTGGCGACCTCGACCACGCGGGCCTGTGTCACAGTGATCAGGTGCTCCGGTTGGCGTGCGGTGTCCTCGCCTCCGGCGTCGTTGTTGCCGTGCTGACGCTCTGGGGCCCCTGGGTGGCCGACGACGGCGTGTCGGTTGCGCAGGCCGGTCTTCGCGGGGCGGCGTTCGGTCTGGCACTGCTCCCGTTCGAGCTCGTGAGACGTCGCCGCAGCCGGCACGAGAGCTGAGCCGCTACCTCAGGTGGCCAGGCTGCTCACCGGGGTGATCTCGCCGCTGGCGACCTGCTCGGCGTAGTGGCAGGCCACCAGGCTGGTCAGGCCGTCGGCCGGGCCGGTCGGGCCGTCGGTCCGACCGATCGTGACGGGCACCGGACGCAGGGCCGGCACCTCGTCGTGGCACCGGGTCTCCTGCCGCCACGGGCAGCGGGTGTGGAACCGGCAGCCCGGCGGGATCGCGGCAGGGCTGGGCAGGTCGCCGCGCAGCAGGATCCGCTCGCGATGGTCCTCGATCTCCGGGTCCGGCACCGGCACGGCCGAGAGCAACGCCCGGGTGTAGGGGTGCAGCGGGGTGTCGTACAGCTGCTCGGAGGTAGCGGTCTCGACCACCGCCCCGAGGTACATGACGGCGACGTCGTCGCTGATGTGCCGGACCACGGCCAGGTCGTGGGCGATCACGACGTAGGTCAGACCGAGTCGTTCCTGCAGCTCGGACAGCAGGTTGAGCACCTGGGCCTGGATCGAGACGTCCAGGGCGCTGACCGGTTCGTCGGCGATCACCAGCTCGGGGTCGAGCGCGATCGCCCGGGCGATCCCGATCCGCTGGCGTTGCCCGCCCGAGAACTCGTGCGGATAGCGGTTCATGGCGTTCGCCGGCATCCCCACCAGGTCCAGCAGCGCACGGCTGCGCGTCTCGGTGTCCCGGGCCTTCGGCTCGTGCGTGCGGATCGGCTCCGCCAGCGCCGACGCCACCGACTGCCGGGGGTCCAGCGAGGCGAGCGGGTCCTGGAACACCATCTGCATCCGGCGGCGGGCCTGGCGCAGCTCGGTGGCGCCGAGGGTCGACAGGTCCTGGCCGTCGAAGACCACCGTGCCGGCCGTGAGCGGCTCCAGCTGCAGGATCGCGCGCCCGAGCGTGCTCTTGCCGCAGCCGGACTCGCCGACGACGCCCAGGGTGCGGCCCTTCTCGACCGTCAGGTCCACCCCGTCGACCGCGCGCACGTGCCCCACGGTGCGCTCGAGCAGGATGCCCTGCTTGATCGGGAAGTGGACCTGGAGGCCGCGGACCTCGAGCAGGCTCACGACGGGCCCGCCGGGGCCTTCGGCACTGCCGGGACGACCGGGTGGATGCAGCGGGCCAGGTGACCGGGCGCGTGCTCGGCGAGGGTGGGCGGGCCGCCGTCGCAGGCCTCGTCGTGGCGGCTGCAGCGGGGGCCGAAGGCGCAGCCCGTACGCCACGGGCGGGTGTCGGACGGTGACCCGGGGATCGGGAGCAGCGGCGTGCCTCGCGGCTGATCGAGCCGGGGCACGGACGCGAGCAGCCCGGTCGTGTAGGGGTGCCTCGGCGCGGCGAACAGCTGCCGACGGTCGGTGCTCTCGACGATCCGACCGCTGTACATGACGTGGACCGTGTCGCAGAGCCCCGCCACGACCCCGAGGTCGTGGGTGATGAGCACGAGCGCGGTGCCGGTGTCGGCGACCAGGGTGCGCAGCAGCTCCAGGATCTGCGCGCTGATCGTGACGTCCAGCGCGGTGGTCGGCTCGTCGGCGATCAGCAGCCGCGGGCTGCAGGCCAGCGCGATCGCGATCATCACGCGCTGGCGCATGCCGCCGGACAGCTGGTGCGGCCACTGCTTGAGCCGCTGGCCGGGCGCGCTGATCCCGACCGCCTCGAGCAGCTCGCCGGCCCGGACCATCGCCTCGCGCTTGTCGAGCCCGGCGTGCCGGGTGAGCACCTCGGTGAGCTGGCGGCCGATCGTCAGCACCGGGTTGAGCGCGCTCATCGGGTCCTGGAAGATCATCGCGACCTCGCGGCCCCGGATGTCGCGCAGCTGCGCGTCCGGCATGGTCAGCAGCTCGCGACCGTTCAGCCGGACCGAGCCCTCGACCGTGACCCCGCGGCCTTTCAGCAGCCCGAGCGCAGCCAGCGAGCTCACGCTCTTGCCGCTGCCGGACTCACCGACGATGCCGGTCGTCGAGCCGGCCGCCAGCTCCAGGTCCACCCCGTCGACGGCGCGTACGTCGTGGCGTCCCCGGCCGGAGAACGTGACGCGCAGGTCGCGGACCGAGAGCAGGGGCCCGTCGTACGCACGGTCGGACACGCTCACCCGGGTCTCGGTCATGAGCCCACCTCCCTCATGAGCGCAGCTTCGGGTCGAGCGCTTCGCGCAGGGCCTCGCCGACCAGGTAGAAGCCGAGCACCGAGACGACGATCGCGATGCCGGGCCAGAGCGCGAGCAGCGGGGCGCTGGACAGGAACGACTGGGTCTCGGCGAGCATCCGCCCCCACTCGGGGATCCGTGGGTCCTCCGAGCCGAGGCCCAGGTAGGCCAGCCCGGCCGCCTCGACGATCGCGGTGGCGAGCGCCAGCGTGGCCTGCACGATCACCGGGGCGAGCGAGTTGGGCAGCACGTGGCCGAGCACGATCTTGCGTCGCTTCACCCCCAGGCTGCGGGAGGCGAGGACGTAGTCGCTGCGGCCCTGCACGAGCATCGAGCTGCGGAGCAGCCGGGCAAAGATCGGCACGTTGACCACCGCGACCGCGATCATGATCGAGACGATGCTGCGGCCGAGCACCGCGGCGACGCCGATCGCGAGCAGCAGGCCGGGGATCGAGAGCATGACGTCCATCAGCCGCATGACCAGGCTGTCGACCCATCCCCCGAACGCGCCGGCCAGCAGGCCGAAGCTCATCCCGACCGAGGCGCCCATCGCGGTCGACACGACCCCGATCAGCAGCGAGTAGCGGGCGCCGTAGATGAGTCGGCTCAGCTCGTCGCGCCCCAGCTGGTCGAGGCCGAGCAGGTGTTCCGCCGAGGGGCCGGGGAACTTGCCCGGGCGGATCTGGGACAGGTCGGTCGCCACCGGGTCGTACGGCGCGAGCAGCGGCGCGAAGACCGCGACGACGACGAAGATCGCGATCAGCACGGACCCGAAGATGGCGAGCGGGTTGCGGCGCAGCCGGCGGAAGGCGTCCCGGAGCAGCCCCGCCGAGGTCTCCTCGGCCGGCTGGACCATCGCCTCCCCGCCCTGGAAACCCCCGGGCCCGGCCACCTCGATGATGCTCACGCGCTCCCCCTCATGCGGTCTGCCGGACACGCGGGTCGAACAGCCCGTAGGACAGGTCCACGAGCAGGTTGATGAGGATGAACACGGTCGCGAGGAACAGGATGCCTCCCTGCAGGACCGCATAGTCCCGGTCGAAGATGGCACCCGACATCAGCTGCCCCATCCCCTGGATCGCGAAGACGTTCTCGGTCAGGATCGCCCCGGACAGCAGCAGCCCGGTCTGCAGCCCGATGATGGTCACGACCGGGAGCATCGCGTTGCGGAGCACGTGGCGGCGGGTGACGACCGCTCTGGTCAGGCCCTTGGCCTCGGCCGTGCGCACGAAGTCGGCGCCGGTCACCTCCAGCACGGCGGCCCGGGTGATCCGGGTGATGAAGGCCAGCGGGATGGTGCCGAGCGCGGCCGCCGGCAGGATGAGGTGCTTGACCGCGTCCCAGGCGGCCGGCAGGTTGCCGGTGATCAGCCCGTCCAGCACGAAGAAGTTGGTCGGGTGCTCGGCGTCGAAGAACATCCGGGTGTCCTGGCGGCCGGACGAGGGCAGCCAGCCCAGCTTGATGGCAAAGACGTATTTGAGCAGCGGCCCCAGCACGAAGACCGGGATCGCGATGCCCAGCAGCGATCCCACCGTGCTCAGGTTGTCCAGCCAGGTGCCGCGCCGCTGGGCGGCCAGGTAGCCCAGCGGGATGCCGACGACGATCGCGAACACGATGGCCGACAGGCCCAGCTCGATCGTGGCCGGGAACCGCCGGGTGATCTCGTCGATCACGTCGGTGCGGTAACGGGTCGAGACGCCGAGGTTGAGGTGCACGGCCTGGTTGAGATACTTCCCGTACTGGACGAGCAAGGGCTGGTCGAAGCCGTACGCCGCCCGCACCTGCGCCGCCCGCTCCGGCGTGGCCCGCTCACCCAGCAGAGCGGCCTCTGGCCCGCCGGGCAGGGCCCGGACGAACAGGAACACCAGGATGGACAGACCGAACAGGATCGGGATCAGCAGGAGCAGACGGCGTACGGCGAACGTGACCATGGGCTGAGCCGGGTCCCGGAGCTAGCCGATCGAGACGGTCCGGAACTCCTCGAGGCTGACCGGGCTGGGGATGTAGCCCTTGACGTCCGGGTCGAACGCGAGCGACGGGCTGGTGTGCACGTACGGGATGCCCGGGAGGAAGTCCATGATCAGCTTGTTGGCCTTCTTGTATTCCTCGATCCGGCTGTTCTGGTCACCGTCGATGCGGGCCTTCTCCAGCTGGGCGTAGATGGCCGGGTCCTGCGGGCCCCACGCCGGCTGGCTGGTGCGGAAGAACGTGCCGATGAAGTTGTCCGGGTCACCGAAGTCGCCGGTCCAGCCGAGCAGGTACATCGAGGCCCCGCCGCTGTTGACGTTGGCGAGATACTCCGGGTTCCACGGCGCGGACGACGGGTTCACCGTGAAGCCGGCCGCCTCGAGGTCGGTCTGGAAGGCCTGGAAGTTGGCCTGCGGGTTAGGCATGTAAGGCCGGCTGACGTTCGTCGGGTAGGAGAAGTCCAGCGTCGGGTTGGTGACCCCGGACTCGGCGATCAGGGCCTTGGCCTTCTCGACGTCGTAGTCGTAGGTGGTCACGTCGTCGGCGTAGCCGAACAGCTGCGGCGGCATGAACTCCTTGGCGACCTCGGAGCCCTCGGGATACTGCGCCTGGACCAGCGCCTCCAGGTTGAGGGCGTGCCCGATCGCCTGACGGATCTTCGGGTTGTCCAACGGCGGCTTGGCGGTGTTGAAGCCGATGTAGCCGACGTTGAACGCCGGGCGCTCGAGCAGCTGGTATCCGCCGTCCTTCAGCGCGGCCAGGTCGGCCGGGTCGACGAGGTCGTAGCCCTGGATGTCACCGGACTCCAGCGCCGCCCGCCGGGCCGGGCCGTCCGCGATCGGCTTGAAGATGACCCGCTCGAGCTTGGCCTTCTCTCCCCAGTAGTCGTCGTTGCGGACCAGGACGACCTGGTTGCCCTTCTGGTTGCTCTCCAGCGTGAACGGACCGGTGCCGATCGGGTTGTCGGTGCCGAAGGTGCCGTTGAAGCTCGGCGTCTCGCCGTCGCCGGAGACGTCGTCGGCCTTGAACTCCACCAGCGCCTTGGGGCTCGCGATCGAGAAGGCCGGCAGCGCCAGGCCGGCGAGGAAGGAGGCCGACGGGCTGGTCAGGTTGATGACCGCGGTGACGTCGTCCTTGGCCTCGCAAGAGGCGTACAGGCTCTCCGGCAGGTCCGGGTCCTCGTTCTTGGCGTAACCGCTGAACACGGTCTGCCAGTAGTAGGAGACCGATGCGCTCTGCTGGACGCCCGTGAAGTTGTACCAACGGTCGAAGTTGAAGCAGACCGCCTTGGCGTCCATCGGGGTGCCGTCGGTGAATTTCACACCGCTCTGGAGGTCGAAGGTCCAGCTCTTGCCGTCCTCGCTGGCCGTGAAGGTCTTGGCGAGCAGCGGCTCGACGTCGGTGCCGCCCGGCTTGGTGGTCACGAGGGTCTCGAAGATCTGCCGCTGCACGCGGGCCGACTCGCCGTCGGAGGTGTAGGCGCCGTCCAGGCTGACCGGGTCGGCGGACGCGCCGAAGACCAGCGTGCCGCCGCTCTTCCCGCCGCCACCGTCACCGGGTGCCGCGGAGCCACCGTCGGCGCTGGGGCTCGAGCTGCCGCCGCAGGCGGCGAGCACGCCGAGAGACATGGCCGCGAGGCCGAGGGCTGCGGCGTTGCGGGGCCGACGAGATCGTGACGAGCGCATGGGGGTCTCCCTGGTGTGTAGCCGGACGATCGGCCTTCCTGGGGAGAACCTAGGGCCCGATCGGCCCAACGGTCTGCGGCGGTTGGTCGCGACTTCATCACGATGGCGCGTCATGCGCGCTTCGCCGGCGGGTATGAGCCCGCCGGACCGGGGAAAGCAACCAGCACCATCCGTACGTCTTGAAGGAGAAGCCTGTGACCAGCCTGCGCGACGAGGACATGACCACCACCGAGACGACCACCGAGACGACGACGGTCACCACCCCGGGCGGGGACGCCGACCAGGGCGACACCGACACCCGCCAGGTGGACCCGTCCGGCACCGACCCGGCGGGCACCGACCCGGCCGGGGGCGACGCCGACCAGGGCGACAGCGACGAGGTCGCCGTGGACCCGGCCGGCTCCGACCCGGCGGGCTCGGACCCGGCCAACTCCTGAGCGTGACCGCTCAGGTCTCGCAGGACCCCTCGGCTCCCGAGCCGGGGGGTCCTGCCCTGTCGTCCCCGCCCGCAAGCTCTTTGGCGCGCTGCCTGTCGGTCAGTCCGCAGGAGTTCGCGGAGCAGCACTGGAACACCGCTCCCCTGCTGTCTCGAGCCAAGCAGCTGCCCCGGGACTTCGCCGACCTGATCACCGCCGACGACGTCGACGAGCTGATCGGCGAGCGGGCCTTGCGCACCCCCTTCTTCCGTACGGTCTCGGACGGCGGCGGCCTGCCTACGCCGCTGCGGACCGCACGGGCGGGCAACCGCACGATCGGCGACCTGGTCGACGCGGACGGTCTGGCCGCGCAGCACCGTGACGGCGCGACGCTGGTGCTGCAGTCGTTGCACCGCATGCACCCGCCGGTCGGCCGGTTCTGCCGCGAGCTGGCGCTCGAGCTGGGTCATCCCACGCAGTGCAACGCCTACATCACCCCCGGTGGCGACGCGCAGGGGTTCGACTTCCACCACGACACCCATGACGTGCTCGTCCTGCAGGTCAGCGGCACGAAGCGCTGGGTGATCCACGAGCCGGTGCTCGAGCTGCCGCTGTCCTCACAGGCACGCGCCGGGGCCGACCTGGTCCCGGAGGGCGCCGAACCGCTGATGGACATCGAGCTGGAGGCGGGCGACTGCCTCTACCTGCCGCGCGGCTACGTCCACGCCGCGCTCACCACCGACGTCGCGTCGGTGCACCTGACGGTCGGGATCATGGCCACCACCTGGTACGACGTGCTGAACGACCTGCTCACGCTGGCGGCCGACGAGCCGTCGTTGCGCCGGGCCCTGCCGGTGCAGCCTGACGCTGACCCGGGCGATCTGCTGGACCGCGCGTCGTCCTGGCTGCAAGGCTTGGAGCCTTCCGCCGTACGGGCGAAGATCGACGCCCGGCTCGCGCGCGCCGTGACCCCGGAGCCGGTGCGGATGCTCGCTCTGGCCCAGACGCTGCAGACCCTGTCAGCGGACGTCGCGATCCGTCCGCGCCGCGGGCTGTCCGTGCGCCGCGACGGCACGACGTTGCACCTGCCGGACCGACGGATCGACCTTCCCGTCTCGACCTCCGCCGCGTTGGACGTGGCGCTCGGGGGGGCGCTGACCGTGCGCGAGCTGGCGGTCGGTGGCTTCGACGAGGGTGACGCGCTGGTGCTGGCCCGGCGGCTGCTGCGCGAGGGCGTGCTGGTCCCCGGTGACTGACCGATGAGTGACGCAGGCCAGCCTCAAGCCCGGGTGATCTTGGCGCCGTTCCGGCGGCCAAGATCACCAAGGCACGACACCCTCGCCCACGGTTGACTGAGGCCGTGGACGGGGTTCAGGGCGGGGACTGGTGCGCCGACGTGTCCTCGGGCCGGGACGAGCCGCTCTACGCGACGGCGTCCCGGGTCGCCCGCTGGCTGCTCGTCGAGCACCGGGCCGCCTGGGGACCGGAGTCCGTCCCGTCCGGCCGGATGCCCGCGTCGGTGGCTCGAGCGCTCGCCGATCAGGCGGCCGCCTGGGGTGCGCGTCTGCTGCTGATCCGCCGACCGGGGGCCCGAGCGGCCAACGACCTCGGAGGGCGCCAGATCTTCGCCGTCGACTCCCGGCCGGGCTACGAGCGGGTGCTGACCCGACGGGTCGACGACGACGTCTCCCTGCTCGACCTGGGTCTGGACGGGCCGAGCTATGACATGAACCTCTGGAACGATCGGGAGCAGCCGTTGCACCTGGTCTGCACGCACGGCAGCAACGACCGGTGCTGCGCCACCCGCGGCCGGCCGGTCGCCGCCGCCCTGGCCGCAGCCTCTCCGGAGACCACCTGGGAGTGCAGCCATCTCGGCGGGGACCGGTTCGCCGCCAACCTGCTCGTGCTTCCCGAGGGCCTGATCTTCGGGCGGGTCCAGCCCGACGACGTCGTACGCATCGCCACCCAGGCCTTGCACGACCCGGACCCGGCGACTTTCCGCGGCCGGTCCTCGCTGCCCGCGCCCGTGCAGGCCGCGCAGGCCTTCGCCCGAGCCCGCCTCGGCGCCGAGCTGGCGTTCGTCGCACAGACCGTCCGGGGCGGCAACGTGTGGGACGTGGTGCTGGCGGGCGGGGTGAGCGTCGCGGTGGCGTACGACCGGAACGCGCTCGTCCCGGCCGTGCTCTCCTGCGGTGACCCGGCCAAGACCGCACCGGGCTACCGGCTGGTGTCGCTGGAGCGCGTACCGGCGGCCGGACGGTGAACCCGGTGGCGGCCCGAAACGTTGTCCTCTCATGACGAGAGGCGACGAGCAGCTGGTGGCCTTCGCGACGCGCCCGCTGCCGGTGCCGGTGCCACGCTGACCCGCGTAACGTCGGCCGGGTGAGCATTCAGGTGCGCGGGCTGCTGGTCAGCGCGTCGGTCAGCGTCAAGACAAGCCCCGTACGCACCTCGGGCGACCCGACCCGCACCCTCGACGTCGCCGAGGTCCTGCCGTCACTCTGATCGGCCCCACTCTTCACCCCGGTGGCCCCGACGACCGGGCCGTGCTTGTGTGGCGCTTCGCTGAGCCCGTACGCGCGCTGTCGAGCGCCCCGGTCGGCGGCGGGCAGTCGCTGCTCGACTGGCTGATCAATGTCGAGGTGGTCGCCGACTATCAGCGCTGCGACCTGGCGGTCCACGTCGATGAGGTAGTTCGCAGGCTCGGGCTGAGCGGCGTCGGCGCGGGGCTGCTGACCGCCGCGCCGGTGCAGCTCGTCCGCACCGCCGAGGACGGCGGGGTGCGCGTGGACGCCACCGTCGGGGTCACCCGCCCGACCTGGGCCGCGGGGCCCGACGGGTCGTGGTCCGGCCCGGAGGTGTGGCGGCCGGGCACGATCAACACCGTCGTGCAGCTGCCGGTCGCCCTGTCCCCTGCTGCCGCAGTGAACGCGGTCGTCACGGCGACCGAGGCCAAGACGCAGGCCCTGGTCGAGGCCGGCGTGCCCGGGACCGGTACGGCGTCGGACGCGGTGGTCGTGCTCTGGCCCGCAGACGGTGCGGAGGAGGACTTCTGCGGTCCCCGGTCGGCCTGGGGCGCTCGGCTGGCCCGGGCCGTGCATGCCGCGACCACGTCCGGCCTCGTACGTTGGTGATCTTGGACGCCGGAACGGCGCCAAGATCACCAACCTATGAAAACCTCTTGGCAACGAACGAGACGCTGACGTCATGACCCCCACCGAGCTTCTTGCCGTGTACGACGCCCAGCTGCGGATCGACGCCCCCAGCGCCGACTCGGTCACCCGGCTGGGGCCGTTGCACCTGGTGACGTTCCCGGCGGGACGCGGCTACGTGACGTACGGACCTCCCGACGTGGACCTGGCGTCGCTGGTGCCCGAGGCGCTGGAGCACTTCCGGGCGCAGCCGCAGATCCGGCGCATCGAGTGGAAGACCCGCGGTCACGACGACGTTGCCGGGCTGCACGATGCATTGCTCGAGGCCGGGTTCGTGCCCGAGGAGACCGAGTCGATCCTGCTCGGCGAGGTGGCCGGGCTGGCCGCCGACGTCCCGCTGCCGACCGGGGTGACCCTGCGGCGACTGGGCTCCGAGGCGGACCTGCGCACGATGAGCGCGATGAGCGACGAGGCGTTCGGCGACCCGGTGTCGGGCGAGCGGGCGGAGGGGCTGCTGCGTCGGGCGTCGCTGGACGACGGGACCGAGTTCTGGGTCGCTGAGGCCGACGGGGTGATGGTCAGCGCCGGCCGGCTCGAGCCGGTTCCCGGCACCGACGTCGCCGGCATCTGGGGCGGCGGGACCTTGCCGGACTGGCGGCGTCGCGGGATCTACCGAGCCCTGCTGGCCGTACGCGCCCGATCGGCCCTGGCCCTCAGCAAGACGCTCGTCCACAGCGACTCGACCGAGGACTCCCGGCCGATCCTGGAGCGGCTCGGGCTGGTCACGGTCAGCACCACCACCCCGTACGAGTGGCGCCGTCCGTAGGGCCACCTTGACCTTGGTGATCTTGGCCGGCGGAACGGCGCCAAGATCACCAACGCCTTTAGGCCAGCGCGAGCCCGACGGCCAGCAGCGCGGAATAGGCCAGCTGGAGCCGGCCGGTGTCGCGCAGCACCGGGATCAGGGCCATCCCGACCGCTTTGCTCCGCACGATCTGGATCGGTTCCTTGGCGAGCGGGAGCGCGAGCAGGGCCAGCAGCGCCCAGGGGGTCACGATCACCGACAGCACCGCAGCGAGAAAGGCGGCAGCAACGAGGCCCTCGTACAGGGTGCGGGTCCGGACCTGACCGATCCGGACGGCCAGGGTGCGCTTGCCCGCCACCGCGTCGGTAGGCACGTCGCGCAGGTTGTTGGTCACCAGGATCGCGCAGGCCAGCGACCCGCAGGCGATCCCCCCGAGGACCGCGGCGAGCGTGACGGCCTCGGTCATGGCGTACGTGGTGCCGATCACCGCGACCAGGCCGAAGAAGACGAAGACGCTGACCTCGCCGAGCCCGCGGTAGCCGTACGGCGTGGCGGTGCCGGTGTAGCCCCAGGCTGCGGCGATCGCGACCGCGCCGATCAGCACGAGCCACAGGCTGGACAGCAGGGCGAGCACGAGCCCGACCGCGGCGGCGACCGTGAAGGCCCCGAGCGCGGCCTGCTTGACCAGCGTGGGCGCCGTGACCCCGGAGCCGACCAGCCTGAGCGGCCCCACCCGGTCGGCGTCGGTACCGCGGATGCCGTCGCTGTAGTCGTTGGCGTAGTTGACGCCGACCTGGAGCGCCAGCGCGACCACGAGAGCGAGCAGCGCCCGGACCCAGGAGAACCCGTCCGCCGCCGCGGCTGCGCCGGAGCCCACGAGCACGGGGGCGACGGCAGCGGGCAGCGTCTTGGGTCGGGCTCCCTCGAGCCACTGGGCCGGTGTCGTCACGCTCCGCAGTCTCGCAGGGTTACGGGGCCCGAGCACGCCGACCTGCGTCACACCCACCCGGCCCACCCGGTGTGATCATGGACGTTGAGCGCTCGGTCAGCGTCCGCCGTTCATGATCACGCCCGGACGTCCGGCGCGGAGGGCGACCCGGTCGGGCTTGCCGGTGGCGAGCAGCGGGATCTCCGGCAGCACCCGCAGCTCCCGAGGCGCTGAGACCCGGCCCTGGGACGCGGCCACGTGCTCCCGGACCTCGTCCAGGCTGAGCGGTGAGCTCAGCACCACGCAGGCCACCACCCGCTGCCCCCACTCGGCGTCGGTCACCCCGAGGACGACCACGTCCCGTACGGACGGGTGCGCCAGCAGCGCCGCCTCGACCGCAGCCGGTGCGACGTTCTCCCCGCCCGTGATGATCATGTCGTCCACGCGTCCGAGGATCTCGAGCCGCCCGTCGACCCGCCGCCCCAGGTCCTCGGTCCAGAACTCCCCGTCCACGAACGCCTCCGCCGTCAGGTCCGGCCGCAACCGGTAGCCCAGCGCCACCATCGGACCCCCGAGCCGCACCCTTCCCACGTTGGTGATCTTTGGGCCAAAACGCCGGTCAAGATCACCAACGCTCACGACCGCACCCGGCAGGGGGACCCCGTCATAGACACAGCCCCCGGCGGTCTCGCTCATCCCGTACGTCGTGACGACCGGCAGCCCGAGCTCCAGCAGGTCCGGCGGGGCAGCGGCGCCCCCGAGCAGGATCGCGTCGTAGCCCGACAGGTCCTCCCCCGATGCCAGCGCCCGTCGCAGCTGGGTCGGGACCATGGCCGTATATCTGCGCGGACCTGGGGCGAGCAGGCCGCGGACCAAGACCTGCACCCCCGCGATGTGCGTCACCGGCAACCGCAGGTCCCAGGTGCCGGGCCCGCCCAGCCGCTCGATCGTGGCGAGCGCCGAGGCCCGGAGCGCTCCGGCCGACAGCAGCACCCCCTTCGGCTCGCCGGTCGACCCTGACGTCGGGACGATCAGCGCCGTCCCCGGCTCCACCGGCTCATCGGGCCGGACCACCGCGAGGATCCGTGCCGCCAGCGCCCCGTCCGCGGGCAGCGGCAGCACCGGCTCGCCACCGTCCAGCGCGTCGGCCAGGGCCGGCAGCAGCTCGTCGGGACGAGCCCGTACGACCCGCACCTAGAAGTAGTACGGGTAGGGCGACCAGTCCGGCTCGCGCTTGCCCAGGAACGCGTCGCGGCCCTCGACCGCCTCGTCGGTCATGTAGGCCAGCCGGGTCGCCTCGCCCGCGAAGACCTGCTGGCCCATGATCCCGTCGTCCACCGCGTTGAACGCGTACTTCAGCATCCGCTGCGCCTGCGGGCTCTTGCCCAGGATGATCCGGCCCCACTCGATCGCCCGGTCCTCCAGCTCGGCGTGCGGCACGACCTCGTTGACCGCGCCCATCCGGTGCATGTCAGCGGCGTCGTGCACCTCGCCGAGGAAGAAGATCTGCCGGGCGAACTTCTGCCCGACCTGCCGCGCGAGGTAGGCCGACCCGTAGCCGCCGTCGAAGCTGCCGACGTCCGCGTCGGTCTGCTTGAACTTCGCGTGCTCCGCGCTCGCCAGGGTCAGGTCGCACACCACGTGCAGGCTGTGCCCGCCTCCCGCGG
>JBBSTI010000075.1:0-15674 GCA_038236005.1 Mycobacteriales bacterium | reverse complement strand
CTCGCAGACGGGGGCCCGCACCGCGAGGGCGCTGCCCCACGCGCTGATCCCGACGCGCAGCACGACCTGGGTAGCGGCGGGGGCGGGGGTGAGCCCGAGCGCACCGGCCACCGACTGCTCCACGTCGGGGGAGATGTTGGAGTAGGTGCCGACCGCACCGCTGATCTTGGCGACCGCGACGGCCTCTCGAGCCACCCGCAGCCGGTCCCGCGAACGGGCGACGGCGAACGCCAGGTCGGCCACCCGGTGCCCCCAGGTGGTCGGCTCGGCGTGGATGCCGTGCGTACGCCCGACCTTGACGGTGTCCTTGTGCGCCATCCCGAGGTTGCGGAGCGCCGCGACCAGGGTGTCGGCGCGGGCCAGCAGCAGGTCGGAGGCCTCGGTCAGCTGCAGGGCCAGCGCGGTGTCCAGCAGGTCCGAGCTGGTCATCCCGAAGTGCACGTAGGCCGCCGCCTCGCGGGGCTCGGTGTTGTCGGCCCACGCCGACAGGAACGCGATCACGTCGTGCTGGGTGACCGCCTCGATCTCGGCGACGGCCTGCGGGGTCGGAGCTTTCGCGGCTCGCACCGGCGCGACGCAGTCGGCGGGGACCACCCCGGCCTGGGCGTGGGCGGCGAGCACCAGCACCTCGACCTGGCACCACAGCTCGTACTTGTGGGCCTCGGACCAGACCTCGCCCATCTCCGGCAGCGTGTAGCGCTCGATCACGTCGTGGCTCTCATGGGTTCAGTCTGCCTGTGCCAGCGGGGACAGCCCGATGTCGGTCCGGTGGTGCGAGCCCTCCAGCGAGACCAGGGCGATCCCCCCGTACGCCCGGGTCCGTGCCTCGGCAAGGTCACCGCCGACCCCGGTGACCGTCAGGACGCGACCGCCGCTGGCGACGACCTGTTCGTCCTGGGTCCGGGTGCCGGCGTGCTGGACCGACACCCCCTCGGGCATCGCGCCGATCGTGACCGTCCCCCCGACCACCGGGGCCTGCGGGTAGCCCTGCGCCGCGACGACGACCGTCACCGCCGCGCCGTCTCGCCAGCCGGGGGACGGCTGCACGTCCAGCGTCCCGGTCGCTGCGGCCAGTAGCAGGTCGGCCAGCGAGGACTGCAGCAGCGGCAGCACGACCTGGGTCTCCGGGTCGCCGAACCGAGCGTTGAACTCGACCACCTTCACCCCGCCAGACGTCAGCGCGAGCCCGGCGTAGAGCAGGCCCTGGAACGGCGTCCCGCGGTCGCGCATGGCGTCGACGACCGGCTGGAGCACGGTCGTGCGTACGTCCTCGACCCACCCGTCGGGCAGGGGCACCGGGGCGTACGCGCCCATCCCGCCCGTGTTGGGCCCGGTGTCACCGTCGCCGACCCGCTTGTGGTCGCGGGCGGGGAGCAGCGGCACGACCGTGGTGCCGTCGGTGATCGCGAACAGCGAGACCTCAGGGCCGTCCAGGAAGTCCTCGACGAGCACGGTGGTTCCGCCGGCCGCGATGTCTCGCGCGAAGGCCTGGGCGGCCAGGAGGTCGCTGCCGACGTGCACGCCCTTGCCGGCGGCCAGGCCGTCAGCCTTCACGACGTACGGGGGCGCGAGGTCTTCCAGGTGCAGCACCGCCGCACCGGCGTCCTCGAAGGTCCGGCTCGCGGCGGTCGGCACGCCGGCCTCGGCCATCACCGCCTTGGCGAAGGTCTTGCTGGCCTCGATCTGGGCGGCGACCGCCGACGGGCCGAAGCACGGCGTCCCGGCGGCGCGCACGGCGTCGGCGACCCCGGCCACCAGCGGCGCCTCCGGCCCGATCACCACCAGGTCGGGCGCCAGCTCGTCGACGAGGTCGAGCACGGCCGTGGGGTCGCACGGGTCCAGCGCGGGCCCGGGCGTTCCAGCGTTCCCCGGGGCGCAGACCACCTCCGCCCCGTCCTGCGCCAGGCGGGCGGACAGAGCGTGCTCACGGGCGCCGGAACCGAGGACGAGGATCTTCACCGGGCAGAACATAGTCGCGCACGCGCCGACGCTTCCCCGGTTGGTGATCTTCGCGCCACTTCCGGCCCGAAGATCACCCAGGCCTGAGTCTGCACCCGGTCTCGGGTGATCTTGGCCCCGTTCTCCCGGCCAAGATCACCGACGTCCTGGTCCGCACGGGGCGGCGGGTGATCTTGGGGTCGGTTCCCGGCCCACGATCACCAGGGCTTGCGGCTGGTCCGTCGGGGACGTGAGCGTCAGAGCAGGGGCCGCAGCTCCAGGGTCTGCTCGCGGTCCGGGCCGACCCCGACCGAGGAGAAGGGCGCGCCGGACATGGCCTCGAGCGCCTCGATGTAGAGCTGGGCGTTCTTCGGCAGGTCGTCGAAGGTGCGGCAGGCGGTGAGATCCTCGGTCCAGCCGTCGAAGTATTCGTACACCGGGACGGCGTGGTGGAACGCGGTCTGCGTCATCGGCATGTCGTCGTGACGGACCCCGTCGACCTCGTACGCCACGCAGACCGGGATCTTGTCCCACCCGGTGAGCACGTCGAGCTTGGTGAGCACGAAGTCGGTGACGCCGTTGACGCGGGCGGCGTAGCGGGCGATGACGGCGTCGTACCAGCCGCAGCGCCGCGGCCGGCCGGTGGTGGTCCCGAACTCGTGCCCGTGGGTGCGCAGGCGTTCGCCGTCGGCGCCGTCCTGACCTTCGCCGTCGAGCTCGGTCGGGAACGGGCCCTCACCGACCCGGGTCGTGTAGGCCTTCACCACCGCGATCACCTTGTCCACCCGGGTCGGCGGGATGCCCGAGCCCGTGCAGGCGCCGCCGGCCGTGGCCGAGGAGGACGTGACGAACGGGTAGGTGCCGTGGTCGACGTCGAGCAGGGTCGCCTGTCCCCCCTCGAGCAGGACGATGTCCCCGCGGTCGAGCGCCTGACCCAGCAGCAGCCCGGTATCGACGATCATCGGCCGGAGCCGGTCGACGTAGGACAGCAGCTCCTCGACCACCTCGTCGACGGTGACCGCCTTGCGGTTGTAGGTCTTGACCAGCACCTGGTTCTTCAGCTGGAGGGCGCCCTCGACCTTCTGCCGCAGGATCTTCTCGTCCAGCAGGTCCTGCACCCGGATGCCGATCCGGTTCATCTTGTCGGCGTACGTCGGGCCGATCCCGCGACCGGTCGTGCCGATCCGTCGGCTGCCGAGGAAGCGTTCCGCCACCTTGTCCAGGGTGCGGTTGTAGGACGGGATCAGGTGCGCGTCGGCGCTGACGACCAGACGCGAGGTGTCGACGCCGCGGGCCTCGAGGCCGTCGATCTCCTCGAACAGCACCGACAGGTCGATGACCACACCGTTGCCGATCACCGGTGTGCAGCCCGCGGACAGGATCCCGCTCGGGAGCAGGTGCAGGGCGTACGTGTCGTCACCGACGACCACCGTGTGCCCGGCGTTGTTGCCACCGTTGAACTTCACGACGTAGTCGACGCGACCACCGAGCTGGTCGGTGGCCTTGCCCTTGCCCTCGTCGCCCCACTGGGCGCCGAGCAGCACGAGTGCGGGCATAGCAGGTCTCCTGAACGTCGGCAGGCGTGCTCGGGCCGCAGGACGTGATCCTGCGCAGCGGTCGAGTGTAGGCCGCTGCGCAAGATCATCCAGGCCGGTCAGGCGAGGGCGGCCGCAGCCCGGGGGTCGCTGTCGTCGAGGAACTGTCGGATCCGGGCAGCCTCGTCGGTCTCGCCGATCTGCCCGGCGGCCTGCCCGAGCGAGAACAGCGCTCGCAGGAACCCCTGGTTGGGAGCGTGCTCCCACGGGATCGGGCCGAAGCCCTTCCAGCCGGCCCGGCGCAGCGCGTCGAGCCCGCGGTGGTAGCCGGTGCGGGCATAGGCGTACGCCTCGACCGTGGCCCCGCGGGCGTGTGCGTCCTCGGCCAGCGCGGCCCAGGCGGCCGACGACGTCGGGTGCGCGGCAGCCACCTCGGCCGGCGCCTGCTGCTCGAGCAGGGCGACCGCGGGGTCGACCGGCAGCCGGGTCGGCGGCGGACCGCCGAGCAGGTCCTTGCCCGGCTCGATCACGCGGTGACAGGCGCGGTCCAGGCGCCGTCAAAAACGGTCTTGTCGAGTGTCACGACCGGGCCCTGGAGCATGCCCTTCTCGGCGGCGAACCGGCGGACGACGGACTCGCTCTCGGGGCCGAAGAAGCCGTCGACGGCGATCGTCCAGCCGCGCTCGGCCATCCGTGCCTGCCACGCCTTGACCGCGGGCGTGAAGGCCCGGTTCGGCTGCACCGTGACGGTGAGGCGAGGCGCGAAGGCGGGGGCGGCCGTCGGGGCCTGGTAGGTCCGGGACGTCGCTCGGGCCTGGAGCGAGGTGGCCTTGGACGACGTGGCGCGGGCGACCGAGGACTGAACGGCGCTCTTACGAGTGATCGACTTCTGGCTGGCTACGGCCAGGGCTGCGGGAGCACTCTCGCCAGCGGCGACGACGGCCTCGGGGGCGGGCGACTCCTTCGGCGCGACGTCGGGCTGCTCGACGGCCACGTGAGCACCGCGGTTGGCGCGGGGGACGTGCGGGGCTGCGACCGGTTTCGGCGGTGCCGGGGCGACCGCGGGTGCTGCGGCCGGGGCGCCGTTGCGCAGGCCGAGCTTGCGCGAGCAGGCGGGCCACTGGCCCCATCCGCTGCGGGCCTGGAGCGCACGGGCTGCGGCGTCCTGGGTGGCCGGGGAGGCCTGGTGGGGCAGCCCGCTGAAACCGATCGAGCGCCAGGTGCCGGCGGAGAACTGATAGGCGCCGTAGTAGCCGTTGCCGGTGTTGATCGAGTAGTCGTCGCCCGACTCGCACTGCCGCAGCTTGGCGAAGTCGTCGGCGGAGGCCGCGCTGGCCGTGCCGGTCCCCATCAGCAGGACCCCGGCACCCAGTGCCGTGCCGACGACGAACGGCGCACCCTTCCGGACGAACAGCGAGGGCTTGACGTGCTGGGCGCGGTGGCCAGACGAGCCGACCGACTTCTTGTGCGCAGACGTGAACAACGAAGCGTGACCTTCCCCTGACGCCTGCGAGGTGAGCTGTCGGGTTCGGGTGAGGAGCTCACCCGGCCGCTGCGGCCCGAAGATCGGAGTCCGTGCTGCGGCTTCACCCCTAGAGAGCGACTGCCCGTGCGGGCGGGCGCTCCCGGAGGACCTGGGTCCCCCGCTCCCACCCCGGTGACGACCGGCGTCTGCTCCTGGGGGTGGGACTCGGCGGCAGGAAGACGGCTCCGACCACAGCAGGTCGGTGCCCGCCGACTGTAACGGACTGATGTCATTTTGCACAGTCGTTCACCGATCCGGTCGATCCCTTGACAGCCCTCGAAGAGTGCTGGGGCGGTTCGATGGCTAGTGGGGCTCTCAGAAGAAGATCGACCTGCGCTGCATGAGCAAGGTGTAGAGCGTCGACTGGATGGTCTCGCGCACCTGGTCGGTCAGGTGGAAGACGAGCATCGGGTCCTCGGCGGCGGCAGCGCCACCCAGGTGGGCGGTCTCGATCGGCTCCCCGAACTCGATGATCCACTTGCTGGGCAGCGGCACCGCGCCGAGCGGCCCGAGCAGCGGCCAGGTCGGGGTCACCGGCGCGTACGGCAGGCCCAGCAGCCGGGCCACCGAACGCACGTTTGTCAGGATCGGGTAGATCTCCTCGGCGCCGACGATCGAGCACGGGACGATCGGCACCCCCGCCCGGACGGCCGCCGAGACGAAGCCGCCGCGGCCGAACCGCTGCAGCTTGTAGCGCTCGCTGTAGGGCTTGCCGATCCCCTTGAAGCCTTCGGGCCAGACGCCGACCAGCTCACCGGCCGCCAGCAGCCGCTCGGCGTCAGCGTTGCAGGCCAGCGTGTGACCGCCCTTGCGCGCCAGCGGCGCTACGAGCGGCAGGCCGAAGACCAGGTCGGCGGCGAGCATGCGCAGGTGGCGGTGCGCCGGGTGGTCCTCCAGCAGCGCCAGCTGCGTCATGATCGCGTCCAGCGGGACCGTGCCGGAGTGGTTCGCCACGATCAGCGCCGGACCGACGCCGGGCACGTTGTCCAGCCCACGGGTCTCGACCCGGAACCAGGTCTTGTAGAGCGGCTTCACGACCGGCATGAGGACGTGCTCGGTGAGGTCCGAGTCGAAGCCGAACTCGTCGATCTCGTAGTCGCCGGTCACCCGTCGACGCAGGAACGCGAGCCCCCCTGCGAGCCGCCGCTCCCAGCCGGGTCCGTCGTCAGCAGGAGCGGTCCTGGTCGGGGGGGTCACAGCAGGAGAGGTCACAGCAGGAAGGGTCACAGCAGGAGAGGTCACAGCCGTGACGGTGGGTCGACGGCGGGTGCTGAGCGCGATGACCTCGGCGTCGGGACCGACGGGGGAGTCTGGAGCCTCAGGCACCGACGGCCTCCGGGGCGGCCCGCCGACGGCTGAGCAGGCCGAGGGCCCTGCGCTCGACCATCGCAGCGACGTTGGCGGTGCTGCGGCGTCCGGTCGAGCGGACGAAGTCCTCGAAGGCGTCGGCGGTGGGTCGCGGCGTGAAACCGATCTCAGCCGCCAACCGGCTGACGTCGTTGGCCCGACCGAGCTGCAGCCAGCGCATCTGCTCGGCGCTGACGTCGACCACGCCGGCCCGACGCAGACCGGACGCCACGAGCGACAACGCGGGTGACACCACCGGCAGGGTCGGGCGGCCCAGGCGCCGGGCGGCCTGCGAGAGCAGCAGCACGCCGGCACCGCCCACGTTGAAGATCCCCGGGTGGCTGGTGAGGGTCATCCGGCGGAGCACCTCGATCCCGTCGTCCTCGTGGCAGAGCTGCACGCGCGGGTCATAGCCCAGCACGGTCGGCACTACCGGCAGCGAGAGGTAGCGGGTCAGCGGTGTGTCGATGCTCGGGCCGATGAAGTTGGTGAGCCGCAGCACCGACAGGTCGACGTCGGGACGGCGACGACCGAATCCGCGGACGTAGCCCTCGACCTCGATGGCGTCCTTGCCGTAGCCGCCGCGGGGGATCGCGTTGGCCGGCGCGTCCTCGGTGAACATGGCCGGGTCGCGGGCCGAGCTGCCGTAGACCGCGGTGGAGGACTTGACCACCAGGCGCTGCATGCTGGGCGCCCGCTGGCAGGCCGCGAGCAGCTGCATGGTGCCGATGACGTTGATCTCTTTCATCGCGGCCCGGCCGCCAGCTACCGGGGTGGCCATCACGTTCATGTGGACGACCGTGTCCACCCCCGCCTCGGCGATCACCTTGGCGATCAGCGGGTTGCGGATGTCGGCGCGGACCACCTCAGTGCGCCCGAGCCGCCGCCGCACCTCGGGCGACGGCAGGACGGTGTCCACACCGATGACCCGCTCGAGGGACGGCTCTGCCGACAGGACGGCCGCGAGGCGGCTGCCCAGGTGTCGGCTCACTCCGGTCACGAGCACGACACGAGGTCCGATGACAGCCTCCGATCGATGCGTGAGCGGCAGGCGGGAGCGCCGCCTGCCCGTGCCCTACTTCTTGTTACGGCGCTGGACGCGAGTCTTCTTCAGCAGCTTGCGGTGCTTCTTCTTCGCCATCCGCTTGCGACGCTTCTTGATGACAGAACCCACGTGATGACCCTCTGACGGTGCTCGGTGACAAGACAGGGGAGCGTAGCCGGTCGGGAGACGCCCGGGTTGCCGCGGCCCCTCAGCCGGTCTCTTCGAAGGCGCCGCGGAGGTAGGCGTGGACGGCCTGCTCGGGGACCCGGAACGACCGGCCGACCCGGACCGACGCCAGCTCCTCGCTGTGAACGAGCCGATAGACCGTCATCTTCGACACGCGCATGACTGCCGCCACCTCGGCGACGGTCAGGAACCGCACCTCGGACAACGAGCGTGGACTTGCGGGGCTCTCACCCATGGGGCAACCGTCCTTGGAGGGGCGCGTCGTCCGCCCCACCATCGAGCGGGGCACGCGCGTGCCTGCTGAGATTATCGGGACACCTGAGGTTTCGGATCGCCGGGTCCATGATCATCACAGGAACGTCATACTGGCGCACCGGCGCGCCTCCCTGGCGGGGCGATCGTTCGTGCTGCGGTCGACTATCCGTCCACGGCCAACGGTTCGAGGCCCAGGTGCGGGAAGACCGCGCGGCGGGTCGCGAGGATCGCGTCGTCCAGCGGGTCGCCCCGCCCGGGGCCGCCGTCCCAGGGCTCGACGACCAGAGCGCGGCCGTCGAGCAGGTCGGTGGGGGCGCACTCGCCGCTGCGAGCCTCGGCCAGAGCCCGCCAGTCACCGGGGGTGGCGCCGCGGACCGAGGCGCCGGTGGCTTCGGCGAGCAGGTGCGTCCAGGCCCTCGGGACGACCTGCACCGGCTCGTAGCCACCGCCGCCCACCGACACCCACCGCCCGTCGCACAGCTCGTGGGCCAGCCGGTGCAGCGTGCGGGTGGCCTCGCGCTGCCCGTCGATGCTCAGCAGCAGGTGGGCCAGCGGGTCCAGCGCGTGGCTGTCGCAGCCGTGCTGGGTCAGCATGATCTGCGGACGATAGGCCCGGAGCACCTGCGGGACCACGGCACCGAAGGCGCGCAGCCAGCCGGCGTCGCTGGTGCCGGCCGGCAGCGCGACGTTCACGTTGGTGCCCATCCCCTCGCCGTCGCCGACCTGGTCCGGCCAGCCGGAGCCGGGGAACAGCGTGCGGCCGCTCTCGTGCAGCGAGACGGTGAGCACCCGCGGGTCGCTGTAGAAAGCCGCCTCGACGCCGTCCCCGTGGTGCACGTCCACGTCGACGTACGCGACCCGCTCGGCACCGTTCGCGAGCAGCCAGGCGATGGCCACGGCCGGGTCGTCGTAGACGCAGAACCCCGAGGCCCGGTCGCGCATCGCGTGGTGCAGGCCGCCGGAGACGTTCACCGCGTGCTGGCTCGCACCGGTCCAGACCGCTTCGGCCGCCTGCACGCTCGCCCCGGTGATCAGCGCCGAGGCCTCGTGCATCTTCGGGAACACCGGGTTGTCCTCGGTGCCCAGGCCCCAGCGCAGTGACAGCCGGCCCATCAGGTCGTCCGGGGCGCGCTTGACCGACGCGATGTAGAGCGGGTCGTGGATCAGCTCCAGCAGGTCGTCCGAGGCCACCTTCGGCGCCACGACCCGCACGCCGGGCCGGTCCAGCACCCCGAGCCCGCGGGCCAGCGCCATGGTCAGCTCCAGCCGCAGCGGTCGCATCGGATGGGTCGTCCCGAAGTCGTACGCGATGAAGACGTCGTCCCAGATGACCGTCGTGGTGTCGCTCACCCGGCCAGTGTGCCTGCCGCCGTCAGCCGTCGGGAGCGGCCTGGGTGTGCTCGCCCTGGGTGAGCGGGAGCGTGGTGCCGCCCGGGCCGAGCCGCAGGGTGCGCTGCGGGAACGGGATCGCGATCCCGGCCTCGTCCAGCGCAGTCTTGATCGACAGGGCCACGGCACTCGCACCCGCCACCGGCTGGCGATGTCGGCCGGGTGCCAGAACCGGACCGCCAGGTTGATCGAGGAGTCGGCGAACTCCTCCACCCAGACCTCGGTGGCCGGACCCTCGAGACCCTCGGTCGAGGTGCAGGCCGCGAGCAGCACGTCACGGCAGGATCGCCAGCATGATGCTGCCGACCAGCAGGGCGACGGCCGCGACCACGCCACCGGTGCGCAGCGTGACGCCGAGGTCTCCTTCGCCCACCAGGTCTCAGCTCTCGGAGAGCCGGGTGCTCCGGTCACGGGCGGCGCCGAGGGCGGCCAGGAACGCGGCTGGCACACCGCGGTCGGCGAGCACCTGGAGCGCGGCCGCCGTGGTGCCGCCGGGCGAGGTGACGGCTTCGCGCAGCAGCGCCGGGTGGGTGCCGTCGCTGAGCATCGCACCGCTGCCGACCAGGGTCTGCACGGTCAGCTCGGTGGCCAGCGCGCGGGGCAGGCCGAGCAGGACGCCGCCCTCGATCATCGCCTCGACGACCATGAAGACGTACGCGGGACCGCTCCCGGAGACCGCGGTCACCGCGTCGAGCTGGCTCTCGGGCACCGTGACGACCCGACCGACCGGCTCGAGCAGGCTGCGGACCCGGGCCAGGTGCTCGTCGGTGGCGGCGGTGCCGGGAGCCAGGGCCGACATCGCCTGGCCGACCAGCAGCGGGGTGTTGGTCATCACCCGGACCACCGGGGTGCCGGTCGGCAGCGCGGCCTCCAGCGCGGCGCAGGGCAGTCCGGCAGCCAGCGACACGACCACGGTGCCCTTGGCCAGCGTCGGGCCGAGGTCACGGCAGAGCGCCAGCACGTCGTGCGGCTTCACCACGATCATCACGGTGTCCGCGCCGGCGACCGCCTCGGCGGGCGGGAGCATCCGTACGCCGTGGGTGTCGGTCATCTCCTGCGCGCGAGGGGCGTGCGCCTCGGCGCCCACGACGTCGACCCCGGAACCGAGCAGGCCCACCAGGACGGCCTCGCCGAGCTTGCCGACGCCGAGCAGCGCGACCGTCACGCGGTCTGTCGTAGGACGCTCAGGCCCCGCAGCCAGGCCACGACGACGGCGGCCAGCTCGGGCCCCCGGTCTTCCTGCAGGAAGTGCCCGCCGCCCTCGATCGTGGTGTGCGGCTGCCCCAACGCGCCGGGGATCGTGGCCTCGATCAGCAGGTTCGCCCCCCGGGTGATCGGGTCGCCGTCGCTGAAAGCGTCGAGCCACGGCCGGTCGAACCCGGCGAGCACCGCCCAGGCGGCCAGGTTCTCGGTGGCCCCGGGCATGTCCGGGGACTGCGGGATGAGGAACGGGAAGGCCCGGGCGCCCGCCTTGTAGGTCGCGTCCGGGAACGGTGCCTCGTAGGCGGCGACCACCTCGGGGGCCAGGTCGGTCAGGCAGCCGCGGTCGATCAGCATCCCGATCGGCAGGTCGGGGGTGTTCTGCACGAAGCTCGCGAAGGTCTGCCACGCCTGCGGCATCCGGTAGGAGCCGTCGGGCAGCCCGGTGTTGGCCGTCACCACCTGCGCGAACCGGCCCGGGTGCTCGGCCACCAGGCGCATCCCGATCAGACCGCCCCAGTCCTGGCAGACCAGGGTGATCCCAGCGAGGTCGAGCCCGTCGAAGAGCACCTCGCGCAGCCACTCCACGTGCCTGGCGTACGTGTAGTCGCTGTCCTCGGCCGGCTTGTCGCTGCGTCCGAACCCGACCAGGTCCGGGGCCACGACCCGCAGGCCGGCCGCTAGCAGGGTCGGGATCATCCGACGGTAGAGAAAGCTCCAGCTCGGCTCGCCGTGCAGCAGCAGCACGACCGGTGCGTCGCGAGGCCCTTCGTCGATCACCGCCACCCGCAGGCCGTCGCTGGTCTGCAGGTAGGTCGGCTGCCAGGGGAAGTCCGGCAGGTGCGCGAACCGTTCTTCCGGCGTACGCAGGGCTGTGCCCGTGAAACCGTCGACGTTGCTCATCTGCCGAACCTAACCCTTGCGTCCGCGGCAGCCCCAGCCCCACCTCCTGCGTCGGCCCGGCGGGGACGTTGCCGCGGCTGCCGCCGCGGGTCGGGCGGACGCAACGGCGTGGAGGTGATCTTTCGCCCGAAGACGGGTAGCCCGGGGACGTGAGAGTGATCGTGAGCGCCGGCGTGCTGGCGGCCTGCGCGGCGCTGGTCAGCTGCGGCGCAGACCCGGTCGTCCGCGAGCCCGCTCCGCCGCCCGTGACCTCCCCGGCCCCCGTGACCTTCCCGGCCCCCGTGAATTCTCCGACCTCCCTGACCTCTCCGACGTCCGCGGCCACGCCGGCCGACCAGGTGCCCGAGACCGCGGACCCGCCGACCCCGACCGCTGACCCAGCCTTCGAGGCCGACACCCATACCGACAGCCTGTCGCCGTCCGGAACCGGCGGCCTGACCGTGACCGAGGTGCGGGCGGCTCGCCACGACGGCTACGACCGGGTGGTCTTCGAGCTGGCCGGTCCCGGCGACGCGCAGGCCGGCTGGACGGTGGGTTACACCGACGACCCGCGCACCCAGGGCGAGGGGGCTGTCGTCGACCTGCCGGGGGAGGCGACCCTGTCCGTGCTGCTGACCGGCACGAGCTATCCGGCCGACACCGGGGCGCCGGCGTACGACTCCTCTCGCCTGCTGCTGGGCGACGGCCTCGCACTGGTCACCGACGTGTCCTACGGGGGCACCTTCGAGGGCCAGGACGACGCCTTCGTGGGCGTACGCACCCGCGTGCCGTTCCGGGTCTTCCGCCTCAGCTCTCCGGAACGGGTGGTCATCGACCTTCGAGGGTGATGTCAACCCAGGCTTGACGAATCGTCCCGTCAAGCCTACGTTGACGACATGACACTCTCCGAGGAAGAACAGGCCACGGTCCGGGACGCGATCACCGAGGCGGTGCTCGGGACCCAGGAGCACCGGGACCAGCTCGAGAAGGATCCGGCCGCTTCGCTCCGGCTGCTGGAGGTCTGCCGGGTCGCCGACCTGCAGACCGTCCAGCTGCTCGCCGACGCCGTCGGCGGAGCCCGCAGCGCGGGGCACAGCTGGGATGTCATCGGCCGGCTGCTCGGCACCACCCGCCAGGGTGCCCAGCAGCGCTTCGGCGAAGAGCCCGGCGCCGGCGCCGGCACGGCTGCCAGCGGGACCGACGAGGACGCCGGGCAGACCCAGCCGGAGCGCAAGACGCTGCAGCCGCTGACAGCGTTCACCGAGATGGCGGCGCTCAAGCAGGTCGAGGTGCACGGCTGGCACGTCGTCGACTACGGCACGCTGCACCACATCGTCGAGGCCTCGTCGTGGCAGTGGGAGCACGCTCGTGCGCCCTGGTCACCGAGGATCGCCGACCGGATGGCCGAGGACGGCTGGACGCTGGTCAACACGATGACCTTCCCGTGGGGCTACTACACCCGGCAGACCGACCAGTCCGCCCTTCCCGAGGTCTGACCCCAGGCTCAGGGGCGCCGGGCCGGCCGCCAGACGACCAGGGCCCCGTCCCGGAGCGGCACCAGGTCGCGGCGGGTCGAGGCGACCCCGGTCGCGTGCGCCGAGGACAGCGCGTGCTGGGCGCCGGCCAGGTCGGCGGACAGCTCCGCCACGCGTGACTGCAGCGCCTCGACCTGGTGCTCCAGCGCGATGATCCGCTTGATCCCGGACAGGCTCACGCCCTCCTCCTGGCTCAATCGCTGCACCTCGCGGAGGCGCTCGACGTCACGCGCCGAGTAGCGCCGGCCACCGCCGCCGGACCGGCCGGGGCTCACCAGCCCGAGCCGGTCGTACTGGCGCAGGGTCTGCGGGTGCATCCCGGCCAGCTCGGCGGCGATCGAGATCACGAACACCGGGGTGTCCGCGTCCAACGGCGTCACGGTCCGGCGGCTGTCTCGGACGTGTCAGCAGCGGATGCTGAGCCGGCCCTGGCGTAGGCCTCCAGGGCGGTCCTTTCCTGCTCGGACAGCTTCTTGGGCACGGTCACCTCTACGGTCACGAGCAGGTCGCCCTTGGGCCCGGCGCGACCCTTCACCCGGAACGTACGCCCGGAGGCAGTCCCGGGGGCCACCTTGAGCGTGACCGTGGTGCCGTCCGGGGTGGGCGCCGTGACCTGCCCGCCGAGGGCGGCGACCGGGAAGGTGACCGGCACACCGACGGTGACGTCCTTGCCCTTGCGGACGAAGGGTCTCATGGGCGTCACCCGTACGCGGACCAGCACGTCCCCGGCCGGACCGCCGGACTGACCCGGACCACCACGACCGGCGACCCGGACCTTCTGCCCGTCCTCGATCCCCGCCGGGACCCGCACCGTGAGGGTGCGTTCCTGGCGGGTCTGCCCCTGGCCGGTGCAGGTCGGGCACGGGGTGTCCACCACCTGGCCGGTGCCGCGGCAGGCGGCGCACGGCTCGGCGAACGCGAAGGCGCCCTGGTTGGCCTGGGTCACGCCCCGACCGCCGCAGACCCCGCAGGCCCGGGGGGCCGTGCCAGGAGCGGCGCCGCTGCCGCGGCAGGTCGGGCACGCCGCCGTGGTGGTGAGCCGCAGCGGCACCTCCACCCCGTTGAGCGCGTCGAGCAGCGACAGGGTCACGGTCGCCTCGACGTCGTCGCCCTTGACCGGCTGCGGACGGGCTCGACCGCCGCGGCCCTGAGCCCGACCGAACAGGTCACCGAGCCCGCCACCGGGGCCGCCACCGGCACCGCCGCCCGCCCGGCCGAACAGGTCGGACAGGTCGAACGGCATCCCGCCCGGCGCCGGCCCGCCGGCCCCGAAACCGGGGCGGGGGCCAGCACCGAACAAGGACCGCTGCTCGTCGTACTCGGCGCGCTTCTTCGCGTCGCTGAGCACGTCGTAGGCCTCGGAGACCTGCTTGAAGCGGGTCTCACCGTTGGGGTTGGTGTCGGGATGGTTGTCGCGCGCGAGCTTGCGATAGGCCTTTTTGATGTCGCTGGCCGAGGCGTCCTTCGCGACACCCAGCGTCTTGTAGTAGTCCTTCTCGACCGCGTCGCGCGCTGCCATCAGCCCTCGACCAGCGGGTCAGACGGCTCAGCCGGGTCGGGCTCGACCGGGTCGGGCCCAGTGGCCTCAGTGGCCGCGCCCGGGTCGGCCACGGTCACCTGGGCCGGACGCAGCACCCGGCCGCCGACGCGGGCGCCGACCCGGAAGACCTGCGCCACGGTGGGCACGGTCGCCGACGGGTCGGGCTCGGCCTGCATGACCGCTTCGTGGACGTTGGGGTCGAACGCGTCGCCGGAGGCGCCATAGCGCTCCAGCCCGAGCCGTGCCGACACGGCCTCCAGCCCCTCGCCGACACCCTTGAAGGCGCCGGACAGGTCGTCGTGCTCTCGTGCCCGGTCGACATCGTCCAGCAGCGGGAGCAGGTCGGCGAGCAGGCCAGCGGTGGCCAGCTCGACCACCGCCACCCGGTCCCGTTCGACCCGCTTGCGGTAGTTGGCGTACTCCGCGCTCACCCGCTGGAGCGCCTCGGTCAACTCACCGACCCGCTGGTCGCCTTCGGTCGCTGGGTCGCCCGCCGGGTCCGCCGCCGGCTCCTCGGGAGGGGCCGTGACGTCGCGTACGGCACCGGTCTCAGGGTCGAGCCGTCGCTTGTCACGAAACACCATGGGCTCCTGCGGCTCGGCCTGCGCGTCCTGGCTGTCCGGGCTCTCGTGCGAGGTCACTTGTCGTCCTCGTCCACGACCTCCGCGTCGACCACGTCGTCGTCGGGAGCGGAGCTCGCCTCGCCGGTCCCGGCGGCGTCGCCGGAGCCGGACTCCTCGGCCTGCTGGGCGTAGAGCGCGCCACCCAGCGCCTGGCTCTTGCTGGCGAGGTCCTCGGCCGCGGTCTTGATGGCGGACAGGTCGCTACCACCGAGCGCAGAGCGCAGGTCCGACAGCGCGGTCTCGGCCTCGGCCTTGCCCTCGGCAGGCAGCTTGTCGCCGTTCTCGCCGAGGAACTTCTCGGTCTGGAAGACCAGCGCGTCGGCGGAGTTGCGGGTCTCGGCCTCGTCCTTGCGCTTGGCGTCCTCCTCGGCGTACTCCTCGGCCTCGCGCATCATCCGCTCGACCTCGTCCTTCGGCAGCGCCGAGCCGCCAGAGATCGTCATCCGCTGCTCCTTGCCGGTGCCCTGGTCCTTGGCGGACACGTGCACGATGCCGTTGGCGTCGATGTCGAAGGTGACCTCGATCTGCGGCACCCCCTGCGGGGCCGGCGGCAGGCCGGTCAGCTCGAACATGCCGAGCTTCTTGTTGTACTGCGCCATCTCGCGCTCGCCCTGGAAGACCTGGATCTGCACGGACGGCTGGTTGGCCTCGGCCGTGGTGAAGACCTCGGAGCG
>JBBSTI010000074.1:0-15960 GCA_038236005.1 Mycobacteriales bacterium | reverse complement strand
CGCTACCCGCAGCCGCGTTCGGCCCTGCTGCCGATGCTGCACCTGTGCCAGGCCGAGGAGGGCTACGTCAGCCCGGCCGGGATCACGCTGTGCGCCGAGGAGCTCGGGCTCACCAAGGCCGAGGTGGGCGCGGTCGCGACCTTCTACACGATGTACCGCCGTCGGCCGGCCGGCACCTACCACGTCGGGGTCTGCACCAACACGCTCTGCGCGGTCCTCGGCGGCGACGAGATCCTCGAGACCGTCTCGGAGCACCTCGGGGTCGGCCACAACGAGACCACCGAGGACGGCGTGTTCAGCCTCGAGCACATCGAGTGCAACGCGGCCTGCGACTACGCCCCGGTGATGATGGTCAACTGGGAGTTCTACGACGACCAGACCCCGGAGAGCGCCCTCGCGGTGCTGGACGGGCTGAAGGCGGGCGAGCCGGTCGCCCCGACCCGCGGTCCGCGCACGCAGTGCACCTTCAAGGAGGCCTCGCGGGTGCTCGCCGGCTTCCCGGACGGTCGGGCCGTCGAAGGCGTGCAGGCCGGACCCGCGACCCTTGCCGGTCTGCAGCTGGCGACCGAGCGGGGCGACACCGCTCCCGCCTACCCCGACGAGAACGACCAGACGACCGCCCCTAGCAAGAGGATCAGCTGATGTTCACGCCCGTCCTGTCCCGCGGCTGGGGCGACACCGACTCCTTCACCCTCGAGGGCTACCGCCGCCACCGCGGCTACGAGGCGCTGCCCAAGGCGCTGGCGATGGACCCCGACGCGATCATCGCCCTGGTCAAGGACTCAGGGCTGCGTGGCCGCGGAGGCGCCGGCGTCCCGACCGGCATGAAGTGGCAGTTCATCCCGCAGGGCACCGAGGGCCAGGCGGCCAAGGAGCACTACCTCGTGGTCAACGCCGACGAGAGCGAGCCGGGGACCTGCAAGGACACCCCGCTCATGATGGCCAACCCGCACGTGCTGGTCGAAGGCATCATCATCGCCTGCTACGCGATCCGAGCGAGCCATGCCTTCATCTACATCCGGGGCGAGGAGCTGCACGTGCTCCGGCGCTTGCAGCACGCGGTGCTCGAGGCCGAGGCGGCCGGTCTCACCGGGGACCTGAAGATCGTCGTGCACGCGGGCTCCGGCGCGTACATCTGCGGTGAGGAGACGGCGCTGCTCGACTCCCTGGAGGGCTATCGCGGCCAGCCGCGCCTGCGCCCGCCGTTCCCGGCCACCCACGGCCTCTACTCGAGCCCGACCGTCGTCAACAACGTCGAGTCCATCGCCAGCGTCCCGAGCATCGTGCTCGGCGGCGCCGACTGGTTCTCCTCGATGGGGACCGAGAAGAGCAAGGGCTACACGCTCTACTCCTTGTCCGGCCACGTGAAGCGGCCCGGGCAGTACGAAGCCCCGCTCGGCATCACGCTCCGCGAGCTGCTGGACATCTCTGGCGGGATGCGGGACGGCTCGGAGCTGAAGTTCTGGACCCCGGGCGGGTCCTCGACCCCGATCCTCACCGCCGAGCACCTCGACGTCCCGCTGGACTACGAAGGCGTCGCGGGCGCCGGCAGCATGCTCGGCACCAAAGCGCTGCAGTGCTTCGACCAGACCACCTCGGTCGTGCGGGCCGTGCTGCGCTGGACGGAGTTCTACGCGCACGAGTCCTGCGGCAAGTGCACCCCATGTCGTGAAGGCACCTATTGGATGGTGCAGATCCTCACCCGTCTGGAGGCCGGTCAGGGCACCGAGGAGGACATCGACACCCTGCTCGACACCTGCGACAACATCTTCGGCCGCGCCTTCTGCGCGCTGGGCGACGGCGCCACCAGCCCGATCGTGTCCGGCGTCCAATATTTCCGGGACGAGTTCCTCGCCGGGGCGCACACCCCGGCGAGCGAGCTGTTCCCCTATCGCGCGTCCGCCCGCTGGGGCGGCGCGCTCGCTGGAGCCTCGGCATGACCGTCTCCCCCGTCCGTCCCGACTCCGACGTCGAGCTCGTCACGCTGACGATCGACGGGCTCGAGATCAGCGTGCCGAAGGGCACCCTGCTGATCCGGGCCGCGGAGCTGCTCGGCATCCAGGTGCCGAGGTTCTGCGACCACCCGCTGCTGGACCCGGTCGGTGCGTGCCGCCAGTGCATCGTCGACGTGGAGGGCCAGCGCAAGCCGCTCACCTCGTGCACCTCGACGGCCACCGAGGGCATGGTCGTCAGGACCCAGCACACCAGCGGTGTCGCGAAGAAGGCGCAAGAGGGCATCCTGGAGATGCTGCTCATCAACCACCCGCTCGACTGCCCGGTCTGCGACAAGGGGGGTGAGTGCCCGCTGCAGAACCAGTCGCTGAGCAGCGGCACCGGCAGCTCCCGGTTCAACGACCAGAAGCGCACCTTTCCCAAGCCGCTCGCCATCTCCAGCCAGGTCCTGCTCGACCGTGAGCGTTGCGTGCTCTGCGCACGCTGCACCCGGTTCAGCCAGCAGATCGCCGGGGACCCGTTCATCGAGCTGTTCGAGCGGGGGGCGCTGCAGCAGGTCGCGATCTATACCGACACCCCCTTCGAGAGCTACTTCTCCGGCAACACCGTGCAGATCTGCCCGGTCGGCGCTCTCACCGGGGCGGCCTACCGTTTCCGGGCGCGACCGTTCGACCTGGTGTCCTCCCCGATGGTCTGCGAGCACTGCGCGTCGGGCTGCGCGCTGCGCACCGACCATCGTCGCGGGAAGGTGCTGCGCCGCCTGGCCGGCAACGACCCCGCGGTCAACGAGGAGTGGAACTGCGACAAGGGCCGCTGGGCCTTCACCTACTCCCAGCAGGGCGATCGGCTGACCGTGCCGCTGGTGCGCGGCGAGGACGGCGTCCTCGCCGAGACGTCCTGGACCGAGGCGCTGGACGTGGCGGCCCGTGGCCTGGCGCTCGCCCGCGACGCCGGCGGGGTCGGCGTGCTGCCCGGCGGCCGGCTGACGGTCGAGGACGCCTACGCGTACGCCAAGTTCGCCCGGGTAGCCCTCGGCACGCACGACGTCGACACCCGGGCACGACCGCACAGCGACGAGGAGCTCGACTTCCTCGCCTCCCGGGTGGCCGGTCGCTACGTCGGAGAGTCGGTCACCTACGCCGACCTGGAGGCAGCGCCGTCCGTCGTGATGGCCGGCTTCGAACCGGAGGAGGAGTCGCCGATCGTCTTCCTGCGGATCCGCAAAGCCGTCCGACAGCGCGGCACGCAGGTGTTCACCCTTGCGCCGTTCCGTTCGCCGGGAGCGATCAAGACGGCTGCTCGACTGCTCGTCACGGTGCCTGGCCTGGAGGCCGAGGTGCTCGACGCGCTCGCCGACGGCGCACCGGCAGGCGCGCCGAGCGACGCCGCCGCGGCGCTGCGAGTCCCCGGCGCCGTCCTGCTGGTCGGTGAACGGCTCGCGAGCAGCCCGGGCGCGCTCTCGGCCGCGGCCCGGCTCGCGGCCCTGACCGGGGCCCGGCTGGCCTGGATCCCACGGCGCGCGGGGGAGCGCGGAGCGGTCGACGCAGGAGCGCTGCCCAGCCTGCTGCCCGGCGGGCGTACGGTCGCCGACGTCGGCCACCGCGCCGAGGTCGCCACGGTATGGGGGACGGACCTGCCCTCGACGCCGGGTCGCGACCTCAGTGCCATCTTCGCGGCCGTCCTGGCCGGCGAGCTTTCCGGCCTGCTGGTGGGCGGCGTGGACCCGGCAGACTGCCCGGACCCCGAGCTCGCCCTGGACGCGCTCGAGGCGGCCCAGTTCGTGGTGAGCCTCGAGCTGCGACGTTCCGCGGTGACCGACCGTGCCGACGTCGTGCTGCCGATCGCCCCCGCCGTCGAGAAGTCCGGCACCTACCTCGACTGGGAGGGCCGGGCCCGGCCCTTCGAGCAGGTGCTGCGCACCACCGGGGCGCTGCCCGACCTCCGCGTCCTGCACGTGCTGGCCGACGAGCTCGACACCCCGCTCGGACTGCCGGACGTGGCCTCGGCACGCGCCGAGATCGCTCTGCTCGGTTCCGCCGACGAGCACCCGGAGCCTCCCACGGTGCCTGCCGCAGGACCCCCCGTGCCAGCCGGCGGCGAGGCCGTGCTCGCCACCTGGACCTGGCTGCTGGACGACGGTTCCCTGCAGGACGGTGAGCCGTTCCTCGCCGGGACCGCCAAGCGCAGCCGGCTGCACCTGTCCCCGGCGACGGCAGCCGAGATCGGCGTCCAGGAGGGGGATCTGGTCACGGTCGGCTCGGCTCGTGGCAGTCTGACCCTGCCGCTCGTCCTCGCCGATCTTCCCGACCGGGTGGTGTGGCTGCCGACCAGGTCGCCGGACGCCGCCGTCCGTCGAGACCTGGTGGCGACCGCCGGCGACGTCGTCACGATCACGAAGGGGACTGCCGATGCCTGACGGCACACAGCTGCCGCTGACCAGCTTCGGCAACGAGCCGTTCTGGCTCACCCTGGGCAAAGCGATCTTCGTGTTCGTCCTGCTGGTCCTGCTCACGCTGTTCACGATCGTCTTCGAGCGCAAGGTCGTCGGGCGCATGCAGTCGCGTCCCGGTCCTAACCGCACCGGCCCCGGAGGCTGGCTGCAGAGCCTGGCCGACGGGGTCAAGCTGGCGCTCAAGGAAGAGATCATCCCGGCGCTGGCCGACAAGCCGGTCTACATCCTGGCCCCGCTGATCTCGGCGATCCCGGCCTTCCTGGCGTTCAGCGTCATCCCGTTCGGGCCCAGCGTCTCGATCGCCGGCAACCGCACGGCGCTGCAGCTGACCGATACGCCGGTCGCGGTCCTGTTCATCCTGGCCATCGCCAGCGTCGGGGTGTTCGGCATCGTGCTGGCGGGCTGGAGCAGCGGCTCGACCTACCCCCTGCTAGGGGCGTTGCGGTCGGCCGCGCAGGTCATCTCCTACGAGGTGGCCATGGGCCTGTCGCTCGTCGGGGTCTTCCTCTACGCCGGGTCGTTGTCGACCAGCGAGATCGTCGCCGCGCAGAGCGACCTCTGGTATTTCATCAGCCTGCCGGTGTCCTTCGTCATCTACGTGATCGCGATGGTCGGCGAGACGAACCGGGCGCCGTTCGACCTGCCAGAGGCCGAGAGCGAGCTGGTCGGCGGCTTTCACACCGAATACACGTCGCTCAAGTTCGCGATGTTCTTCCTGGCCGAATACATCAACATGATCACCGTCTCGGCGCTGGCCGTGACGCTGTTCCTGGGCGGCTGGCAGGCCCCGCCGCTGATCTCCCGCATCGACGTACTGTCCACCGGCTGGTTCCCCATGGTGTGGTTCCTGCTCAAGGTGGTCATGTTCATCTTCTTCTTCGTCTGGCTCCGCGGCACCTTGCCGCGCATGCGCTACGACCAGTTCATGCAGCTCGGATGGAAGGTGCTGATCCCGGTCAGCCTGGTCTGGATCATGCTGGTGGCCGGGCTGCGCGTCCTTCGCACCGAGTACGACCTCACGCGTACGTTGCTGATCGTCGTCGGCGTCGTCCTGGTGCTGGTCGTGATCTGGTCCTTCCTGCCGGGCAAGGAGAAGGAGGCTGAGCCGGAGGTGGCGCAGCAGCCGCTGGTGCCCGAGTCCGACGGCGGCTTCCCGACGCCGCCGATGGATCTTGTCGTCCCGCCAACCCCCCGCTCCCTCGCGTCCGCCGGTGCATCCGCCCCGGCGCTGACCGGCGGCACGAGCACCCTCACCGAGACCCGTCCCGACGTTCGCCCCGACACGACGGGAGAGACCCGATGAGCTTCCTCGACCCGGTCAAGGGCTTCGGGGTCACCTTCGCGGCCATGTTCCAGAAGGTGGCTACCGAGGAATACCCCGAGGCCGGCAAAGAGACCGCACCGCGCTACCACGGCCGCCATGTGCTGAACCGGCACCCCGACGGCCTCGAGAAGTGCATCGGTTGCGAGCTGTGCGCGTGGGCCTGCCCGGCAGACGCGATCTACGTCGAGGGCGCTGCCAACACCGAGGACGCTCGCTTCAGCCCGGGTGAGCGCTATGCCGCCGTCTACCAGATCAACTACCTGCGCTGCATCTTCTGCGGGTTGTGCATCGAGGCCTGCCCGACGCGCTCGCTCACCATGACCAACGAGTTCGAGCTGGCCGACGACTCACGTCAGAGCCTGATCTTCACCAAGGAAGACCTGATGGCACCGCTCCTGGGTGGCATGGAGCAGCCGCCGCACCCGATGCGCCTCGGGGAGACCGACACCGACTACTACGTCCGGGACGTCTCATGAGCGGCTCCGTCCTTGTCGTCGGCCAGCTCGGTGCCTCCCAGCTGCTCGCCCAGGCCGAGCCGGGCACCGCCGGCACCGGCGAGCAGGTGGCGTTCTGGATCTTCGCCACGATCGCGACGATCGCCGCGCTCGGCATGGTGACCGCTCGCAACGCGGTGCACGCCGCGCTCATGCTCGCCGCGGTCATGCTCAGCTTCGCCGGGCTCTACGCGGTGCAGGACGCTCCGTTCCTCGCCGCGGTCCAGGTGATCGTCTACACGGGCGCCATCCTGATGCTGTTCCTGTTCGTGCTCATGCTCGTCGGGGTCGACAGCAGCGACTCCCTGGTCGAGACCCTCCGCGGCCAGCGCATCGCCACGGCGATCGCAGGGCTCGGTTTCGCCGGCGTGCTGATGGGCGCGCTGGGCAGCGCGGTCTCCGGTCGGGCGACCACCGGCCTGGCTGCGGTCAACGCCGAGGGCAACGTGCAGGGGATCGCCCGGCTGCTGTTCACCAAATACCTGTTTGCCTTCGAGGTCACCAGCGCGCTGCTCATCACGGCCGCCCTCGGCGCCATGGTGCTGGCCCACAAGGAACACGTCGTGCCGCGCAAGGGCCAGCGAGACCAGGCCAAGGACCGCTTCAGCGGTCCCGACCCCCTGCCGTTGCCGGGCCCGGGAGTGTTTGCCGACCACGGCACCAGCGCCAGCCCGGCGCTCTTGCCGGACGGCAGCCCCGCCCCGACCAGCGTGTCCGCAGCGCTCTCCTACGAGCAGGAGCAGAGCGGCGAGCCGACCCAGCAGCAGCAAGGGACGGCCCTGCGATGACCCCCGCCTACTACTTGCTGCTCGCTGCCCTGCTGTTCTCGATCGGCGCGGTCGGTGTGCTCACCCGCCGCAACGCGATCATGGTCTTCATGTGCGTCGAGCTGATGCTGAACTCGGTCAACCTCACCCTGGTCACGTTCAGCCGGGTGAACGGCACGCTCGAGGGCCAGGTGATGGCCTTCTTCGTCATGGTGGTCGCCGCCGCCGAGGTCGTGGTGGGTCTCGCCATCCTCATGAGTATCTTCCGTACCCGACGGTCGGCCTCGGTCGACGACGTCAACCTGCTCAAGTACTGACCTGCTCCACCCCCACAGCACCAGCCGCCCCGGCGCCGTCCTCGCGCCGATGACCAGAGATCCGAGGTAGTCGACCGGTGACCCCGTTGACCGTCGTCCCGGCCGAGCCGTTCGCCCCGGTCGAGGCGACCGGAGCGTTGTCGCTGCTCTGGCTGCTGATCCTGCTCCCGGCCGCTGGCGCAGCCCTGCTGCTGCTCACCGGTCGACGCAGCCAGGCCTGGGGCCACCTGCTCGCGACCGGCCTGTGCGGAGCGGCGTTCCTCTACGCCGTCGTGCTGTTCTTCAGCCTCCGCGGGCAGGTCGAGCGCACCGTGGACGTCCACCTCTGGTCCTGGGTGCCGGTCGGCGGGTTCACCGTCGACCTCGGCCTGCTGCTCGACCCGCTGTCGATGACCTTCGCCCTGCTCATCACCGGGGTCGGCACGCTCATCCACATCTACTCGATCGGCTACATGGCGCACGACCCGCGCCGTCGACAGTTCTTCGCCTACCTCAACCTGTTCGTCGCCGCGATGCTCGTGCTCGTGCTGGGCAACAGCTTCCTCGCGCTCTACCTGGGCTGGGAGGGCGTCGGTCTCGCTTCCTACCTGCTGATCAGCTTCTACTACGACCGCAACAGCGCGGCCACCGCCGCGAAGAAGGCCTTCATCGCCAACCGGGTCGGTGACGTCGGGCTGAGCCTTGCGATCATGGTCATGTTCGCGACGCTCGGCGCCACCTCGTTCACCCAGGTGTTCGGTGCGGCCGAGAGCGGTGGCCTGTCCAACGCGGCGGCCACCGCCATCGGGCTGCTGCTGCTGCTCGGGGCGTGCGGCAAGAGCGGGCAGTTCCCCCTGCACACCTGGCTCCCGGACGCCATGGAGGGCCCGACCCCCGTGTCGGCGCTCATCCACGCCGCGACCATGGTGACCGCGGGCGTCTACCTGATCGCCCGGGCCACGCCGATCTTCGCGCTCGCCCAGTCCGCGGCGCTGGTGGTGAGCATCATCGGCGTGGTCACTCTGCTGATCGGTGCGATCATCGGCTGCGCCTACGACGACATCAAGAAGGTTCTCGCCTACTCGACCGTGAGCCAGATCGGCTACATGTTCCTGGCGGTCGGCATCCCGGGGGCGGGCGCGGTGGCGATCCTGCACCTGCTGACCCACGGCTTCTTCAAGGCGTGCATGTTCCTGTCGGCCGGTTCGGTGATGCACGGCATGAACGACCAGGTCGACATGCGGCGGTTCGGCGGGCTGCGCACCAAGATGCCGATCACGTTCGCCTGTTTCGGCGCCGGCTACCTGGCGATCATCGGGTTCCCGTTCCTGTCGGGCTTCTACTCCAAGGAGCTCATCATCGAGGTTGCGTTCGACCAGGGGGGCGCTCGCGGGTGGCTGATGGGCGGTGCCGCCCTGCTCGCCGCCGGGCTGACCGCCTTCTACATGACGCGCCTCATGATCATGACGTTCTTCGGTCCTCGTCGATGGACTGCCGACGTGCACCCCCACGAGTCCCCGGCCTCGATGACCGGGCCGATGATCCTGCTAGGGATCGGGGCCGTGTTCGCCGGGTTCCTGCTCACCCGTGGTGACGCGTTGCTCGGCTGGCTCGAGCCGACGCTCGGTGCCGAGGGCGAGGTGAACCACCTGCTCGACCCGCTGCTCATCGCCGCGCTGTCACTGCTCATGATCGTGCTGGGTGCAGGGGTGGCCGTGCTGCTGTTCGGCCGCCGACTGGTGCCGATGAGCCCGCCGGTCGCTGTCAGCCCGTTCGTCTCTGCGGCACGCAACAACCTCTACCTCGACGCCCTCAACGAAGCGGTCCTCATGCGTCCCGGCCAATACCTCACCCGCGTCCTGGTCTTCGCCGACCGCAAGGGCATCGACGGCGCCGTCAGCGGGCTCGCCGCCGGCATCGGGGGCGGCTCCGGCCGATTGCGACGGCTCCAGACCGGCTTCGTCCGGTCCTACGCCCTGGCGATCTTCGGCGGCGCCACGCTCGTGCTCGCGGCGCTCGTCCTGACCCGGTCGGGGATCTGAGCATGAACAGCTTCCCGTTCCTCACCGTCCTCGGCCTCACCCCCCTGGTCGGGGTCCTGGTCATCATGGCCCTGCCCCGCGGGCGTGACCTGATGGTCAAGCAGGTCGCCCTGGCCACCTCCCTCGTGGTGCTCGTGCTCACCATCGTGATCGGCCTCCAGTTCGACCCGAGCGGGGCGCGCTTCCAGATGGCTGAGGCGCACGACTGGATCCCGGCCTTCGGCGTCCAGTACGCCGTGGGCGTCGACGGCATCGCCCTGGTGCTGATCGCGCTGATCGCCGTGCTTGTGCCCGTCGTGCTGCTCGCGAGCTGGAACGACGCGGACCCGGCCGGAGTCGCCACCACGGCCACGTCGTTGAAGGTCGGCAGCGCGAGCGGTGACACCGACGCGACCGGGCGGGCCGGGCCTGGCGGGGTCACCATGCTCGACCGCACGGACACCTCCACCGGCGGACCGCCCGACCCCCGACGCGGCTCGGTCAAGATGTTCTTCAGCCTGATGCTGATCCTGCAGACGATGATGATCGGCGTCTTCGTCTCGACCGACATCTTCCTGTTCTACGTCTTCTTCGAGGCGATGCTCATCCCGATGTATTTCCTGATCGGGCAGTTCGGTGGGCCGCGGCGGTCGTACGCCGCCATGAAGTTCCTCCTGTTCAGCCTGTTCGGCGGCCTGATCATGCTGGCCGCGGTGATCGGTCTCTACGTCGCCTCGGCCGGCCAGCTCGAGAGCGGCACCTTCAACGTCCTCGCGCTGACCCAGCTAGACCTGTCGACCTCCACGCAGATCTGGCTGTTCCTCGGATTCTTCATCGCGTTCGCCATCAAGGCCCCGCTGTTCCCGTTCCACACCTGGCTGCCCGACGCGGGTGCCGAGTCGCCCATCGGCGGCGCCGTGCTGCTGGTGGGCGTGCTGGACAAGGTCGGCACCTTCGGCTTCATCCGATACTGCTTGCCGCTGTTCCCGGACGCCTCGCGCATCCTTGCGCCGTACGTCATCACGCTCTCAGTGATCGGGATCATCTACGGCGCCCTGCTGGCGATGGGCCAGCGCGACCTCAAGCGGCTGGTGGCCTACACGTCGGTCGCGCACTTCGGGTTCATCGGCCTCGGGGTGTTCGCCTTCACGACGCAGGCGCAGACCGGCGCCGTGCTGTACATGGTCAATCACGGCCTCTCGACCGGCGCGCTGTTCCTGGTCGTCGGCTTCCTGATCCACCGCGGCAAGACCCGCGACGCCGACGCCTACAGCGGCATCGCCAAGGCGGCGCCGCTGCTTGCTGGCGTCTTCCTGCTGGCCGGCCTGTCGTCTCTGGCACTGCCCGGCCTGTCGACCTTCATCAGTGAGTTCTTGGTGCTGGTCGGGTCGTTCCAGCGCTACCCGGTCGCCACCGTGGTCGCGACCGTCGGCATCGTGCTGGCAGCCCTCTACATCCTGCTGATGTATCAGCGCACGATGCAGGGCCCGCTGTCCGCGGCTCACGAGCGGATGCCCGACCTGCGAGGTCGGGAGGTCCTGGCCGTGGCCCCCCTGCTGGCGCTGATGATCTTCCTCGGTTTCTACCCGAAGCCGCTGACCGACGTGATCAACCCCGCGGTGGCCTGCACGCAGGTCGACCTCGGGTTCGCCGACCCTGCCCCGAGCGACCGCGCGGTCGTGACGGCCGCCGTCCCCGTCTGCAACGTCCAGACCGACCTCGACGCCGGAGCGCGCTGATGCCCACCGAGATCCCGAGCATCGAGATCGACTACGCGGCAATCCTGCCGATGCTGCTCGTCCTCGGGGCAGGTGTCGTCGGGGTGATCGTCGAGGCGTTCGCGCCGGCCGCCTCCCGCCGCGCCGCCCAGATCGTGGTGGCCCTGGTCGGTCTGGTCGGTGGCCTGGTGGCCGTCGTCCTGCTCGCCGGTGGCACGGACCGGGTCGTCCTGGACGGTGCTGTCGCGATCGACGGGCCAACGCTGTTCCTGCAGGGGACGCTGTGCCTGCTCGGCCTCGGGTCGGTCCTGCTGCTGAGCGAGAACAGCCTGGACAGCTCGGGCGGCGACATCGTCAGCAACGCCGCAGCGCTGCCCGGCACCCGGGACGACGTGCGGCTCGCCGAGAGCCAGGGGGTGCAGACCGAGGTCTATCCGCTGGCGATGTTCGCGCTCGGTGGGATGCTGCTGTTCCCGGCGGCCAACAACCTGCTGCTGATGTTCATCGCCCTCGAGGTGCTGTCACTGCCGCTTTACCTGATGGCCGGTCTCGCCCGCCGTCGTCGGCTGCTGAGCCAGGAAGCGGCCGTCAAGTACTTCCTGCTGGGCGCTTTCGCCTCAGCCTTCTTCCTGTACGGGGTCGCGCTGCTGTACGGCTACGCCGGCACCGTCGAGCTCGGTGGCATCCGGGACGCGACCCAGGTCGCCGACCGCAACGACCTGCTGCTGTATCTCGGTCTCGGGATGCTGGTCGTGGGCCTGATGTTCAAGGTGGGCGCCGTACCGTTCCAGGCGTGGACGCCCGACGTCTACCAGGGCTCGCCGACCGCGGTGACCGCCCTGATGGCGTCGGCGACCAAGGTGGCCGCGTTCGGCGCCCTGCTCCGCGTGCTGTACGTCGCGGTCCCGGAGATCCGGTGGGACTGGCGCCCCGTCATGTGGGGGGTGGCGATCCTGACCATGGTCGTCGGCGCCCTGCTCGCGGTCACCCAGACCGACGTCAAGCGGATGCTCGCCTACTCCTCGGTCGCGCACACCGGCTTCTTGCTGGTGGGCGTCGTGACGCTCACCCCGGAGGGGCTCGGCGGCACCCTGTTCTACCCGGCGACCTACGGCTTCACGACGATCGCCGCCTTCGGCATCGTCAGCCTGGTCCGAGACAGCGCGGGAGAGGCGACCCACCTGTCGAAGTGGGCCGGGCTCGGCCGCAAGAGCCCGCTCGTGGCAGGCACCTTCGCCCTGCTGCTGTTCGCGCTCGCCGGCATCCCGCTCACCAGTGGTTTCATCGCGAAGTTTGCCGTCTTCCAGCCCGCCCTGGACGACGCTCTCCCGCTGGTCATCGTCGGGGTCGTGTCGAGTGCGGTCACCGCGTACTTCTATGCCCGTGTCGTCGTGGTCATGTTCTTCTCCGAGCCGGCTCCGGACGGACCGACGGTGGCGGTGTCCGGTGGCTTCAGCGCCGCAGCCATCGCGCTCGGCGCCGCCGTCACGGTCGCCCTGGGCGTCGCGCCCCAGCCGCTGCTCAACCTGGCCCAGCAGGCTGCGTTGTTCACCCGGTGACCTGCCGACCTACTCTGGCACGGTGACCCCGCCTGCACGGCCCGGCCCGCGGTCCCTCGGCGAGGCCTTCGACGCTGCTGATCCCGATCTCAGTCAGGCGCTCCGTGAGGGCTTGGCTCAGGTGGAGACCAGGCTGCGCGACGTGGCGGCGGCGGCTCATCCTGTCCTGGACCACGCGGCCGGCCACCTGGTCGCTGCGGGGGGGAAGCGTTTTCGCCCGCTGCTCACCCTGCTCGCCGGACAGCTGGGCCGGCAGGAGACGTCCGCTGACGTCGTCGAAGCCGCCGTCGTCGTCGAGCTCACCCATCTCGCGACGCTCTACCACGACGACGTCATGGACGAGGCCGACGTGCGGCGGGGCGCGGAGAGCGCCAACGCCCGCTGGACGAACAACGTGGCGATCCTCACCGGCGACTATCTGTTCGCGCGCGCCTCGGAGATCATCGCCGATCTGGGGCCGGAGGCGGTGCGGATCCAGGCGCGAACCTTCGCTCGGCTCGTGGAGGGGCAGATCAGCGAGACTGCTGGACCCGGGGCCGGCGAGGACAGCGTCGAGCACCACCTGGCCGTTCTCGCCGACAAGACCGGCTCGTTGATCGCTACGAGCGCCCACCTGGGCAGCCTCGTCGGCGGCGCTCCGGGACCGCAGGTCGAGGCGGTGACGCGGTTCGGCGAGGTGGTGGGTGTGGCCTTCCAGCTGTCGGACGACCTGATCGACGTGCTGTCGGAGTCCGGGCAGTCCGGCAAGACGCCGGGAACCGACCTGCGCGAGGGTGTCCCCACCCTCCCGGTCCTGCTCGTGCTCGGCTCGAAGGACCCGACGCAGTCGCGGCTGCGTTCGCTGGTTTCGCGACCGCTCCCGGACGACACGGAGCATGCCGAGGCGTTGACCCTGCTGCGCGCCAGCCCGGCGGTCGTGCAGGCCCGGCAGCGGTTGGCCGACGCGGTGCAGCAGGCGCGGGGGATCGCCGACGAGCTGCCCGACGGCCCGGTCCGGGCCGCTCTGCACGCCCTCGCCTCCTACGTGCTCGCACGGACCGGGTAGGGACCCGGGCAGGACCGTGGGCGACCGTCGGACCGCCGGCCGTGATCGGCGCACGAGGGACTGACCGGAGGACATCATGAACAACGGGCTCAAGACCGCCTTGCTGCTCGGGCTGATGTCGGCCCTGGTCCTGATCGCCGGGTCGTTCTTCGGCCGCGGCGGGCTGCTGATCGCCCTGGTGGTCGCGATCGGGCTGAACGGCTACGCCTACTTCTACAGCGCCAAGCTCGCCCTGCGGTCGATGCGGGCGGTCGAGGTGACGCCCGAGCAGGCGCCCTACCTCCACCGGGTGATCGACGAGCTGGTGTCCACCATGGGCATCCCGAAGCCCAGCGTGCACATCAGCCCGACCGCCGCCCCCAACGCCTTCGCCACCGGGCGCAACCCCGCTCACGCGGCGGTCTGCTGCACGCAGGGGATCCTGGAGATCCTCGATGAGCGCGAGCTGCGGGGGGTCCTCGGGCACGAGCTGGCGCACGTCGGCAACCGCGACATCCTCATCGCCAGCGTGGCGGGGGCGCTCGCCTCGGTGATCGTCTACCTGGCGCAGGTCGCCCAGTTCTCCGCGCTGTTCGGCGGGCGGGGCAGGGACGCTCGCAACAACCCGCTCTCGCTGCTCCTGCTGGCCCTGCTGGGGCCCTTGGCGGCTGGCCTGGTGCAGTCGGCCGTCAGCCGGTCCCGCGAGTATCAGGCGGACGCGACGGGTGCCCAGGTGACCGGCGATCCGCTGGCCCTCGCATCGGCGCTCGCCAAGCTCGACGCCGGGACGTCGGCGCGACCCCTGGCCCAGACCGCCGGGGTCGCGACGACCAGCTCGCTGATGATCGCGAACCCGTTCCGCGGTGGCGGCATCGGCCGCCTGTTCAGCACCCACCCGCCGATGGCCGACCGCATCTCACGGCTGCAGGCGATGGCCGAGGGTCGGCCGGACGAGCCCTAGCGGTAGTTGGTGAACTGCAGGGCGAAGTCGAAGTCGTGGCCCTTGAGCAACGCGATCACGGTCTGCAGATCGTCCTTCTTCTTGGCGCTGACCCGCAGCTGGTCACCCTGGACCTGCGGCTGCACGCCCTTGGGGCCCTCGTCGCGGATCACCTTGGCGACCTTCTTGGCGTTCTCCTGCGTGATTCCCTCGCTCACCGTGGCGGTGATCCGCACCTCCTTGCCGGAGACCTGCGGCTCACCTGCCTCCAGGGTCTTGAGCGAGATCTGACGCTTGATCAGCTTCTCCTTGAACACCTCCAGGATCGCCTTGCTCCGCTCCTCGGCGTTGGCCTTGATCACGATGTCCTCGCCGGACCAGGAGATGTCGGCGCCGGTGCCCTTGAAGTCGTAGCGGGTCGTGATCTCCTTGCTGGTCTGGTTCAGCGCGTTGTCGATCTCCTGGCGGTCCACCTTGCTGACGATGTCGAACGACGGGTCGGCCACGGGTTCTCCTACGGGTTGGGGACGGGGCTGTCGTACGGGTCTGTCGTGCGGGGGTCTGGCAGACGGTCCGGACGTCCGCTAGTCTCACCGACGCACCAGGCGGGTTGCCCGAGTGGTCAAAGGGAGCGGACTGTAAATCCGCCGGCTCAGCCTACGAAGGTTCGAACCCTTCACCCGCCACGTCTGACCGTACGAGCACCGCAGCGCGTCCACGTCCCGGCATCCCGCAGGGGCGTGTAGGCTCTGCGGGCGCCTCGTCGCGGCCCCCTTAGCTCAGTCGGCAGAGCGTCTCCATGGTAAGGAGAAGGTCTACGGTTCGATTCCGTAAGGGGGCTCCACGCGTCGCGAGAGCGGCGTGGGCACGACCTCCCAAGGTTGTGCAGCAAGGCGGTGTAGCTCAGCCTGGTAGAGCAAGCGGCTCATAATCGCTGTGTCACCGGTTCAAGTCCGGTCACCGCTACACCGTTCGTCTGCACGAACCCCACGACACCCAAGAGATCACCGAGAGCAGGAACCATGGCCTCCACCGATGTCCGTCCGAAGATCACGATGGCCTGCACGGTCTGCAAGAACCGCAACTACATCACCAAGAAGAACCGGCGCAACGACCCGGACCGCATGGACCTCAAGAAGTTCTGCCCGACCTGCCGGCAGCACACCGACCACCGCGAGACGCGCTAGCCGCTGCGTGCTCGTCAGCCCGCCCGGGACGCCCCGGGCGGGCTTTTACGTGTCCTACTCCGCTTCGGCGAGCAGGTCGGCCAGCCGCTCGAGCCCCTTCACGAGGTCGTCGTCACCCAGCGCGTACGACAGGCGGAAGTATCCGGGTGTACCGAACGCCTCGCCCGGCACGACGGCGACCCCGGCCTCCTCGAGGACCAGCGTCGCCAGCGCGGCCGAGGTCTG
>JBBSTI010000073.1:0-15984 GCA_038236005.1 Mycobacteriales bacterium | reverse complement strand
CCCGCAGCGGACAGGTCACCAACAAGGCACGGCAAGCCGGCCAGATCTTGGAAGAGTCACACCACGGACACCGAGCACCAACCTGACGCCTTCAACCAGACGGCGCACAACGACACCCTCACAGATCTTGGCGCCGTTCCGCCGGCCAAGATCACCAACGTCCTACGAGGTGACCAGCCGCTCGAACGCGACGCGCAACGACGCCGTCACCGGACCGACCGGCAGCACCCGGTCGTCCAGCCGCACCACCGGCGTCACCCCCCGGATGCTGCTGGCCATCAGGATCTCGTCAGCCGCCTGCAGGTCCGCCAGCGTGCCGCGACGCAGCGACGACGCGGTGAGGGAGTGCAGCACCTCGGCCGTCGTCCCCGGCAGGATCCCGATCTCGTCCGGCGGGGGTGAGCACAGCATCCCGCCGGTCACCCACCTCACCGTCGAGGTCGGTCCCTCCAGGACCTCCCCGTCGCCGCTCACGAAGACCGCGTCCTGCGCCCCCTGCGCCACCGCGAAGCGCTGGGCCGCCATGTTCACCGCGTACGACGTGCTCTTCACCCCCGCCAGCTGCCACGGCTGGCGGCGCTCGGCGATCTCCCCACCGAGCCGCAGCGTCAGCACCTCGACGCTGTCCGGGCGGGTGGGCATCTCGGTCACCAGGGCGTACGACACCCCGCCGCGGGTGCACACGATCCGCAGCACACCGTCGGTCGGGTCCCACGCCTCAGCCGCGCAGGCGGCAAGCTCTGGCAGGCCCTCGGGGCAGGCCATCGCCAGCCGGTCGGCGCTGACCGCCAGGCGGGCCAGGTGCCGCTGGAGGAACGCCGGGCGGGAGCCGCCGATCCGTACGGTCTCGAACACCGACTCGCCCCGGATCAGACCGGGGTCCTCGGCGGTGACCAGAGGCGCGGCAGGGTCCCGCAGCTCGGGGCCCAGAGCGGTGAGGACGGCCAGCACGCTCGAGGTGACTGTCACCGGCCGAGGTTACTGTTTGCCGATGGGTCATCCGGCGGTGGGCAGCGACTGGAAGACCGCGCTGCGCAGCCGCGGCTACCGCCTGACCCCGCAGCGACAGCTGGTGCTGGAGGCGGTCGGGCGGCTCGGGCACGGCACGCCCGAGGAGATCGCCGGCGCGGTCCAGGAGCAGGCGGCCGGCGTCAACATCAGCACCGTCTACCGCACGCTGGAGCTGCTCGAGCAGATCGAGCTGGTCCGGCACAGCCACCTCGGGCACGGCGCCCCCACCTACTCGGTCGCGTCGGACCACGAGCACGTGCACCTGAAGTGCCGGGACTGCGGCAACGTCGAGGAGGTCGACCCGGCGCTGTTCGCCGCCACGGTGGAGGCGCTCCAGGACCAGCGCGGGTTCACCGTCGACCTCGGGCACTTCGCGGTCTTCGGACGGTGCCGGGAGTGCACCGCAGTCCTTGACGGTTGAGATGGGCATGACCTCGCCTCTGCTGGACCGCCCGGGAGCCGTCGCCGCCGAGGGGATCGACGCCGGGGTGGCCGCGCACTACGGCGACCCCTACCGCGAGCAGCGCCGGCTGGCGGCGGGCGAGGCGGTCGTCGACCTGTCCCACCGTCCGGTGCTCGAGGTCCGCGGGCCCGACCGGCTGACCTGGCTCAACGACCTGACCTCCCAGGAGCTGCGGTTCCTGCTGCCGGGGGTCCCGACCGAGTCGCTCGTGCTGTCGCCCAACGGCCACGTCGAGCATCACCTTCAGCTCGTCGACGACGGCGATGCCGTCCGGATGCACCTCGAGCCCGGGTCGGAGCTGCAGGCCTGGCTCGAGCGCATGCGCTTCATGCTGCGGGTCGAGATCACCGATGTGACGGCCGACTGGGCGGTGCTGGGGACCGGTTCCGAGGCGGGGCTCGGCTGGGACCTGCTGCCCCGCGCCGAGCTGCCCGGCGTTGGTGAGGTGGCGGGCGTGATGGCCCACGAGGCGCTCCGCGTCGCCGGCCGTCGCCCCCGCCTGGGGCTGGACACCGACCACCGCACGATCCCGAACGAGACACCGTGGCTGACGACCGCGGTGCATCTGGCGAAGGGCTGCTACCGAGGGCAGGAGACGGTCGCCCGGGTCGCGAACCTCGGCCGGCCGCCGCGCACCCTGTCGCTGCTGCAGCTGGACGGGTCGGACTCCGAGCTGCCGCTGGTCGGCGCCGACGTGCTGCTCGACGGTCGCGTGGTGGGCCGCTGCGGCACGGCGGTCCGGCACCACGAGAGCGGCCCGTTGGCGCTCGCGCTGCTCAAGCGGCAGGTGCCGCTGGACGCCGTGCTGGAGGTGGTCGGTCCGGACGGCCCGATCGCCGCCTCCCGCGACGACGAGCCGGTGGAAGAGGTCGCTCGCGCCGTACGCCCGGAGCTGATGCGCTTTCGCTGACCGTGCGCCCGACAGCCGTGCGAGAGTGCGGGACATGACGACTCCCGCCGCTCGCGCCGTCGCCGCCTGGCACGGCTACATGGACCTGGCTACCGACGGCGCCACGCCGGAGGCTGCCGCCGCGCTCGACGCGCTGCTGACCGACGACGTGGTCTTCCGCTCCCCGGTCGTGTTCACCCCGCAAGCGGGGCGTACGAAGACCCGCACCTACCTGCTTGCGGCCCTCACCACCCTGAACGCCCCCGAGGCGGGGTTCCGCTACGTCCGCGAGGTGGTCGGTGACCACGACGCGGTGCTCGAGTTCGAGACCACCCTGGACGGGATCCTGGTGAACGGGGTCGACCTTTTGAAGGTGGATGCCGACGGGCTGATCGTCGACTTCACCGTCATGGTCCGACCGCTGAAGGGCGTCAACGCGATCCATGCGTCGATGGGCGCGATGCTCGCCGCCATGGCCGCCAGTGCCCAAGCCAGCCCGCACGTCTGAGCTCTGCCCGCCGGTCGTCACGCAGCGGCGGCCCTCGCGGTGCTCACCAGCTGCAGGCTGACCCCCGTGCCAGGGGGTCGGAGCATCGCCGTACATTGCCCACATGCCGATCGCCACGCCTGAGTCCTACGCCGACATGCTCGACCGCGCCAAGGCCGGTCGGTTCGCCTACCCGGCCATCAACGTGACGAGCAGCCAGACCCTGAACGCAGCGCTGCGCGGGTTCGCCGAGGCCGAGAGCGACGGCATCGTGCAGGTCAGCACAGGTGGCGCCGAATATCTTTCCGGCCCGACCATCAAGGACATGGTGCTCGGGGCCGAGGCGCTGGCCGAATACGCGCACCACGTCGCGAAGGCGTACGACGTGCAGATCGCGCTGCACACCGACCACTGCCCCAAGGACAGGCTCGACGGCTTCGTGCGCCCGCTGATCAAGATCAGCCAGGAGCGGGTCGACGCCGGCCGAGAGCCGCTGTTCCAGTCGCACATGTGGGACGGCTCGGCGATCGAGCTGCACGAGAACCTTGACATCGCCGAGGAGCTGCTGGCGCAGTGCGCCAAGGCCAACATCATCCTGGAGCTGGAGATCGGCGTGGTCGGCGGCGAGGAGGACGGGGTCGACAACGAGATCAACGACAAGCTCTACACGACTCCTGAGGACGCCCAGCTCACCGCGGACAAGCTCGGCATGGGGGAGCGCGGCCGCTATCTGCTGGCTGCCACCTTCGGCAACGTGCACGGCGTCTACAAGCCCGGCAACGTGACGCTCAAGCCGACCATCCTGCGCGACATCCAGCAGGCGGTCGGGGCGAAGGGCGGCAAGGACTTCGACCTGGTCTTCCACGGCGGCTCCGGCTCGCTGCTCACCGAGATCCGCGAGTCGCTCGACTACGGCGTCGTGAAGATGAACGTCGACACCGACACGCAGTACGCCTTCACCCGCCCGGTCGCGGACCACATGCTGAGCAACTACAGCGGGGTGCTCAAGGTCGACGGCGAGGTCGGCAACAAGAAGCAGTACGACCCTCGCGCCTGGGGCAAGTCGGCCGAGGCCGGCATGACTGCCCGTGTCGTCACCGCGTGCGAGGATCTGCGCAGCGCCGGCCAGCGCGGCCGTTAAGCCCCTCTTGCGTACGGGCTGCGACGCGAGTTCTCGCGCAGGAACCGGGTTGTCACCTCGGCGCCCCGCAAGCAGGCTGCGCTCGTGCCGCTGAAGCCTCTGCTCGCCCTGCTGACGCTCGCCGCGACCTGGGGTGGGTCCTACCTGCTCATCGCGGTAGCGCTCGAGACCACCACCCCCGCCACGGTCACCTTCGCCCGGTTCCTGCCCTCCGCCGTGCTGCTGCTGTTCCTCGCCCGCCGCCACCTGCGCGTGATCGCCCCGCTCTGGAAGCAGATCCTGCTGCTGGCGTTGGTGCAGCAGGCCGCGCCGATGTTCCTGATCGCCCTCGGCGAGCAACGGATCCCCAGCGGGCTCGCCGGCACCCTGATCGCGGCTACCCCGATGTGGGGTGCGCTGCTCGCCCCCGTCCTCGGCGGCGCTCGCCCGTCCCGGGCCACCTGGGTCGGACTGACCGTGGGTCTGACCGGCGTGGGGCTGCTGCTGGGGGCCAGCGGGGGTGCCGTGCTCGGCTGCGTGATGGTGCTGCTCGCCGCCCTCGGATATGCGGTTGGAGCAGCCTGGACCGGCCGACGTTATGCAGGCGTCCCCAAGCTCGGGCTGCTCGCCGGGGTGCTCACCGCCAGCAGCCTGCTGCTCGTCCCGCCGGTGCTGCTCGACCCCCCAACGCGTCTGCCCGACGCGCAGGGTGTGCTGGCCATGCTCGTGCTCGGACTGGTCGGGACCGGGCTGGCGTTCGTCCTGTTCTACTGGCTGATCGGGGAGGTCGGGCCCGAGCGCACCACGCTGGTCACCTACCTCGCGCCGGTGTTCGCCGTCCTGTATGGCGCGGTGCTGCTCGACGAGAGCCTCTCCCTGGCCTCGATCTCGGGTCTGGTCCTGGTGCTGCTGGGCGCCTACCTCGCCGGGCGGCGCGTCCGGGAGGTCGGCCGGCGTCGTCGTCGTGCCCGGGCCCCAGACGCCCCCGTCGCCACCGGCTGAGGATCAGGACGCCTCAGGGTCAGGACGCCGTGGGGATCAGCGGCCGGGCAGCGGCACGGCGGCCCGGAGGCGGGCCAGCGGACGACGACGGGCCGCCCGGCGGCGGTGCAGAGCGACCCCGGCCACGACGCCCCCGGACACCGCACCCGCACCGGCGGCAGCCGGGACCCCGATCTTGACCGCCCTGCGGCCCGTACGGAAGTCGCGCACCTCCCAGCCCCGGGCCCGGGCCAGCTCGCGCAGGCCTGCGTCGGGGTTGACGGCCACGGCGTGCCCGACGAGCGAGAGCAGCGGAAGGTCGTTGCTCGAGTCGCTGTAGGCGGTGCAGCGCGAGAGGTCGAGACCCTCCCGGTCGGCGAGGGCGCGCACGGCCTCGGCCTTGGCGGGCCCGTGCAGAGGCTCGCCGACCAGCCGCCCGGTGTAGCGACCGTCCTGCACCTCGCTCACGGTGCCCAACGCCCCGGTCAGGCCGAGCCGCTGACTGATGATCCGGGCCAGCTCGACCGGTGTCGCGGTCACGAGGAACACCCGCTGACCGGCGTCCAGGTGTTGCTGCGCGAGGGCCCGCGTGCCGGACCAGATCCGCTGCTCCATGAGCTCGTCGTAGATCTCCTCGCCGTACGCCACGATCTCGGTGACGGACTTGCCGGCCACCAGCCCGAGCGCCTTCTCGCGCACACCGGCGGCCGCGTCGAGGTCCTCGGTGCCCAGCACCCGGAACCGGAGCTGGCCCCAGCCGAACCGGAGCAGGTCCCCGGTCGTCACCATCCCCCGGCCGGCCATGCCCTTGCCGAAGAAATAGATCGAGGCCCCGCGGATCATCGTGTTGTCGACGTCGAAGAAGGCCGCCGCGCTCCGGTCGGGGCTCGGGTCACGACCCTCGTCCGTCCCGACGGCGGCCGCCGAGGCGACCCCGGCGAGCACCGCTGCGACACCGTCGTCGCGTCGTGGGCGGCGCAGGGTGCGGGCCAAAGGATGCCTCCGTGGGAAGAACGACCAACCTACCGACCGGACGGGCCCGCCCCGGACGTACGACGCCCCGCCCGGCAGCCCGGACCAGTGGTCGCGTGGACGGGCCAGGCAGCACGGTCACGCGCGGGAAGGCGCCGGGGCCGTCAGCGCCGGTGGGCCGGGGTGGCTCAGACGGTGGCCTAGTCGGGCGGTCCAGACGGTGTCCCGGACGGAACGGCTGACGGCTCTGCAGGGGTCGGGGACGGGCTCGGTCGGCCAGGTCCAGGGTCGCAGCCGGTGGGGCACGGGCCGGTGGCGATGAGCTCGCCGGCCTCGGCGCCGACCGTCTGCAGCAGCGTGAGCGAGACGGTCGCCCGGTCGCGGCCGGCGCCCCCGAGCTGCAGCAGCAGGGCGTCCAGCGTGGAGGTCTGGGACTGCGCCCACAGCTCCACGGTGCGCAGCGGGACGTCCTGGTCGCCTTGCCTGAACAGGTCGGTCAGCAGCGTCGTGCCGGACCGGGTGCTGGCGTCCATCGCGCCGAGCGTGCGCGCGACCCGGTCCGCACGCGCCTCGGTGTCAGAGGTGTCGGCGCGGTCGCCCGGGACGTAGGTGGCGTCGAGGGCCTCCCGGCCCTCGACCAGGCCTCGCACCTCGAGCAGCCGGGTGGTGGCCAGCTCCAGGTAGCGCTCGCCCCGGCTCTGGTCTCCGCTGGACAGGGCGAGCGAGACCGACTCGGTGCCCCGTTTCACGTCGTAGAAGGGGTCGCCGGGCAGCGACCGGGAGGCGGCGACCGCCACGCCGCCCAGCCCGACCAGGCTGAGGGCTGAGGCGAGCGCGACCGCGGTCCGGCGCCGATGACGCCTGGGAACCGGCTCTACGGGCGCTCCGGTGCCGGTCGCGGGACGGACCGTGGCGACGGCGACGAGGCGGGCACGTTGGGCCTGCCGGGTGGACTCCGAAAGCCCGGGCGTCGCGGCCCGTTGCTCCAGCGCAGGGCGCACTGCGGCCAGCCGGGCTGCCAGGGCGGACTCGGGGCTGCTGACGACGCCGCGGTCCAGGGCCTCGTCGAGCCGGGCCGTGGCGGCGCGCCGACGGAACCCAGGGAAGAGCCGGCGCTCGGTCATCGTGCTCCTCCGTCCTGGTGCGTCCCGATACGGGACCTCGGGCTGGTCAACGACCATCGTGCAAGTAGGTGACGGCATCGTTCTGCTGCGGCTCTGGTGAGCCACCCGTACGGGTCTGCAGCCTGGTGACGGCGGACAGCGTCACAGCTCGGTCCCGTCAGGCAGGAGACGGCCCAGCGAGCGCACCGCGCGATATTGCAGGGCCTTGATCGCTCCGTCGCTCTTGCCCATGATCAGAGCGGTCTCGGAAACGGACATGCCCTGGAGGAAGCGCAGCACGATGCACTCCTGCTGCTCGGCGGCGAGCCGGGTCACCGCCGCGAGCAGCACCGCGTTGGTCAGCCCGGCCAGCACCTCGTCCTCGGGTCCGTCGGTGGTCGGTGCGGGCCCGCCGACCTCGCTGACGTCGCCGACGGTGAGCTCGAGCCGGTAGCGACCGCTCTTGTAGTGGTCGGCCACCAGGTTGCGGGCGATCGTGACGAGCCAGGCTCCGACGTCCTTGCCCTGCCAGGTGAACGAGCCGATCCGGCGCAGCGCACGCAGGAAGGTCTCGCTGGTGAGATCCTCCGCCAGCTGGGGACTGCCCACCCGATAGCTGAGATAGCGGTGCACGACGGTCGCGTAGCGGTCGTACAGCTCACCGAAGGCCTCGGCGTCGCCGGCCTGTGCGCGCTGGACCAGGCTCAGCCCGACGGCCTTGTCGGCGTCCGGCTGGTCGCGGGGGCGGTCTTGGGACGCGCCGTCGGTCAGCGAGACCGGCTGCCCGCCTCGGCCGGACGGCAGCGGAGACACCCGGCCGGTCCGTGGCAGGCTCACGGGCGCAGGGAGCGGCGGGCGGTCATCGACGCTCCTTGGCGGTGAGGCCGTCGCTGGTGGGTGGACAGTGGCAGTCTCCCCCGGTCGGGGCCCACGGATCATGACAGTCTCGTGGCGTCTGCGGGCGGCGCGCCGCGAGCCGGGTAGACGTCGTACGGTCTGGGGGTGTCTGCCCCGATCGCGGGCGCCCGTGACGGGCCCGCCCCGAGCCCGCGGCGCCGCCTCAGTGCCGGTGCCCCGAGCCCGCGGCGCCGCCTCAGTGCCGCCTCCCGGCGACGACGTGTCAGCCGCCGGTTCGGGCGGCTGGTGATCGTCCTGCTGCTGTCGGCCCTGGTGGCCGGGGTCGCCTTCGTGGGAGGCCTGCTCGCGGCGCCGGCCGACGTCGCGCTGCCGGCTGCGCCCCGGCCGGCGATGCTCTACGCCGCGGACGGTCAGACCCAGATCGGCACGATCCGACCGGTGAACCGCCGCGAACCGGTGGCGGCGGACCAGATCCCGCAGGTCATGCGGGACGCGATGATCTCGGCCGAGGACGAGCGGTTCCTCGAGCACCGCGGGGTCGACCTGAGAGCGCTGGTGCGCGCGGCCTACAACGACCTGTCGGGTGGCCGCCTGCAGGGCGGGTCGACGATCACCCAGCAGTACGTGAAGAACGCCACGCAGCAGGACGACACCACGATCGGGCGCAAGCTCAGGGAGGCCTCGCTCGCCGTACGGCTGGAGCGGCGGCTGTCCAAGGACGAGATCCTGACCAGCTATCTGAACGTGCTCTATCTCGGCAACGGCAGCTTCGGGGTGCAGGCTGCCGCGAAGTACTACTTCGGGGTCGGCGTCTCGGACCTCGCGCTGGACCCTGCCACGGGCCTGCGCAGCCCCACCTTGGCGCTGGCCCGGGCGGCGATGCTCGCCGGGATCGCGCCGGCGCCGTCGGTCTGGAACCCGGTGCGCGACCCCGAGGTCGCCAAGGGCCGCCAGCGCTACACGCTGAACCGGATGGTGGTCGGCGGTCTCGTCACGCCCGAGCAGGCCAGCGACGCCCTCCAGACCGAGATCGTGCCGGTACGCCGGATCGACCCGGAGCCGGCATCCAGCGCGCCCGAGTTCACCGATGCGTTGAAGCGGCGGCTGCAGGCCGCGTACGGCTCACCGAACGACGCGGTCGGGGGGTCGACCGGTGCGCTGACCGAGGACCGCCTGGCGAGCGACGGGCTGCGGGTCACCTCGACGCTCGACCCGACCTTGCAGGCCACCCTGCAGCAGGCGCTGTCAGAGACCCTGCCGGGCCCGGACGATCCCCAGGGCGCGTCCGTCGCGATCGACTGGAGGACCGGGGACGTCAAGGCCATGGCGACCGTGCTGCGGCGGCCGCAGCGAGTGGTCCCGGCCGACCCGACGGCTGACCCGCCCACGCCCGAGCGGATGACCCCGGCGACCGACGGCTACGTGCGGGGCGGAACCGATCTCGTGACCGACGCCTTCCGGTCCGCCGGCTCGACGATCAAGCCGTTCACGCTCGCGGTCGCGCTGCAGCAGGGGCACACTCTTTCCGAGACCGTGCTCGCGCCCGGCACCGCTGAGATCGCCTGCCCGGGCGCCCCGGGCGGGGTCTACCGCTACAGCAACGCCGGCGGAGAGGTCAGCCCGAGCCGTCAGACCTCGCTCGGCGGCGCGCTGGCCCGCTCGGTGAACACGGTCTACGTCCCGCTGGCCCTGGAGGTGGGGCCCACGAAGATCCGCGACCTCATGGTGTCTGCCGGCGCGCGGACCCGGACACCTGAGGCCTTCGCGACGGACGTCTGCTCCTTCGGGCTCGGCACGACGGCGGAGGTGAGCCCGCTCAGTCTCGCGAACGCGTACGGCACCCTGATGAACGCAGGCGTACGCCAGCAGCCGCGCTTCTACACCGAGATCCGCCAGGGCGGCGGCCGCGCGGGCGGTGAGAACAGTGACCCCGGGATCGTGCGGCCGGGGGCAGGCGCCCTGGTGCCCGGCACCCGGGCCCTGCCCGAGCAGGTCGCGGACCAGGTGGTCGAGGCGATGAGCAAGGTCGCGACCGCCGGAGGCACCGCCCCTCGCGCCGCGCAGCCGTTCACCGTCTACGGCAAGACCGGCACGACGAACGACTCCTCGAACGCCTGGTTCGTCGGCTGCTCGATCGAGCCGCAGACGCTCTGCATCGCCACCTGGATGGGCTACGAGTACACCGCCCGGTGCGAACAGGTCGACGGCCCCTGCGGGGGGATGCTCGACGTCCAGGGCCTGCCCCAGGTGTTCGGCGGGACGCTCCCGGCCGAGGTGTATGCGCGCACCTGGCAGCTCTACCGCGAGGGCCGCTCGTGAGGCCTTTCCGACGGGCCTCACCCGTAGGGCTCGTCAGCCTGGTGACGCGACAGGGGTGTCACGCCTGCGCGCTCGCCGAGCGTGACGTGCCGGCGGTCGCGAAACGTGCCGGGGTGGCGTACGAGGTGCGCGACGTCGACGTCGATCCGGTCGACACCGAGGCGTACGGCCACAAGGTCCCGGTCGTGCTGCTCGACGGGGTGGAGCACGCTTTCTGGCAGATCGACCCGAAGGCTCTGCGCCGGGCGTTGCGGGGCTGACGGACACAGCATCGTGTAACTCGTGTGACTCCCAGCACTCGACCGTCCGAGCCGTTCATCAGCGCGTAACGTCGACCAGACCAGCGAACCCGGGAGCAGCATGTCCGAGCAGGGCCGTGAGCCGGCCCTTCGGGGGGCGACGAGATGAGTGTCCTGGCCGTAGGGGTGAGTCACCGCAGCGCGCCGGTGTCTCTGCTGGAGCAGGTGACGCTCGGGCTGCACGACACCGGGCGGGTGCTCGGACGGCTGACCGGCGGGCCGGGTCGGGCCGTGCACGAGGCTGTTGTCGTCTCCACCTGCAACCGGGTCGAGGTCTATGCCGACACCGACGCTTTCCACGCGGGGTTCGAGGCGGTCACCGACCTGCTGACCCAGGAGTCCGGGGTGCCGCTCGAGGAGCTGCAGCGCCACCTCTACGTGCACTGGGAGGGCCAGGCGGTCCGGCACCTGTTCGAGGTCGCGACCGGCCTGGACTCGATGGTGGTCGGCGAGTCGCAGATCCTCGGGCAGCTCCGACGGGCCTACACCGCGAGCGCGCACGGGGCCGGACGCACCTTGCACGAGCTGTTCCAGACCGCGCTGCGGGTCGGCAAGCGGGCGCACAGCGAGACCGGGATCGACGCGGCCGGGCAGTCGCTGGTCAGCGTCGCGCTGGACCAGGCCGCGCTCGCCGTCGGCCCGCTGGCGGGCCGTGACGTGCTGATCGTCGGTGCCGGGTCGATGGGCGCGCTGTCCGGGGCGACGCTGCGACGGCTCGGGGTGGGTGGTGTGACGGTCGCCAACCGTACGACCGAGAACGCCCTGCGGCTCGCCGCCTCCCTGGAGGGCGACGGGATCGGGCTCGACGATCTGGGTGCCGCGATCGCGAAGGCCGACGTGGTGGTGAGCTCGACCGGCTCGACCGGGGTCGTCATGGCCTACGAACTGGTCCGGGACGCCGTAGACGCGCGGGCCGGACGACCGGTAGCCTTCGTCGACCTGGCGCTGCCCCGCGACCTGGACCCCCTGGTGCGCACCCTGCCCGGCGTCACGCTCATCGACCTCGAGACCCTGCAGGGGGTGCTCGCCTCCGGTGCGGCCGCGGCCGACGTGCAGGCGGTCCGGGAGATCGTCACCGAGGAGGTTGGCGCGTTCTGCGCCTGGCAGCGCAGCAGCCGGGTCGGTCCGACCGTCACGGCGTTGCGGAGCCGGGCGGCCGAGGTGGTCGCCGGCGAGCTGACCCGGCTGGATCAGCGCCTGCCCGGGCTCGACGAACGGTCTCGGGCCGAGGTCGCCCAGAGCGTGCGCCGGGTGGTGCAGACACTGCTGCACACCCCTTCGGTGCGGGTGCGTGAGCTGGCGTCGGCGCCCGAGCCGACCTCCTACGACGCCGCGCTGCGTGAGCTGTTCGAACTCGACCGCAGCGCGCCCGCGGCGGTCTCCAGCACCCCGATGGTCTACCCCGGCGGCCCGGCCGCTGCTGCCGATCCCCTTGCCCCGGTCGACCCCGTGACGGGGCCGTTCTCGTGACGGTTCTGCGGCTCGGCACCCGCGGATCGCAGCTGGCGCTGACCCAGTCCGGGCACGTCGCGGACGCGCTGCGGGCCCGAGGCCACGAGGTCGAGCTGGTCCGGGTGACCACGAGGGGCGACACGTCCCGTGCGCCCATCCAGCAGCTCGGCAGCACCGGGGTGTTCGTCGCCGCGCTCCGTGACGCGCTGCTGGAGGGCCGGGTCGACCTCGCCGTCCACAGCTACAAGGACCTGCCGACCGCCGAGGCCCCGGGGCTCGTGATCGCCGCGGTCCCCGAGCGTGCGGACCCCCGGGACGTGCTGGTCGCCCGGGACGGGCTCACCCTCGGCGAGCTCGGGCCCGGCGCCCGGATCGGCACCGGGGCGCCTCGCCGGGTCGCGCAGCTGCGCGGGCTGCAGCTCGGGTTCGACGTCGAGCCGATCCGCGGCAACGTCGACACCCGGATCGGGTTCGTCACCAGCCGCACGCTGGACGCCGTCGTCCTCGCGCGCGCCGGGCTCGCCCGGCTCGACCGCCTTGCCGAGGTGACCGAGACGATCGACCCGCTCACCGTGCTGCCCGCGCCGGCCCAGGGGGCGCTGGCGGTCGAGTGCCGTAGCGACGACCCCGCCCTGGTCGAGGCGCTGGGCGCTCTGGAGCACCTGGACAGCCGATGCTGCGTGGTCGCCGAACGTGCCCTGCTCGCGACGCTGGAGGCCGGCTGCTCGGCCCCGGTCGCGGCGCTGGCCGAGATCGGCGAGGGCGACGACGGGCCGGAGCTCTATCTTCGGGGCCTGGTCGCGGCGATCGACGGCTCCGACGCCGTGCGGCTGTCCGCGACCGGCCCGACCAGCGACGCTGCGGGGGTGGGTCGGCGCCTGGCTGCCGAGCTGCTCGACCGCGGCGCCGCCCTGCTGATGTCGATCGAGGAGGATCCGCTGTGAGTGCCACCGCCGTGCGTGTCGTTGCTGGACGGGTCGCGCTGGTGGGTGCCGGCGCGGGCGATCCTGGGCTGCTGACCCGGCGGGCCGAGGCGCTGCTCGCCGCCGCCGACCTGGTGCTCGCCGACCCTGCGGTCCAGGACGACGTGCTCGCGCTCGTCGCTCCGACCGCGGAGGTGCTGCGCAGCGGCGACGAGCCGGTCGGCGCGCAGCTGCTCGCGGCCGCCCGGGCCGGTCGCCAGGTCGTCCGGCTGCTGCCCGGAGACCCGTTCGCCACCGCAGCCGGGGTCAAGGAGGCCGAGACCGTCGTCCGGGGCGGCCAGCTGCTCGAGATCGTCCCCGGCGTGGCCGTCGCGGACGCCGTGGCGGCGTACGCCGGGCTCCCGCTCGGCCCGGTCCGGACGGTCGCCGAGGTCACCGACGGTACCGACTGGCGTGCGCTGGCCTCCCGAGGCGGCTCGCTCGTGCTGCTGGCCCCGGTCACCGAGGCCGCCAAGATCGCCAGCGCGCTGGTCGAGCACGGGCGTCGTCCTGAGGCGCCGGTCGCGGTCACGGTCGGGGCCACCGGGCCGGACCAGCGCACCGTGGTGAGCACCCTGGACGCGCTGGAGGGTGACCTCGCGGGGCTGTCCGGCGACGCGGTCGTCGTGCTCGGCGACCCGGTCAAGAAGGTGGGCCGGCTCGGTTGGTACGAGCAGCGCGCCCTCTACGGCTGGCGCGTGCTGGTCCCGCGCACCCGTGACCAGGCCGGTGTGCTGTCCGAGGCGCTGCGCCAGCACGGCGCGATCCCCGTCGAGGTGCCGACCATCGCGGTGGAGCTGCCGCGGACGGCCGCGCCGATGGACCGGGCGATCCGCGGCCTGGTCACCGGACGCTACGCCTGGGTTGCGTTCACGAGCACGAACGCCGTACGGGCCGTGCGGGAAAAGGTCCTCGAGCTGGGCCTGGACAGCCGGGCGTACGCCGGGATCAAGATCGCGGCGGTCGGCGAGGCCACCGCCGCAGCCCTTCGTGAGCTGGGCCTGGAGCCCGATCTCGTGCCGTCCGGGGAGCACTCCAGCGAGGGGCTGCTGGCCGACTGGGCCGCCCGCGACGAGGTCTACGACCCGCTCGACCGGGTGCTGCTGCCGCGCGCCGACATCGCGACCGACAGCCTGCTCGCGGGGCTGCTGGCGCGGGGGTGGCAGGTCGACGAGGTGACCGCCTACCGCACGGTCCGGGCCGCCCCGCCGCCCGCCGAGACCCGTGACGCCCTCAAGGGCGGCGGGTTCGACGCGGTGCTGTTCACCTCCTCCTCGACGGTGCGCAACCTGGTCGGCATCGCCGGCAAGCCGCACGACTCGACGGTGCTCGGTGCGATCGGCCCGCGTACGCAGGCCACCGCGGTGGAGCACGGGCTCACGGTCGAGGTGCTGGCGGAGCAGGCCGAGATCGGGTCGCTGGTCGAGGGTCTTGCCGCGCACGCGCTGGCTCGCCGCGAGCAGGGGCTGGAGCTGCCGTCCGCCCCCCGACGTCGCCGCCTCGCGAGAGCTGCCCGGTGACAGGCGTTGGTGATCTTGGGCCTGGTTCTGGCTCCAAGATCACCAACCGTCCGAGACGGCTCCGGCGTACGGCGCCGCTGCGACGACTGGTCAGCGAGGTGCGGGTGCACCCGGGCGACCTGGTGCTGCCGATGTTCGTCAAGGAAGGGATCACGGCCCCGGCCCTGATCTCTTCGATGCCTGGGGTGGCTCAGCACACCCGCGACTCGCTGCGCCGGGCTGCGGTCGAGGCGGTGGAGGCCGGGGTCGGCGGGCTGATCCTGTTCGGCATCCCGTCCGTCAAAGATGCACGTGGCTCGGGCGCCGACGACCCGGACGGCATCGTGCAGCAGGCGGTCGCGGACCTGGTCAGCGAGGTGGGCGCCGATACGGTGATCATGACGGACCTGTGCCTGGACGAGTACACCGACCACGGACACTGCGGGATCTTGACGGCGGACGGGGAGGTCGACAACGACGCGACCCTCCCGCGGTATGCCTCGGCCGCGCTCGCCCAGGCTCGCGCCGGCGCCCACGTCGTCGCGCCGTCCGGGATGATGGACGGCCAGGTCGGCGCCATCCGATCGGCCCTGGACGGCGAGGGCTTCACCGACGTCGCGGTCTGGTCCTACTCCACCAAGTACGCCTCGGCCTACTACGGCCCGTTCCGCGATGCCGCCGAGTGCGCGCCGCAGTTCGGCGACCGCTCGGCCTACCAGCAGGACGGCGGTCGCTCGGCCCGCGAGGGCGTCCACGAAGGGCTGCAGGACGTCGCCGAGGGCGCTGACGCGGTGATGGTCAAGCCCGCCGGGGCCTACCTGGACGTGGTCGCCGCCCTCGCTGCCGCTGTCGACGTGCCGGTCGCGGCCTACCAGGTGTCGGGGGAGTACGCGATGGTCGAGGCCGCCGCCGCCCACGGCTGGATCGACCGGCGTCGGATCATCCTGGAACAGCTGACGGCGATCCGTCGGGCCGGGGCCTCGGTGACGCTGACCTACTGGGCGACCGAGGCGGCCGGCTGGCTGCGCGAGGACTGAGCCGGTGCCCGGTCCCGGCAGGATGGTGGCGTGACTCCCTCGCTCGTGATCGCGACGCTTGTGGTCGCCGCGGTCTTGTCGGTGTGGGCCGGTGTCCTCGCTGCCCGCGACCAGCTGCCGGGCAAGCCGTTCCTGCAGGGGCTGTTCGTGCTGCAGGGCGTGCTGTTCGCGCAGCTCGGCTATCTGCTCTACCTGCTCGGTGGCGGGGAGCGGCCGGCCGAGACGGGGGCCTTCGCGGCCTACATGATCTTGTCTCTGCTCCTGGTCCCCGGTGGGCTCGCGCTCTCGGCCGACGAACGCTCCCGGTACGGGACGCTCACGCTGCTGGTCGCGTTGCTCGCAGCGATGGTGATCGAGTGGCGCATGATCGGGACATGGCGATGACGCGGAGCGGTGCGCCCGTGATGCGGCGATGACGCGGAGCGGTGCGCCCGTGATGCGGCGATGACGCGGAGCGGTGCGCCCGTGATGCGGCGATGACGCGGAGCGGTGCGCCCGTGATGCGGCGATGACGCGGAGCGGTGCGCCCGTG
>JBBSTI010000072.1:0-16014 GCA_038236005.1 Mycobacteriales bacterium | reverse complement strand
GGATGAACGCCGAGACGTCGTTGCCCTTGGTCTCCACGATCGGCAGGCCGGTCATCGACCCGCCACCGAGCTCGTCAGACAGCTTGGCGCAGCGCTCGAGCAGCCGGGAGTGCAGGTAGAAGACGTCACCGGGGTAGGCCTCGCGGCCCGGCGGACGACGCAGCAGCAGCGAGATGGCGCGGTAGGCGTCGGCCTGCTTGGACAGGTCGTCGAAGACGATGAGCACGTGCTGGCCCTGGTACATCCAGTGCTGCCCGATGCTGCTGCCGGTGTAAGGCGCGAGATACTTCAGGCCGGCGGACTCCGAGGCGTTGGCGGCCACGACGGTGGTGTAGTCCATCGCGCCGGCCTCCTCGAGGCGTCCGACCAGCGCGGCGATCGTCGAGCCCTTCTGACCGATCGCGACGTAGATGCACTTGACCTGCTTCTTCGGGTCGCCGGTCGCCCAGTTCTCACGCTGGTTGATGATCGCGTCGATCGCCACCGCGGTCTTGCCGGTCTGGCGGTCGCCGATGATCAGCTGACGCTGACCCCGACCGATCGCGGTCATCGCGTCGACCGCCTTGATCCCGGTCTGCATCGGCTCCTTGACCGGCTGACGGCCCATCACGTTCGGCGCCTGCAGCTCGAGGATGCGCTCGCCCTCGGCCTCGATCTCGCCCTTGCCGTCCAGCGGACGACCCAGCGGGTCGACGACCCGGCCCAGGAAGCCGTCGCCGACCGGCACCGAGAGCACGCGGTTCGTACGACGGACCGCCTGGCCCTCCTCGATGGCGCTCGGGTCACCGAGGATGACGACGCCGATCTCACGCTCGTCGAGGTTCAGCGCGAGGCCCAGCGCGCCACCCTCGAACTCGAGCAGCTCGTTGGCCATCGTCGCGTAGAGGCCACCGACCCGGGCGATGCCGTCGCCGACCTCGTCGACCGTGCCGACCTCTTCACGGGTGGTCTCCGCCGTGTACGACGTGACGTACTGCTCGATCGCGGACCGGACGTCCTCCGGGCGGATGCTGAGCTCCGTCATCTGGCTTCCCTGCTCTCGTCTGGTGGGTGCTGCTGGTCTCGTGGTTCCTGCTGAGCTGTTGCGGGTCCGCCGAGGCGGTTGCCGCCGTGCTGAGTGTGCTGAGTGTGCGCTAGCCGACGAGCCGGAGCCGCGCGGACGCGAGGCGTCGCGACACGGTGCCGTCGAGCACCTCGTCACCGACGCGCACCTCCACACCGCCGAGCACGTCGGGGTCGATGGCTACCTGCAGCGCGACCGGGTGGCCGTAGATGCGCTGCAGCACGGCGGCGAGCCGGTCTGCCTGGTCCTGCGCCAGCGGCTGGGCCACCCGCACGTGGGCGACCATCCGCTGGCGACGGGCCGCGGCCAGGTCGGAGAGCCCCGAGAGCCGGGACTCCAGGGAACCGCCCGCACGGACGACCGCCTCCTGGACAAGCCGGACGGTCTCTGGTCGTGCCTGGTCCAGAAGGCTGCCGACCAGAGCGGTCTTGCGCTCGTCCGGCAGTCCGTGATCGGTCAGCGCCGCGCGCAACGACGGTTCGCGGTCGAGCAGGCGACTGAAGCGGAAGAGCTCGTCCTCGACCTCGTCGAGCGCCCCGGCCCGCTCGGCGACCGACATCGCCGCCGACTGGGCCAGCGTCTCGGTCGCCTCGACCAGGTCGCGCGAGCCGTCCCACGCGTGACCGGCGAGGTCGCGGAGGACCTCCAGCGGCCCGGCCGCGAGCTTGCCGCTGAACAGCGCGTCCACCAGGGAGCGCCGCCCGTCGACCACCGACACCGGGTCGGTCAGGGCCCGCCGCAGGGTCGGCTGCCCCTCGAGCAGGAGCGCCACGGAGGACAGCCCGTCGCTGAGCTCACGGACCTCGTCGTCGCTGCCGGCAGCGCTGATCCGGTCGTCGAGCCGTGCCTGAGCGGCGCGCAGGGCTTCCCGGCTGCGGCCCTGCATCAGGCCTCCCGGCCGGCGGTCTGCTCCAGCTCGGCCAGGTAGCGGTCGACGGTGCCGCGCTGGCGGGCGTCGTCCTGGAGCGACTCGCCGACGATGCGGCCGGCCAGCTCGACGGCCAGGCCGCCGACGTTGCGTCGCAGCTCGACCATGGCCTGACGACGCTCGGACTCGATCTGCGCCGTCGCCGCCTCGGTGATCCGGGTCGCCTCGGTGCGCGCCTCCTGGCGTGCCTCCTCGACGATCGCCGCCCGCTGGCTCTGGGCGTCGGTCCGGATGCGTCCGGCCTCCTCCCGCGCCTCGGCGAGCTGAGACTTGTACTGCGCGAGCGCAGCGTCTGCCTCCGCCTGGGCAGTCTCAGCCCGGGCGATCCCGCCTTCGATCGCCTCGGTCCGCTCGGCGTAGGCCTTCTCGAACAACGGGAAAACCTTTGCGCGCAGCAGCAGGAACAGCAGCACGAAGGCGATGATCCCGACGATGAGCTCGGAGGTCTTCGGCAGGAGCGGGTTCGGTTCCTCGCCCGCGGCCAGGAACGGCACCGACGCCAGGTGCATCGTCACGCTGGTGATCATGGGTCGCCCTTCTAGAGCACGAAGGCGAGACCGATGCCGATGATGGCAAGGGCCTCGGCGAGGGCGAACCCGATGAACGCGATGCTCTGCAGCGTGCTGCGCGCCTCCGGCTGGCGGGCGACACCGGCGATGTAGGCCGCGAAGATCAGCCCGATGCCGATGCCCGGGCCGATGGCCGCCAGACCGTAGCCGATCATGCTCAGGCTTCCGAGGTCGCTGATGTTGCCTTCAAGCATTGCTTGTCCCTTCAAAGGTGCGCCGGGTGCGCGGGGTCTGGGTCGTGCCGGTCGGTGCTGGTCCGTCGATCAGTGCTCGTCGGACAGCGCCCCTCCGATGTAGAGGGCGGTGAGCAGGGTGAACACGTACGCCTGGAGCAGCTGGATGAAGGCCTCGAAGAAGGTCAGGACGATGCTGCCCAGCAACGAGACCGAACCGGCCGCGATGCCCACGACGCCGCCGTACTCGAAGACGAGGTATTCCCCGCCGAGCATGAACAGCACCAGGACGAGGTGACCGGCGAACATGTTGAAGGTGAGTCGCAGGCAGAGCGTGAACGGCCGCACGATCACGTTGGAGAAGAACTCCAGCGGGACCAGGATGATCAGGACGGCCTTCGGCACGCCGGGCGGGACCGTGATGCTCTTGAGGTAGGGCCCGAAGCCGAACCGCCGGATCCCGACGGTGAGGAACACGACCCACGAGATCACCGCGAGGAAGAGCGGGATCGCGATGCGCGAAGTGGCCGGGAACTGAAACACGGGGATGATCCCGGCGATGTTCAGCGCGGCGATGAAGCTGAACAACGTCGCGAGGTAGGGCGCAAACTTCAGACCCTCGGCACCGATGTTGTCGATCGCGAGCGTGTTGCGGACGAACCCGTACACCGACTCGCCAGCGAACTGCATCCTGGACGGCACGACCTGCGCCTTGCGCGAGGACAGCACGTAGAACACGGCGACCGCGAGCGACATCACGACGATGATCAGCATCGACTTGTTGAAGAAGGTGCCGAAATAACCCGGGAAGACGAATTCTGCGGGTCCCGGGGGGACGAACTCGTTCGTTGCGGCGAGGATCGTCGCGCTCAAGGGTTCTCGTCCTCCGGCTTCGGGTCGCTCGGTCAGCGCCGCGTCAGGTCGTGGGAATGATCAGGTGTGCTGCAGGCATGAACAAGGGTCGGACCTGGATCGCAGCCGTCGTCGCGAGCACGACGCCGCACACATGTCTACCCATGCCTCAGCATAAGCAGGCCAGGTCTGCCGCTCAGTCCCTACCGTAGCGGACCCAGACGAGATAGAGCGCAGACACCATGCCGAACACGATCCCGATGCCGATGGGGGCTCGACTGTTCAACCAGAGGCCGACCAACCACCCCGCTCCGCCCCAGACGATCAGGCCTGACAACAGGTAGGAGACGATGCCCCAGGCGTCGTCGGCTTCGCGAGCCCCGACGCTGCGGGAAGGTCCGCGAGGCGCCGCACCGGGGCTGTCCGGGCGGCCGGGGTCGCTGTCCGTCATGCCCCGCACCCTAGGCCCTCGGCCACACCCGGGCCGGCTACAGGTCCAGAGGGTCGTGGAAGAGCATGCCGACGGTGACCTGAGCGATCACCCAGAGCAGGGAGCAGGCGATCACCGTCAGCCCGAGCGTCGGCCCGTGCACGCCGAGCGAGGTCCCGGCCGCGAGGACCACGAAGATCGCGACCAGCCGGAAGCTGTAGTTCAGCAGGACGAACAGCACCCCGGGGCCGACCTTGTCGCCCCACATGTCCGCGAGCTTCAGAGGCGCCAGCCCGCCGTAGAAGAAAGCCAGCACGACGACGGCGCCGAGCACCCCGGACACCAGGCCCGCAGGCCCCTCCACGACCCCACCGGCCACAGCCGCGATCAGCCCACCGAGCAGCACCAGCGCCGTCGCCGTCCTGGTCTGACGACGGCTCACCGGCCGGCCCGGCTGTGCCAGGCGGCCCGGCCTGCCGCCGCGGCTCACCACCGGCTCCGGGAACGAAGCCGGGGCAGCGCCCCTACGACCACGGCCAGCAGCGCCAGGGCGGCCATCACGAGCAGCACCTGGACCGGGCTACGGGTCACGCTCGCCACGACCACCCCGAAGGCCAGCAGCGCGGTCCAGAAATACATGATCAGCACGGCCCGGGTCTGGCTGTGGCCGATCTCCAGCAGTCGGTGGTGCAGGTGCGCCTTGTCCGGAGCGAACGGCGAGCGGCCGGCGCGGGTCCGGCGCAGGACGGCGAGCAGCAGGTCCACGATCGGGACCGCGAGCACGGCGAAAGGCAGCAGCAGTGGCAGCAGGGCGGGAAACGTCGTGGACGCCGGGAGGTTGCCGAAGTTCTGCTGCCCGGTCAGGCTGATCACCGAGGCGGCAAGCATCAGCCCGATGAGCATGGAGCCCGTGTCACCCATGAAGATCCGGGCGGGCGTGAAGTTGTGCGGGAGAAAGCCGAGGCACGCGCCGGCGAGCACGACCGCGATCAGGGTGGGCGAGTCGATCCGTGACTGCGCGACCCCGTCGGTGAGCGAGCCGGTGGACAAGGTGTAGGAGAAGGTGAAGAACGCGAGCGCGGCGATCGCCCCGACCCCGGCAGCGAGCCCGTCCAGCCCGTCGACAAAGTTGATCGCGTTGACCGTCACCAGCGTGATGAGGATGGTCAGCGGCACTCGCTCCTGCCCGAGCGCGACCGCCCCGATCCCCGGGAGCGTCACGGTGGAGAACTGCAGGCCGATGAGCACCATCACGCCTGCGGCGACCACCTGGCCGGCGAGCTTGGTCAGCGCGTCCAGGCCGAACACGTCGTCGAAGAAGCCGATCACGACGATCACCCCGCCGGCGAGCAGCACCGCCTGGACGTCGGACTCGGCGAACACCGACTGCAGAGCCGGCAGCTCGCGCGCCGCGAGGAAGGCCGCCGCCACCCCGGCATACATCGCCAGACCGCCGAGCCTCGGCGTCGGGATCGTGTGGACGTCCCGGTCACGGGGCTCGTTCAGCGCTCCCGAGCGCAGCGCGATCGTGCGGGCGACCGGCGTGAGCAGGTAGGTCACCGTGGCCGCGACCAGCAGGACGAGCAGGTACTCACGCACCGACCCGGCTCAGGAGCGCGGGTAGGCCGGGTGCGCCGTCACCAGCTGGGTGACGGCCGCGCGGATGCTCAGCGCCGCGGACCCGTCGGCGTCCCGGATCGCGCGTCCGATCAGCGACCCGATCTCCTTCATCTGTGCCTCGCCCATCCCCTGCGTCGTGACGCTCGGGGTGCCGACCCGGATGCCGGAGCTGATCGAGGCGGGCTGGGGGTCGTACGGGATGGCGTTCTTGTTGAGCACGATGCCCGCCCGGCTGCACCGGTCCTCGGCCTCGGCCCCGGTCACGCCGGTCTCCTGCAGGTCCAGCAGAGCCAGGTGGGTGTCCGTGCCTCCGGTGACGGCCCGCAACCCCTCGGCCACCAGCGACGCAGTGAGCGCCTGCGCGTTCGCGATCACCTCGGCGGCGTACGTCTGGTAGGCGGGGGTCGAGGCCTCCTTGAGCGCGACCGCCTTGCCGGCCACGCTGTGCATGAGCGGGCCGCCCTGCATCATCGGGAAGACCGCCTTGTCGAGCGCCTTCGCGTGCTCGGCCTTGCACACCAGCATCCCTCCGCGCGGACCGCGCAGGACCTTGTGCGTGGTGAAGGTGACCACGTCGGCGTACGGCACCGGGCTCGGGATGGCCTTGCCCGCCACCAGACCGATGAAGTGCGCCGCGTCGACCATGAAGATCGCGCCGACCTCGTCCGCGATCTCGCGGAACGCCGCGAAGTCGATGGTGCGCGGGATCGCGGAACCGCCAGCAATGATCATCTTCGGCTTGTGCTCGCGGGCGAGGTCACGCATCTGGTCGTAGTCGATGTCCTCGCTGCCGGGACCGTCGGTCCGGGGCGCCACGCCGTAGTGGACCGGGTTGAACCACTTGCCGGAATAGCTGACCTTCGCGCCGTGCGTGAGGTGCCCGCCGTGCGGCAGCGACATCGCCAGGACCGTGTCGCCGGGCTGACAGAACGCCCCGTAGACCGCGAGGTTGGCGCTGGCGCCCGAGTGCGGCTGGAGGTTGGCGTGCTCCGCGCCGAACAGCTCCTTGGCCCGGTCGATGCCGATCTGCTCGGCCCGGTCGACAACCTCGCAGCCGCCGTAGTAGCGCTTGCCGGGATAGCCCTCGGCGTACTTGTTCGACATCGTCGAACCGAGGGCGGCGAGCACCGCCGGGCTGGTGTAGTTCTCGCTGGCGATCAGCTGTAGACCGGACCGCAGCCGGTCGAGCTCGCCGGTCACGCAGTCCGCGATCTCCGGGTCCTGCGCGGCCAGCTCGTCGAAGTCGGGTCCCCAGAAGGTCATGTCGGCTCTCTCGTCAGCGTCGAGCGGTGCGGGTGGCGGTCTGGCAGTCGGTCACGAAGCGGTCGAGCCTGGTCATCGTACGGGCGACCCGAGCAGGTCCAGCGGCACGGCGACGGCGCGAGCGACGAGGTCGGCGCAGCGGGCGAACTGGCTGAGCGGTGCGTGGTAGGGGTCGGACAGGTCGTCGTCACGAGGGTGCTCCGGACGGGTCGTCCTACCCCGTCGTGCTGCGGCACAGGCCACCAGCTCCTGCGCCCGGGCCACCGGGTCGCGCTCCGACAGATCGGCCTTGGACACCCCCTCGAGCAGTCGGGCCAGCTCCCGCAGCGTGAAGGTCCGCGACGCGGCACGCGGGTGCAGCACCACGGCGGCGGCGCGGTGCTCCCGGGTGGCGGCCAGCACCAGGTCGGCCTCGGCGACGTCCTCGGCGACCAGCTCGCGTGCGGTGAAGTCGCCGCCGTCCACGCCGTGCTCCTCGAGCACCCGGAGAGCGTCGGCCTCCATCGGGCTGCCGGAGTGCCCCCACGTCCCGGCCGAGACCACGACGATGCCGGTGATCCCGCGGTCGGCGAGCCCGGCCCGCATGAGCCGCTCAGCCATCGGCGAGCGGCAGATGTTGCCGGTGCAGACGTGCAGCACCGTGAAGCGTTGCGAGCCCTGGGTCATGGGCGTCTGGGTCATGCCAGCCCCAGCAGGTCCGGCACGACCTCGCGCAGCGCGTCCTCACTGACCGCGCCGGCCCGGAGCAGCCGCGGCGTCGGTCCGGTGCAGTCCAGGATCGTCGACGCGGTGCCACCCAGCTCGAGCAGGCTCCCGCCGTCGAGATAGACCGGCACGGCCGAGCCGAGCTGTCGGGCGGCCTCGGCCACGTCTAGCGCGGCCGGCATCCCGCTGCGGTTAGCGCTGCTGACCGCGAGCGGTCCGGTCTGCTGCAGGACCGCGAGCGCCGCGGCCTGCAACGGCATCCGGACCGCGACCGTGCCGCGGGTCTCGCCCAGCTGCCACAGCAGGCTCGGCGCCTGGGTCACGACCAGGGTGAGACCGCCCGGCCAGAACAGCTCGGTCAGCTCCCGCACCTGCGGGGAGACGTCGTCGGCAAGACCGTCCAAGGTGGTCAGCGAACCGACCAGGACCGGCACCGGCATATCCGGGCCGCGACCCTTGCACTCGAGCAGAGCCTGGACCGCGCTCGGCGAGAAGGCGTCCGCCGCCAACCCGTACACGGTGTCGGTCGGCATCACCACGAGCTCGCCGCGCCGGAGCGTCTCCACCGCGGCGGTCACGCCCGGCGTCGCGTCGGCGCCCTCGCGGACGTCGTACGTCGTGCTCACAAGCCTGCCCAGCGTGCCGTCACATAGCGGTCCCGTCCCAGCAGGTCGGCGTGGTCCGCGATCTCGGTCCAGCCCCCCGCCCGCTCCAGCAGCGCCGGAGCGCTGCGGCCCTGACGGTCGGAGTGCTCCACGACGAGCAGCCCTCCGGGCCGCAGGAGCCGACGCGCAGCCTGTTCCACGAGGCGGATGATGTCCAGCCCGTCCTCGCCGGCCCAGAGCGCGACCCCCGGGTCGTGCTCCAGCACCTCGGGGTCCGGGATGTGCGCCTCGGTCGTCGCGACGTAGGGCGGGTTGCTCGCGACCAGGTCCAGCGTGCCGTCCAGCTCCGGCAGCGCGTCCTCGGCCGACCCCAGGTGCAGCGTGACCTCCGGGTCACCGGCGGCCACCCGGCGTGCGGCGTTGCGGCGGGTCCAGGCCAGGCTGTCCGGGTCGAGCTCGACCGCGTGCACGACTGCGCCCGGCAGCTCGTTGGCCAGCGCGAAGGCGATCGTCCCGCTACCGGTGCACAGGTCGACGCACAGCGGTGCGGTCCAGCCCTCGGACCTCGCCGCGTCGACCGCCCACTGCACGACCGACTCGGTCTCCGGCCGCGGCACGAACACCCCCGGCCCGACCTCGAGGTCCACGTAGCGGAATCCGACGACGCCGACCAGGTGCTGCAGCGGCACCCGGGCGGCACGACGCTCGACCAGGTCGGCGAAGGCTGCGGCCGCCTCGGGAGGGAGCACCTCGTGCTTGTGCAGGTCGCCGGGTCGCTCCAGGCCGAGGGCGTGCAGCGCCAGCGCACGGGCATCGTGCTCGGCCGACTCGACGCCGGCCGCCTCGAGCCGCCCGGTGGCGGCGCGCAGCGCAGCTCGCAGCGGGATGTCGTTCTCGGTGTCGTTCACGATCATGCTCCTGGCAGGTCTCCGGACAGAGCCGCCTCGGCGTCGGCGTCGAGCAGGCTCTGGATGACCGCGTCCAGATCGCCGTCGAGCACCTTGTCGAGGTTGTTGGCCTTGTAGCCCGTGCGGTGGTCGGCGACCCGGTTGTCCGGGAAGTTGTAGGTGCGGACCTTCTCGGAGCGGTCCACCGTGCGGATCTGCGCCCCCCGAGCGGCGCTGTCCTTCTCGGCCTGCTCGGCCAGCGCGCGGGCGAGCAGCCGGGCGCGCAGCACCCGCATCCCGGCCTCGCGGTTCTGCAGCTGGCTCTTCTCGTTCTGCATCGACACCGTGACCCCGGTAGGCAGGTGCGTGATGCGTACGGCCGAGTCGGTGGTGTTGACGCTCTGCCCACCGGGCCCGCTGGAGCGGTAGACGTCGATCCGCAGGTCGTTCGCGTCGATCGTCACGTCGACCTCCTCGGCCTCGGGCAGCACGAGCACACCGGCGGCGCTGGTGTGGATGCGGCCCTGGCTCTCGGTGATCGGCACGCGCTGGACGCGGTGGACACCGCCCTCGTGCTTGAGCCGGCCATACACCGGGTTTGCGGGGTCGCGACTCTTGACGGCGATCTGGACGTCCTTGTAGCCGCCCATCTCGCCGTCGGTGGCCTCGAGCACCTCGATCTTCCACCCGCGACCCTCGGCATAGCGGGTGTACATCCGGACGAGGTCGCCGGCGAACAGGGCCGACTCGTCGCCGCCCTCCCCCGCCTTGACCTCGAGGATCACGTCTTTCGCGTCGGCCGGGTCGGTCGGGATCATCAACGTGCGGATCTTGGCGTCGAGGGTGTCGAGCCGGGCGGTGAGCTCACGCGCCTCCTCGGCCATCTCCAGCTCGCGGGCCGCTTGCAGGTCTCCGCGGACCTCGTCCCGCTCTCGTGCCGCCGCCACCGTCGGGCCGATCTCGGCGTAGCGACGGCCCAGCTCCCGCGCCACCGACTGGTCGGCGTGCACCTCGGGGTCCGCGAGCCGGGCCTCGAGGTCGGCGTGCTCGGCGAGCAGGTCGTCCAGCGGGTCGGCCACGGTGCTCCTGGTGCTCCTCGGGTCTGCTCGTGAGATCTCGTGCGCGACGTCTGCCCGAGGTCTTGGTGCGGCCGTCAGACCGGCGCCCGCCCCACCGGGGCGGGCGCCGTTCTCACCACTTCGTGCTGACTAGCTGCTGGCGCGCTTGCCGAAGCGCTTCTCGAACCGGGCCACGCGGCCGCCGGTGTCAAGGATCTTCTGCTTGCCGGTGTAGAAGGGGTGGCACGCCGCGCAGACCTCGAGACGGATCTCGCCGCCCTTGGTGCTGCGGGTGGTGAACGCGTTGCCGCAGGTGCAGGAGACCTGGGTGTCGGTGTAGCTGGGGTGGATGTCGCTCTTCACGAGGGGTGCCTCTCGGTCGGTGCCGCCGGGTCTGCCGCACTGGGCGCAGGGAACCGGCGGAGGAAGGGACCAGTGTGCCAGGTCGGCGCACCATGGGTGTCAACGCTGAGACCAGCCGCGCCCTTCCCCGTCCTCGACCCTTCGAGGGGCCACCGGCGAAGGGTTCAGGCGCGGGCGGCCTGCAGCCCGATGCTGTGGGCCGCACCGGCTCGGCCGGGGGCCATGAGACGGAGCACCGGGGTCCAGCCGCGCGGTGGGCACGGACGGCGGCGGCCAGCTGGCTGCCCCCCTCGCACCGACGAGCGGCTGGTGCAGCGGTCTAGCGCGCCTTGGGCTCTCCGCTGACCGTGGTCTTCTGGATCTGCATGAGGAACTCGACGTTGGTCCGGGTGGACCCCATCTTGTCCAGCAGCAGCTCCAGGCTCGAGCCGTTGTCGAGGGCGTGCAGCACCTTGCGCAGCTTCAGCACGATCTGCAGCTCGTCGGGCGAGAGCAGCAGCTCCTCCTTGCGGGTGCCCGAGGCGTCTACGTCGATCGCCGGGAAGATCCGCTTGTTGGCCAGGCTCCGGTCGAGCTTGAGCTCGGCGTTGCCGGTGCCCTTGAATTCCTCGAAGATCACCGAGTCCATCGCCGAACCGGTCTCCACGAGCGCCGTGGCAAAGATGGTCAGCGAGCCGCCGTTCTCGATGTTGCGGGCGGCGCCGAGGAAACGCTTCGGCGGGTAGAGCGCGGCGGAGTCGACGCCGCCGGTGAGGATCCGGCCACTGGCCGGCGCTCCGAGGTTGTAGGCCCGACCCAGCCGGGTGATGGAGTCCAGGAGCACGACGACGTCGTGGCCCAGCTCGACGAGCCGCTTCGCACGCTCGATCGACAGCTCCGCGACCGTGATGTGGTCGCTCGGCGGCCGGTCGAAGGTCGAGGCGATGACCTCGCCCTTCACCGAGCGCTGCATGTCGGTAACCTCTTCTGGCCGCTCGTCGACGAGCACGACCATGAGGTGCACCTCGGGGGTGTTCACCGAGATGGCGTTGGCGATCGCCTGCAGCACCATCGTCTTGCCTGCCTTGGGCGGGCTCACGATGAGCGCACGCTGGCCCTTGCCGACGGGCATGACCAGGTCGATGACCCGGGTCGTGAGGTCCTTCGGCTCGGTCTCCAGACGGAGCCTGTCCTGCGGGTAGAGCGGCGTCAGCTTCCCGAACTCGGGGCGGTCACGGGCCTCCGCGACCTCGAGCCCGTTCACCGAGTCGAGGCGTACGAGCGCGTTGTAGCGGTCCTTGCGGTCCGCCTCCCGCTGCTGGCGCACCTGCCCGGTGACGGCGTCACCGCGCCGCAGGCCGTAGCGCCGCACCTGGTTCAGGGTGACGTAGACGTCGTTGGGACCGGCGAGGTAGCCCGACGTGCGGACGAACGCGTAGTTCTCCTGGATGTCCAGGATCCCGCCGATCGGCACCAGCACGTCGTCCTCGGCGACGACCGGGTCCGGGTCGTTGCCGCCGTAGCGCTCGGGGCTGCGGTTGCGGCCGCGGCCGCGGCCACGCTCGCGGAAGCGGCCACGACGACCGTCCTCCTCCTCGCGGCGAGGTCCGTCGTCCTGGCCCTGGCGTCCCTCGCGGTTGTCGTCCCGGTCGTTGCCGTTGCGGTCACTGCCGTTGCGGTCACTGCCGTTGCGGTCACTGCCGTTGCGGTCGCTGCCGTTGCGGTCGCTGCCGTTGCGGTCGTTGCCGTTGCGCCCTGCTCCTCGATCACGACCGCTCTGCTCACGTCCTTCGCTGCGCTCCTGGCGAGCGCTGCTCTCGCCACCCTGGTCGCGGCTAGAAGCCGGGTCGTCGCCGCCGGCGTTCGCGGCGGCACGCTCCTGCCGGCGGGCCTCACGCTCCAAGAACCGCTCACGACCACGGTCGACCCGCTCGTTGCGCCCCGAACCCTCGTCCTCGTCGCGCTCGTCGCTCGCCTGCTTCCCCGATCGTTCGTCCTGCTGGGTACCGGGCTGTGCCTCGGCGTCCGGCTGTGCACCGGTTGCCTGCCGACCGGCGTCGGCATCGGTGACAGCCGTCGCCGGCGGCTCGACGACGCGGGCTGCGCCCGCAGCGCTGCTCGCGCGCCGACGGGTGCGCGGGGGGGCCGACGTGGCCTTCTCTGCGGTCTGCGCCAGGGCAGGGCTGTCACCACTCTGTCCGGAGGCAGAGGTGTCTGAGGTGTCTGAGGTGTCTGAGGTGTCTGAGGTGTCTGAGGTGTCTGAGGTGTCTGAGCCCTGGGCGCGCACCGGCGTGTCAGCGCCCTTTGCCGGCGCAGACGCGCCGCCACCCTGCGCAGCGGTGATGGCTTCGATGAGCTGGCTCTTGCGCATCCGCCCCGTGCCGGTGATGCCCAGCTCGCTGGCGAGCGCCTGCAGCTCGGGCAGCACCTTGGCGGACAGGCCGTCCCCGGCGGCGCGGCGTCGCGTGCGCGGGGCCGCTTCGCTGGTCGTGCTGGTGTCCTGCTGAGCCCCGTGCTGGGCGTCGGCGCCGTTGCGCTCGGTCGGCAGGTCGGTGGTGTCGGTCAAGGAGGATCCTCCTGGTTGCCGCCCGGCCGCTGCGCGGCGGGGCGGGGCGTCCGGCGCGTCTGCCGGGCCCTCTGACGCACGTCGCGCCTCGGGGGTCTGTCGTCAAGCTGGCGGTGCTCGCGTGCCGCGTCGCGCGACACCTGTGCGTGAGGTCGGACCGCTCCGTGCCCTCTCCGCCGGATCGGCTGGAGATGACGGCCGGAGGCCGATCCATCGGGCTGACGCGAGACGACTGCCTGGCGTCGTGCGAAGCCTACCTGCAACCGGCCGAGGGGACGCCTCAGGGCGTGGCGCGGGAGACCGTCGCCCCCCAGGGGTCCACCGCCGACCGCCGCAGCGTCCATCCGGCGGGGCAGAGCCGTTCGACCGCGGCGACCTGCTCGCCGACCGCGAGCACCAGCACGGACGGGCCGGCGCCGCTGACCGCGGCTGCGAGTCCCGCCTGGCGAAGGGTCGACACCAGCGCTGCGGTGCGCGGCATGGCCGGCGCCCGGTAGTGCTGGTGGAGGCGGTCCTGGGTCGCCGGGAGCAGCAGAGCCGGATCGTCGGTCAGCGCAAGGCAGAGCAGGGCGGACCGTACGCCGTTGGCGGCCGCGTCCGCGTGCGGCACCTGGGCCGGCAACAGCCCTCGGACCTGCTTGGTCGAGGACCGTTCCGCCGGCACGAGCACGACCGGCACCACGTCCGGGTGCAGCGGCCGGCTCACCGCGCGCACGCCATCGTCGTCGGTCCAGGCGAGCGTGAAGCCGCCCAGCAGGCAGGGGGCGACGTTGTCCGGGTGGCCCTCCAGCTCGGTGGCCAGCGCGAGGACCGCGGCGTCGTCCAGCACTGCGACGCCGTCCAGGACGAGCGCGCGCGCCGCGAGCACCCCCGCGACGATCGCTGCTGACGAGGAACCGAGCCCACGGGACTGCGGGAGGGAGTTTGCGCAACGCACCGACAGACCGGTCGGTTGACCGCCGAGGCGATCGAACGCTGCCCGCATGCTGCTGATGACCAGGTGCCGCTCGGAACGCGGCAGCGACCGGGCGCCCTCTCCCGTGACCTGGATGCTGAGCCCGCTCGGCGTGACCGTTGCACGCACCTCGTCGTGCCAGGACAGCGCCAGACCGGCTCCGTCGAAGACCGGACCGAGGTTCGCGCTGGTGGCCGGCGCCCGGACCAGGACCGCATCGGCAGCGAACCGGGTCAGGACAGGCCCAGCGCCGCGGCGGCGGCTGTGACGTCGTTCGCCACCGTGACCGGCTTCGGCGCCCCGGAGATGGCCCACTCCGGGTCCTTGAGACCGTTGCCGGTGACGGTGCAGACCACGCGCTCGTCCGGCTGGATCAGCCCGGCCGCGTGCGCCTGGAGCAACCCGGCCACGCTGGCCGCCGACGCCGGCTCGACGAAGACCGCTTCCTTCTGCGCCAGGAAGCGATAGGCGGACAAGATCTGCCGGTCGGTGACCGCCTGGATGTCGCCACCGGACTCGTCCCGTGCCGCGAGCGCCTGGGCCCACGAGGCCGGGTTGCCGATCCGGATCGCAGTCGCGATCGTCTGCGGCGCGGGCACGCGCACCCCGGAGACGATCGGCGCTGCACCGGCTGCCTGGAAGCCGAGCATCCGAGGACGCTGCGAGGTGACGCCGTCCGCGGCGTACTCCGCGTAGCCCTTCCAGTAGGCCGTGATGTTGCCTGCGTTGCCGACCGGCAGGCAGTGCACGTCCGGTGCGTCACCGAGCACGTCGCAGATCTCGAACGCCGCGGTCTTCTGCCCCTGGATCCGGTAGGGGTTGACCGAGTTGACCAGCGTCGTCGGATAGTTCTGCGACAGACCCCGGCAGAGGTCGAGGCAGTCGTCGAAGTTGCCCTGCACCTGCAGCAGCCTTGCCCCGTGCACGAGCGCCTGCGCCAGCTTGCCGAGCGCGATCTTGCCGTCCGGCACCAGCACGGCGCAGGTCAGACCGCCCTTGGCGGCGTACGCGGCCGCGCTCGCGCTGGTGTTGCCGGTGCTGGCACAGATGACGGCCAGCGAGCCCTCTTCCTTGGCCTTGCTGATCGCCATCGTCATGCCGCGGTCCTTGAAGGACCCGGTCGGGTTGGCGCCCTCGACCTTGAGCCAGACCTGCGCACCGGTCAGCTCGGACAGCCGCTCAGCGTGCACCAGCGGCGTACCGCCCTCGTGCAACGTCACGATCGGGGTGGCCCCGGTGACCGGCAGCCGGTCGCGATATTCCTCGAGCAGCCCGCGCCAGCCGGCACGAGCGGGAGCGGCAACTGTCATGAGACGACCTCCTGGCTTGTCACTGCTGACCTTCGACCCGCATCACCGAGATCACCGAACGTACGACGTCCAGCCGCCGCAGGTCGGCCACCGTGGCTTGCAGGGCCGCGTCGGTCGCTGCGTGGGTGACCACCACGAGGGTCGCGTCGCTGCCGCGGCCCTCTTGGCGCACCGTGCGCAGCGAGACGTCGTGGTGGCTGAACGCCGTCGCGACCGCCGCCAGCACACCAGCCTTGTCCGCGACGTCCAGGCTGACGTGGTAGCGCGTGACCGCTTCCCCCATCGGGGCGACCCGCAGATCGGCGTACGACGAGACCTGCGCGCCCCGCGCGCCGGACAGCACCCCCCGGGCAACGGCGACCAGGTCACCGAGGACCGCGCTGGCGGTCGGCGCGCCCCCTGCGCCGGCGCCGTAGAACATGAGCTGGCCCGCACTGACCGCCTCGACGAACACGGCGTTGTAGGCCTCGCGCACCGTGCCGAGCGGGTGGCTGCGCGGGATCATCGCCGGGTGCACGCGCACGGTCACGGTGTCGCCGTCCCGCTCGCAGATCGCGAGCAGCTTGACGACGCAGCCCATCTCCCGCGCACCCGCGACGTCGGCCGCGGTGACCTCGGTGATGCCCTCACGGTGCACGTCCGCGCTCGTGACCCGGGTGTGGAACGCAAGGCTCGCGAGGATGGCCGC
>JBBSTI010000071.1:0-16088 GCA_038236005.1 Mycobacteriales bacterium | reverse complement strand
TCGCCGCGGACCGGGTCGCCGGTCATGAGCAGCTCCATCGCCTTCGCGGGTCCGACCAGGCGCGGCAGCAGCCAGGTGCCGCCGTCACCGGGGACCAGGCCGACGTTGATGTAACCCTCGATCAGCCGCACCGTCTCGCCGGCGAACCGCATGTCGCACAGCAGCGCCATGTCCAGGCCTGCGCCGACCGCGACGCCGTTCATGGCGGCGAGCACCGGCTTGTCGAGGTCCTCCAGCGCGAGCGCAACCTGATGGATGCGGTCCATCAGCATCCGCTTGCGGCCGATCGGGGTGTCCTCGACCTCGGCCAGCGCGGACAGGTCGACGCCGGAGCAGAAGTCCCCGCCGGCACCGGTCACGACGACGGCGCGCACGTCTGAGTCCTGGGCTGCCGCCCGCAGGGCGGCGGTCCACTCATCGCACATCGGCAACGTGAACGCGTTCTTGCGGTGCGGCCGGTTGAGCGTGATCGTCGTGACCGCGCCCTCGGTCGTGACCTCGAGGTCGGCCATCAGAACCACGCTCCCTGCATGTCGAGCGTGGTCCGGTCCAGGCTGTCCAGCAGGTCCAGCTGCGGGCCGGTGCGAGGCAGCTCGTAGCGGAAGAAGTACTGCGCGGCGGCGCGCTTCCCGTCGTAGAAGTCGCCCTCGTGACCGCGAGCGACGAGCGCCTGCTCGAGCCAGGTCCACGCGATGACCACGTGGCCGACCACCTCGAGGTAGACCGAGGCGTTAGCCAGTGCGACGCCGGGGTCGCCGGACGCCCACAGGGTGCCGGTCGTCGCGACGACCCGGTCCATCACGGACTGCAGGGCTTCTCCGTAGACAGCGAGGTCGCCGTCCGCCTTCGTCACCGTGCTGCCGATCAGCTCGGCCAGCGCGTGGAGCCCGGCCCCGCCGTTCATCACCATCTTGCGGCCGAGCAGGTCCAGGCCCTGGATCCCGTGCGTGCCCTCGTGGATCGGGTTGAGGCGATTGTCGCGATAATGCTGCTCGACGTCGTAGTCACGCGTGTAGCCGTAGCCGCCAAGGACCTGGATCGCCAGGTTGTTGGCCTCCAGGCACCACTGCGACGGCCAGCTCTTCGCGATCGGGGTGAGCACCTCCAGCAGCGTGTGCACCTTCACGCGGTCCTGCTCAGACTCGGCGGTCCCCTCGTCGTCGAGCAGCTTGTTGCAGTAGAGCACCAGCGCGAGCGCACCCTCGACGTAGGACTTCTGCGCCAGGAGCATCCGCCGCACGTCGGCGTGCTCGATGATCGCGACCTGCGGGGAGCTGGCGTCCTTGCCGACCACCGACCGGCCCTGCAGCCGACCCTTGGCATATTCCAGGGACTTCAGATAGCCGGTGTAGCCCAGCGCCATCGCGCCGCTGCCGACCCCGACCCGCGCCTCGTTCATCATGTGGAACATGTAAGACAGCCCGCGGTGCTCGTCGCCGACCACGAACCCGACCGCGCCGCCCTCGCCACCCGGGGTGTGCTTGCCCTCCCCGAAGCTGAGCAGCGTGTTCGTCGTGCCGCGGTAGCCCATCTTGTGGTTCAGCCCGGCCAGCACGACATCGTTGCGCTCACCGGTCTCGGGCAGCACCTTCGGGACGATGAACAGCGAGATGCCCTTCACCCCGGCCGGTCCCCCGGGGATCTTGGCGAGCACCAGGTGCACGATGTTCTCGCTCAGGTCGTGCTCACCCGCCGAGATCCACATCTTGGTGCCGAACAAGCGGTAGGTCCCGTCGTCCTGCGGCTCCGCGCGGGTCGTGACGTCCGAGAGCGAGCTGCCGGCCTGGGTCTCCGACAGCGCCATCGTGCCGAACCAGCGACCTTCGAGCATCGGGCGTACGAAGGTCTCGACCTGCTCCGGGCTCCCGTGGGTGATCAACAGGTTGGCGTTGCCGATCGACAGGAACGGATAGCTGCTCGTCCCGACGTTGGCCGCCTGAAAGAAGCCCATGGCCGCACCCGCGACGGCCTGCGGCAGCTGCATCCCGCCGACGCTCTCGTCCATCGCCGCGCTGATCAGCCCGGTGCCTGCATAGACCTCCAGCGCCCGCTTGATCTCTGGGATCAGGTGCACCGTCTCGCCGTCGAACGTCGGCTCGTTGGCGTCGCTCTTCTTGTTGTGCGGGGCGAACTGCTCGGTCGCCACCTGCTCGGCGAGGTCCAGCACCGCGTCGAAGGTGTCGCGGGAGTGCTCGGCAAACCGCTCGCGCTTGGTCAGCAGCTCGACGTCGAGCCACTCGTACAGCAGGAAGTCAAGATCACGACGCGAGAGCAGAGTGCCAGCCATGAGGCCGAGGCTATCCCCGCGCATCGGGCGCGGGCGCCCCAGGGGCCACGCTCAGCCCTGCCTGGACACCTGCTCCGCGGTGAGGTCGTCGACGACGGTCGATCCCCTGGCGGGGGCGCTCAGCGTGACGTCGATCGGAGTGCCTTCGCAGGCAGGGGCAGATCCACGATGGTTCGTGCCGTCGACCCCAAGACGCACCGAGCCCTCGTCCTCCACGAGCGAGACCACCTGCACATCCGACAGGCACTCGTCCACGAGCACCCCCATCGTCGCGGAGGACTCGACCGTGTAAGAGTAGATCTCCTTGGGCACACGCTCCGGTCCCGCACAGGCGGCGAGGAACACGGCCAGGCCGAGGACGCACCAGGACGCCGGCTGTCGCAGACGCGTCGCGCGGTTCCTCTCCGGTGCCTCGGTGCACGGCCAGGGTCTCACCTGAGCCAGGCAATGGCTAGGTTGCTGGGGTGGACCTACAGCAGATCCGGCACGAGCTGGACGACGTCGATGCCGGGCTGGTCGAGCTGCTGGCGCGGCGGTTCGCGCTGGTCGAGGCGGTCGGGGCGGCCAAGGGCGAGACCGACACCCCGATCCGCGACCTGGACCGGGAGCGGGCGGTGCTCAACAAGGTCGCCGACCTCGCGGTCCAGAGCGGCGTCTCCCCCGACCTCGTGCGTCGGGTCTTCCGCGAGGTGATCGGGCATGCCGTCGACAAGCAGGTCGCCCGACTCTCCGACCTGGGCGCCGACGGCCCGCTGACCGTGGTGTTCCAGGGGGTGCACCACGCCTACTCCCACCTGGCCGCACAGAAGCACCTGGCGGGCAGCGGGCGCGAGGCGACGTACGAAGGGCGCACCACGTTCGCCGACGTCCTCGTCGCGCTCGAGTCCGGGGCGGCCGACCTGGCCGTGCTGCCGATCGAGAACACCACCGCCGGGAGCATCAACCAGGTCTACGACCTGCTGCAGCGCAGCCCGGTGTCGGTGGTCGGCGAGGAGACCTGGCGGGTAGATCACTGCCTCGCCGCCCGCGGTGACGTGCCGCTGTCCTCCCTCACCCAGGTGCTGAGCCACCCGCAGGGGCTCGAGCAGTGCGCGGCGTTCCTGCGCTCGTTGCCGCTCGCCACGCCGGTGACGGTCTTCGACACGGCCGAGGCGATGCGGCTGGTGGGCGTCAGCGACGACCCCGGCATGGCGGGGATCGGATCGGCCGAGGCCGCCGACGCGCACGGGCTCGTGGTGCTCAAGCGGAGCCTCGCGGACCAGCCGGAGAACTGGACGCGTTTTCTTGTTCTTGCGCGAGAGCCGATCACGGTGCCGGCGCGGGTGCCCAGCAAGACCAGCCTCGTGCTCGTCACCGGCCACGCCGAGGGTGACCTGCTGCGGTGCCTGGAGATCTTTGCCCGGTCCGGTCACTCGATGACCAAGCTGGAGTCGCGGCCCCGTCCGGGCAGCCCGTTCGAGTATCTGTTCTTCATCGACATCGAGGGCAACGTCGCCGAACCTCGTACGCAGGCCGTCCTCGCCGAGCTGCGCGAGGTCGCTCTGGCGCTGAAGGTGCTCGGCAGCTATCCGGCCAAGGTCGTCCGCGGCGACACCGCGGTCGCGCCGGGCAACGACGAGATCGAGGCCCTCGTCCGCTAGTCAGACCTCTTCGATGGTCGTCTTGTGCATCGCGGCAAGATCGCGATAGCCCTGCGGGTTGACCGCGACGTAGAACTGGGCCGTCTCGCTGAGCGGGCCGCGCACCTTGGCGGGTGAGCCCATCGCCATCATCCCGTCCGGGATCACGGTGTTGGGCGTGACCAGGCTCCCGGCGGCGACGAACGCCCGGTCGCCGATGATGCAGCCGTCCTGCACGGTGCTGCCGTTGCCGATCAGCGCCTCGGCGCCGACGACCGAGCCGTGGACCACGCACAGGTGCGCCACCGTCGCACCCGGTCCGATCACGGTCGCCGGGTTCGTGTCGCCGTGGATGACGCTGTTGTCCTGCACGTTCGCGCCCTCGCGGATGATGATCTGGCCGAGGTCGGCGCGCAGCACGACGCCGTACCAGATCGAGGCGTGCGCCTCGACGACCACGTCGCCGACCAACGTCGCGGTCGGGGCGACGAACGCGTCCGGGTGGACCTGCGGGGACGTGCCGTTCACGCGGTAGAGAGGCATCGGACGAGCCTAGGACGCTGGCCGGAGCGCCCGCCGGTCAGAGTGCACTAAGACCGGGCGCGGCGCGGACGAGGGCCAGCAGGTCCCGGACCGGACCGGCGACGAGCGGCCCGGTCGGGCGTACGGCACGCAGCTCGCGAGACAGGTCGACGCCGACCACCGGCACGACGACCAGCCGACCGGCGGCCACGTCGTCGCGCACCGCCAGCTCGCTCACCGCTGCCACTCCGGCGCCCGCGAGGACGGCCGCCCGCACGGCGCTCGTGGTGGACAGCTCGATCGCCGGTGCGGCGAGCGGCTGGCCGAGCGCCCGCGCCAGCGCCTCCCGGGTGCCCGAGCCGATCTCGCGCTGCACCAGCCGGGCGGCCGCAAGCTCGGAGGCCTCCAGCCGACGGCGGCGTCGGGTCCATGGGTGTTTCGGGGGCACGACGACCACCAACCGGTCGGTGGCCACGACGACCGCGGACAGGCCAGGGAGCAGGTCCGGCCCCTCGACGAACCCGAGGTCGGCCACCCCGGCGAGAACGTCGGCCATCACCTGCGCCGAGCCGGCGGCAGTCACCCGCACCGCCGTCTCAGGGTGACCGGCGGCGAACCGCGCCAGCCATCGCGGCAGCAGGTGCTCGGCGACCGTCATGCTGGCCGCCACCCGCAGCTGCCGGTCGCCGGTGTCCCGGAGCGCCCTCACACCGGCGTCCAGCACGGCGGCCGCCGCCAGGACGTCACGCGCCCAGTCAGCGACGAGCAGCCCGGCGGGGGTCAGCCGGGAACCACGGGCACCCCGGGTCACCAGCGGCAGACCGACGAGCCGTTCGACGGTACGGATCCGCGCGCTGCCGGCAGGCTGGCTCAGCCCCCTCGACCGGGCGGCCGCGCCGACGCTGCCAAGCTCGGCGACGGCCAGCAGCAGCTGCAGGGAGTCGAGGTCGGGCACCCGGTCCAGCACGAGCAGACCGTACGCCAGGCATCTGCGTGACCGATGCGTCCACGCCGACGTGGGCTTCCCGGGACAGCCGCGCTAGCCGCCCGCGCCGACCTGGACGTGCTTCGAGTCCTGGCCGTCGCGCTGTTGACCCTTCCCGTCGTCGCCTGGGCGACCGTCGGTATCCGGACGGCCCGAGGGGTCCGCGTCCTGCTCGTCGCCCGCGGCATGTTGCCGTGCGGTGAGCACCGAGTCGATCACGGCGAGCACGAAGGCTGCGGCGACGAAGGACCCGATGACGACGAGCCCGTGCCGGAAGGCCAGCGCCCAATCACCCTGGGTGCGGGCGACAGCGGCATAGAACACGCTCCCGGTGAACGCGATGCCAGCGGCCGCCCCGACGCGCTGGCCGGTCTGGAGCACCCCGCCCGCGCTGCCCGAGCTCGCGCCGGGGACCTGCGAGAGGGTCAGCGCCTGGTTGGGACTGATGACCAGCCCAGCGCCGAGACCACCCAGCAGGAACGGCGCCGCGACGGCCCAGGCGGCCGCGGGTCCCGGCTCGATCAGCACCGCCACGTAGGTGCCGATGATGCCCAGCAGACAGAGCGCCGTGCCCAAGGCGATCAGCGGCCGGCCGCGCTTCATCACGGCCTTGGCACCGATCGAGCTCATCGCGGCGGTCCCGATCGCCCAGGGCGTGGTCGCGAGACCGGCCTGCCAGGCCGCGTAGCCGAGCCCGTTCTGCAGGTATTGCGTGTAGATGAAGAAGACCGCGGTGAACCCGGCGAAGAAGACCAGACCAAGGCCAGCGCCGAGGCTGAAGGAACGCAGCCGGAACAGGCTCAGGTCGACGACCGGCTCGGCGTGCTTGCTGAAGCGACGCTCGTGCAGGATCCAGGCCGCCAGCAAGAGGGCGGCGACCGGGAACAGCAGCAGCCGCCAGGTGCCCCAGCTCTGCTGCTCGATGAACGGCAGCAGCAGGCACAGCACCGCGAGCCCGAGCAGGACGACGCCGATCGGGTCGAGGCTCTCACGCTTGCCGTTCTTGGCCCGTTTCACGTGCGGGATCCACTTCGCGGCCAGGACCAGGGCGAGCACACCGAGCGGCAGGTTCACGAAGAACACGTAGCGCCAGCCGCTGTCCGGCCCGAACACGGCGATGATCGCGCCGCCGAGCAGCGGTCCGATGCCCGTGGAGATCCCGACGATGGTGCCGAAGAGCCCGAACGCCCGACCGCGCTCCTGGCCGCGGAACAGGGTCTGGATGAGCGCCGTGATCTGAGGGGTGACGAGGCCCCCGGCAAAGCCCTGCACCAGCCGCGCCAGGACCAGGACCAGGCCGTTGGGTGCGAGCCCGCACACCACGCTGGCCAGCACGAACAGCGTGACCCCGGTCATGAAGACCGGCCGCTGCCCGCGGGCGTCTCCGAGCCGGCCGGCCGGCACCAGGAGCAGCCCGAAGCTGAGCGCGTAGCCCGAGACCACCCACTGCAGCGTGTTCTCGCCGGCGCCGATCCCCTGCTCGATGCTCGGTAGCGCCACGTTCACGATGCTGACGTCCAGCAGCACGATGAAGCCGGCCAGCAGGCAGACCGCCAACGCCTTCCAACGCATCGGGTCCGGTTCGTAGGCCTCCTGCTGCTGTGGCGCGGGAGCCGCGGACCTGGTCAGGACGTCACGAGGGTCAGGCAGTCGGTCATCAACGTCTCGGTTCTCTGGAGCGTCGTGGGCACGGTGCGGACAACCGGATGTAACTACCCGGCGGCTGATGGCGCATCCCGGTGAGCGCGATCTCACAGCCGGATCTACCGTCAGCGCACCTGCTGCCGCACGGAGGTGCCGCATGAAGCTGATCACCGAGAGCGAACGTCAACGCCGCGACCAGGAACGCTCGCTGCGCGTGGCCGCGAAGGCGTCCCGGGCCACGACCCGGGACGAGGTGTCGCCCGACGCCCCACGCCCGGAGACGGTGTGGCGGCAGAGCGCGCTGCCGGCGGCCCCGACAGCCGAGGCCGGTGTGCCGCTGAGCGAGGGCATCACCAGCGTGCTGATCGGGGCAGTGGCGTACGTCCCGGTCGCGCTCGCCACCGGCTATGCATCGTGGAACTACCTGGTCGCGGCCGTGCTGGTGCTGGCCCTGTCGTACGCCCTGTGGTCGCGCCGCGTGCTGGTCGGACCGGGGTACGTCGCCATCCGCAAGCTCGGCCCCTATCGCGTCGCCTCCGCCGAGGCGGTGACGTCGGGATCGCTGCGCGGGAGCCAGCGTGGCGGGGTGCTGCTGCTGCGCACCAGCGACGATCGCACCATGCGGATGCGTCGGGTGGAATACAGCGAGCCGAAGGTGAACGCCGCGCTGCACGACCTGGTGCTCCAGACCGGCCGCCGTTACGACGAGGGTGTGATGCGGCTGCTCGAGCTGCCGTTCCGTGAGGAGTTCGGCCACCACCGCTACCTGCTCGACGCGGTGCAGTAGCTCAGCGCCTGCGACGCAACCGATCACGCCAGGCTCGACCATCCGGGTCGTAGAGCAGGCGTTCCATCACCGTCGCCCAGCCCCGGTCACGTCGTCGCACCCGCTCCGGCTGGTGCGGTCGCAGCCGACCGGGCGGACGCGGCCCGGTGCAGCCCCCGTCGTACCAGGCCTGCAAGACCTGAGCGCTGTCCGCCATCGTCCGGAAAGCTTCGCCCGGGTCCAGCAGACCCGCGTCGTCGTCATCCCGGTCGAGATGCTCGCGCATGAGCTGCAGCCGGAGGTCACGGGCGAAGGTGCGGGCACCGTCGCCGTAGCCGGCCGGGTCGGTCGGCTCACGCGGGTCACGGGTGCTGTCCAGCACCGCGCAGGACAGCTCGCTGTCATGGGTCCACGACCGCCGGTTCATGTTGTCCGAGCCGACCATCGCCCAGACGTCGTCCATGCAGGCCACCTTGGCGTGGACGTAGACCGGCTCACCGCGGGCGTTCTCCACGTCGTAGATCGCGAACCGGTCGTCGCCTGCAGCGCGGAAGACGGCCATCGCCCGCTCGCGTCCGAGCAGGCTCGGGATGGCCAACCGGCCGTCCTTGTCGGGGAAGCGCGGCACCACCACGACAAGCCGCAGGTCGGCGTGGTCCCGCAAGGCCTGACCGAGCATCGCCGCCACCCCAGGGGCCCAGAGATACTGGTCCTCGATGTAGACCAGGACCCTGGCCCGTCGCAGCGCGAGCCGGTAGGCCTCCGCGATGCTGCGCTCGCCCAGGGGCGCGAACGGATAGCGGCGCCACCGGGCCGGATAGGTCCGAAGGATCTGGACGGCGTGCGGCCCGGCCTCCGCCGGGTCAGGGCGGGGCGTCGGCAGGTCCCCGGTGGTGCCGGCGCCGGCGTGCCGGACCCGGTCCCAGGCCATCCGGAACGGGCTCGGCAGGTCCAGGGCACTTCCGTCCCAGCGCTCCCGGAAGGTCAGCTCGACGCAGGTCACCGCCGGACCGCTGATGGCGACCTGGAGGTCGTGCCACGGCGGCGTCGGACCGTAGGGCTCGGAGAAGTCCTGCGCCCGTTCGTCCCCGAGGTGCTCCGCGTCGTCGTTGCGGCTGCGTGCCAGGTCGATGCCGCCGACGAACGCGACATCCGTGCCGCCGCGACAGACGACGAGCTTCTGGTGGTGCGCTCCCCCGCGTCGGGTCCGGGCGTCCAGCACGACCTCCGCACCATCGTCCTGGAGCCGACGGGACAGCTCGGCGTTCTCTTTCTCGCTTTGGCCGATGGGGCTCGGTTGCGAGCGCCAGAGCAGACCCCAGACGCGTACGCCGCGTCGGGCAGCGCGCCCGAGCACGTCGGCCACCTCATGGCCAGGCTCCAAGAGCGCGTCGGAGTCACCGCGGAAGGCGGCCAGGTAGAGCTCGTCGCCCTCACCGAGTTCGTCGATAGCACGCCGCAGGCGGGCGAAGTAGGTGCGCCCGTGCACCAGCGGCTCGACCAGGTTGCCGGTCGTGAACGCGCGCAGCCGGGAGGCGGGGTTGCCGCGTCCGGCGGCGTCGAGGAACCAGCGGGCGATCGCCGGGTCGGGCTGGAGGGCGACCTCCGGGCTGGCTGGGGTCACCGAGCGGGACATCCGATCATCGTTATAGGTGGGACCGGGAAAGCCCCTGACCGGCAGGTCAGGACGCTTGCTCACGGGTGGGCCGATGCCGATCTGCGGGCGCACAACGGTCAGGCGCGTCGCCGCGAGACACCATACCCAGGCACTCGACGGCGCCCGGCACAGCTTGGCGCTCAGGCACTATGGGCTCTCAGCGAGCGGCGTTCGCGCTTGGCCTCGTACATCGCGTTGTCAGCCTCGGCCAGTGCCGCAGGGAAACCGCGCAGGACGGTGATGGGCGCCCAGCCCACCGAACCCGCGACGCCGGCGGCCTCCTGAGCGCGGTACATCTCCTGCACCCGCCCTGCGGCCGCGGCCTCGTCGCACGAGCGAAGGATCACCCCGAACTCGTCTCCGCCGAGCCGCGCCATGCAGTCCTCGCTGCGCACCGACGCTCGCAGGGCCTCGGCAGCGCGGCGGATGTAGTCGTCGCCGGCGGCGTGCCCCTGCGTATCGTTGATGACCTTGAGCTGGTCGAGGTCGAGAATCGCCAGCACCGTCGGGTCGCCGAAGCGGGCGAAGCGCGCACTTTCCTCAGCAAGGACGCGGTCCCAAGCACGCCGGTTGTAGAGGCCGGTGAGGGAGTCGGTCTCCGAGGCCAGCTCGGCCGCCACCGCCAGGCCGGCCAGCTGCGCTCGCGTGCGGTCGGCTGCGAGCACCATCGACAGCAGCTGCCCCAGCAGCTGGAGCAGCGGAGCCGCCTGGGTGAGGCGCTCGTCGTCAGGCTTGCTCTCCTGGTCGATGCCGCAGATTGCTCCGAACAGCTCACCGGACGGCTCGTTGATGACCGCCCCGGCGTACGAGCCGATCTGCGCGGCCTGGCTGACCCCGGCCGCGGCGTAGAGGGGCACGTCCTGGGCGACGGGCGCGATGGTCGGCGCGGTCCCGGCCGCCATGTGGATGCAGAAGCTGTCCTCCCAGGGGTGGGAGGCTCCGCGGACGAGGCCGTAGTCGTTCTCCCCGAGGTAGAGGTAGCTCTGCCTCCCGTTCTCGACGCGCGTCACCGACCAGAACGCCATCGGTACGTGCTCGCGCAGATGAGCCAGGACCACCTGCGCAGCATCGTCGAAGGTCATGCCGGGCATGAAGGCAGGCAGCACGGGTCGGTCCTCTCCACAGACGCCGACAGGACGGCGCACCGTGACCATCGGCGCGATGGACAGCGGACTTGCTCGATGCGGCGTGACCACCAGGAGAATGGCCCGTCGTGACTACGACCCTGGCCACCTCAGGCCAGGCGCTGAGCACCTGGTGGTCTCGCGACGGCGAGAGCCCTGCGCACCCGACGCCGGCACCACAGCCCGCCGTCAGCACGTCAGCGACGCCGAGGGCCAGGCGCACGACCGAGGGCGTCCCCTCGAAGGAGAGAACGCCCTGGTCGCTCGGGTGGAGCTGAGGGGACTCGAACCCCTGACCCCCACACTGCCAGTGTGGTGCGCTACCAGCTGCGCCACAGCCCCATGTGCAGTGCTTACCCTACAGGTTCAGCGTCCGGGCTCGACGCGGCGCCGACCGGCGGGGGCACCGTGGCCGGCACCTCGCCGAGCTCGGCGGACAGGCCGGTGTTGTGCCGCTCGAGCCGCCATCCGAGCCGGTGCTCGACCACCAGCGACCAGGCGCAGTTAGTGAGCGAGCCGTAGCGCCACCAGTGGGTCGGGTCCTGCTCCAGCAGGACGCCGAGCGCCCCCCGGATCGTGCCGCCGTGCGAGACCGCCAGCAGCAGCTCGCCGTCCCCGATCGCGTCCAGGGCCGGGAGCAGGCACTGCGCAGCACGTCGGCCGGCGTCCTGATAGCTCTCGCCGCCGCCCCGGCGCACGTCGTGGCCCGCCGTCCAGGCGGCGTGCTCCTGCGGGTGCTGCGCTGCTGCCTGCTCGGACGTGAGGCCCTGCCAGGTGCCGAGGTCGAGCTCCCGCAGCCGAGGGTCGGTGTCGACGGTCTGTCCGAGCAGGGTGGCCACCGGCTCGGCAGTCGCCACCGCGCGGTCGAGGTCGCTGGACAGCACCCGGGTCGGCCCGACCGAGGCAAGCAGACGGGCGACCCGCTGGGCCTGCTCACGGCCGTGCTGGTCGAGCGGGGTGTCACGCTGACCCTGGAAACGCCCGCCGAGGTTGTCGCCGGTCTGCCCGTGCCGCAGCAGCACCAGCCTTCGGCCGGTGGGCCGGTGGGGGTTCAGGAGCTGACCTGGTTGCGCCCGGCCGCCCGCTCGACGTCGCGATCGACGAACGGGATGACCGGGCAGTCCTTCCAGAGCCGCTCCAGGGCGTAGAAGACCCGCTCCTCCTCGTGCTGCACGTGCACCACGATCTCAGCGAAGTCCAGCAGCACCCAGCGGCCCTCCTGCGCCCCCTCTCGCCGATCGGGCTTGGCGCCGAGCTCACGCAGGGCATCTTCCACCGCGTCCACGACGGCGCGGACCTGGCGGTCGTTCGGTGCGCTCGCGAGCACGAACGCGTCGGTGATGACGAGCTGCTCGGAGACGTCGAGGATGAGGATGTCGCTGGCCAGCTTGTCGGCGGCCGCCTGCGCGGCGGCCAGGGACAGCTCTACGGCACGGTCTGAGGCAGTCATAGGTCCCTCAGGGTAGGCGCTACTCCGCGAAGTCGGCGCCAACGATCACGATCGCGTCGGCGACGCTCGTGGGTGCGGAGGTGCGTACGGCGCTGCGGGGCACCCCGAGAGCGTCCGCGACGCGGTTCCCGAGCGCGATCTTCTCCGGGGTCGGGTCCCCGATCTGGATCTCGGTCGTCGCCAGCCCGAAGCTCGCCGCGTTCCCGCCCGGGACGTAGAACAGGTCGGCAGCGAGCAGCTTGTCCCGCACAGCAGCCCCGAGCATCGGGGTGCCGACCCCGTTGAACACCTTCACCTGGTTGCCGCTCTCACGTGCCGAGGTCGGCACCGAGGCGGCCAGCAACCGGTCGACAACCATTTTCGCGGCCGGCCCGTCCAGACGCAGGCTCGGCACCCCGCCGCCGATCTCCACCGGCACGGTGGGCAGGGTGTCGTAGCGCAAGGTGCCCTCAGCGCGGTCGGCCTTGACGCCGAGCAGGAAGGTCGCCAGGCCGGTGGGCTCGGTGCCGGAGAGCACGGAGCCTCCCCCGAGCCGGTCGAGCAGAGCAAGGACCTGCGGCTGCTCGCCGGGCAGCGCCTTCAGGACCCCGTCCAGGAAGTCCTGCATCCTCGCCAGCCTGGCCTGCTCCTGCTCCCCGGGACCGAGATAGCTGGCGTACGCGAAGGCCTGCCCACCCGTCAGCGTGGAAGCGCCCGCCGGGACCACGACCTGGCGGCCGTCCTCACCGCCGAGCACCTGCCGGTCCGCGTCGACGGGGATGCCGCCGAGATCGTCCACCAGAGCCTCGGCGGTGGGCTGGTCCAGCACCCAGGAGGAGTCGATGGTGACCCCGACCAGGTCCGAGAGCGCGTTGCGGGCCGACTCCTCCGACGAGGTCAGCAGGATCTGATCGAACGGGACCGCCTGGCTGCCGGGCGGCGTGGCGAGCACCGGTCCGGGGACCAGCACGACGGCGCCGCTCTCGGCCTGCGGGTCATGGGCCAGCAGCGCGTTGGCGATCGTGGCCCTCGCCGGGTCGGCGAGCTGCATCAGCAGGGTCTGCTGCGTGCGCGACGTCGTCTCCGCCTGTCGCGGCGGCCGCGGCGTGTCCCGCTGCACGAAGTAGTAGGTGACCCCGACCGCGAGCAGCAGTGCGACGACCAGCACACCGGCAGTCTGCTGACGCCGGCGCCGGCGGCGCTGACGGCGGGCGGCGGCTCGACGGCCCCCGACCGGGGTGTCGATCGTCTCTGCCGAGCTCACGTGCCGCTCCGATACAGGTGTCGCTTGTCGATGTATTGCACGACGCCGTCCGGCACCAGGTAGTAGACCGGGTGCCCGCGAGCGACCCGCGCCCGGCAGTCGCTGGAGGAGATCGCGAGCGCCGGCACCTCGACGGTCGTCACGCTGCCCGGCGGGAAGCCGCTGGTGTCGACCGGCTCGTAGCCGGGTCGGCTCACCCCGACGAAGTGGGCCATCGAGAACAGCTCCTCAGCGTTGTGCCAGCCCAGGATCTGCGCGAGCGCGTCGGAGCCGGTGATGAAGAACAGGTCGGCGCCCTCCTGGGATTTCTTGAGGTCGCGCAGCGTGTCCACCGTGTAGGTCGGACCCGGCCGCTCGAGGTCGACGCGGCTGACCGAGAACCGCGGGTTGCTCGCCGTCGCGACGACGGTCATCAGGTAGCGGTCCTCGCCCGGGCTGACCTGCTGACCGCTCTTGCGGTAGGGCTTGCCGGTGGGGACGAAGACCACCTCGTCCAGCTCGAACAGGGTGGCCACCTCGTTCGCCGCCGACAGGTGACCGTGGTGCACCGGGTCGAACGTCCCGCCCATCACCCCCACACGCCTGTTCACCCGGTCAGGCTAGGCCGCGTGCCTGGTCCTTGCGGGAAGGGTCAGACGAGCCGGCGCCGACCCACCTTGTAGAGACCCCACCCGGCGAGGGTCAGCGCGGCCAGGCTGAGCAGCACCAGCAGCGCCCGCCCGCTCGCGGCCACCAGGGACTGCAGCCCGCTGGTGAACCCGTCGAACGCGTCCCGGAAGGCCGCCCCGAAGCCGCCGCGGTCCCTGCTCGAGGTGATCGCGGGGTCCCCCGTCTCGGTCACCGCGACGGTCAGGGTCGACAGGTCGCTCTGGTCTTTCAAGACCTTGAGCTGGCCGGTGAGCTGGTCGACGGTCGCCGCGGTCTGGTCGATCTGCTGCTGCACGGCGAGCACCTCGGCGACGCTGACCGCCGCGCCGAGGATCGTGGTGAGCCGGTTGCGAGCAGCGGTGGCCGAGGCGATCCGGGTCTCGAGGTCGGCGTACTCGGCGGTGACCTCGCGCCCGCTGGTCTGGACCGAGCGCACCTCGGCCAGGCCGCGGACGGCGCTGACGAGCGCGTCGAACTGTGCCACCGGAACCCGCACGGTGATCGTGCCGGACGGGGTGTCACCGCTCTCCTGGGTCTGGGTGGCGAAGACGCTGCCGCCCTGCTCGCGGGCCGCCCGGCCGACGCTGTCGAGCGTCGGGGTGACCGCACCGCTCTTGGCGATGAGCGCAACGGTGCCGGTCTTGACGACCCGGCCCTGGTCGCCCTGCGGGCCCGCTTGCCCGATCCCGTACGTCGGCTGGCCCGCGCCGTAGCTCAGCGACTGCTCGTCCGACGAAGCGGGGGCGGAAGACGGAGCAGCGACGCCGGGCAGGGACAGCCGCCCCGACTCGATCTGGAACTCCGAGGCGCCCCCGCCCGAGCTGTCGGACGCTGCGCTGCCCCCCTGGCTGGCCGCGCTCGACGGGCTGACCGTAGCGGCCTCCTCGCTCCCTCCGCCACCGGTCTGGGACAAGCCGGCGACCAGGAACGACACCACGACGGCGGCCGCGACCAGCCCGAGTGCGGGGCGCCACTTCCGCTGCACCGGGCGTCGCGTCGTGCCGCTCCGGCTGCGGGCCGAGGAGTAGGCCGGGACGTCGTACGTGTCGGCGGTCTCGTCCAGCGCCCGTGAGAGGTCGTCGTCGGTGAACGTCGTCATGAGGAGGCCTCCATCGGGGTGACCCAGGCGAGCAGGCGCGGGTCTGCGGAAAGTCGGTTGCGGGCGTCGTGCAGGCGGCTCTTGACCGTTCCGGGGCGTCGTTCGATGGCGACGGCGATCTCCTGCTCGGACAGCCCGGCGTAGAACCGCAGCACCAGCGGGACCCGGAGCGGCTCGGGCAGGTCCGCCAAGGCGGCGAGCATGTCGTCGGTCAGCGCGGTGTCCTGCGCCCGCTTCTCCGGCCCGGGCGTGTCGTCCTTGCGCAGTGCGAGCAGCACGTCGCTGGTGTCCCGTCCTGTACGCGAACGTTCGCTCCGGATCCACGACACGCAGGCGTTGACGACGACGCGGTAGAGCCAGCCCTGCCGTCCGGCCTCGGCGGGGATGGTGTCGCGGAAGCGCCAGACCCGCAGGAAGGCCTCCTGCACGGCGTCCTGCGCCCCGTGCCGGTCACGCAGCACCAGGCAGGCGGTGCGGTAGGCGCGCGGCCACTGCTCGGCCAGCCAGCGGTCCAGCTCGTCGTCGCTCATCCGGCGCCCCTTCGATCGTCAGGGGTAGGACGCACGCTGTCCCGGATCGGTTCGATCCGGGACCGGGTCAGGTGGGCAGCAGCCGCTGCACGAAGGCCTCGAGCTGCACCGCGTTGCGGCACTCGATCATCTCGATGATCTCGCTGTACTGGGTGGTGGCGCTGTCGCCCGAGCCCCAGTAGGCCTGCGGCTCCGGGTTGAGCCAGTAGGCGTGCCGGGACTGCGCGACCAGTCGCTTGAGCGCGGCGGCGCCGGTGGCCCGGTAATTGTTGCGGGCGTCGCCGAGGATCAGCAGGCTGGTGCGCGGCCCGACCGCGTCGGGGTAGGTGCGGGCGAACTCCTCGAGCGAGTGGCCATAGTCGCTGTGCCCGTCGAACCAGACCAGGTCGGCCTCCTTGCTCATGCTCGCCAGCGCGTCGGCGACGTCACCGCCCGGGGTGAAGAAGCGGGTCACCTCGTCGGTGGTGTCGATGAACGCGAACGCGCGGACCTTGGTGAACTGCTCCCGCAGGGC
>JBBSTI010000070.1:0-16511 GCA_038236005.1 Mycobacteriales bacterium | reverse complement strand
TTCACCGCCGCCGGCGCCGTGCAGGTCGAGAACCAGGCCCGGATATGACACAGCGCCACGGTCCCCAGTCTGGGGGCCTCGCTCGGACGCGGCGGAGCCACGTCTTTCCAGCAGGACCTGGCCCACAGCGACTGCATCGTCATCGAGGGCTCGAACATGGCCGAGTGCCACCCGGTCGGGTTCCAGTGGGTGATGGAGGCCAAGGCGCGCGGTGCCAAGATCATCCACGTCGACCCTCGCTTCACCCGCACCTCGGCGGTCGCTGACCAGCACGTCCCGCTGCGGGCCGGCACCGACATCGCCTTCCTCGGCGGGATCATCAACTACGTCCTGACCCAGGGCAAGGACTTCCGCGAGTATGTCGTCGCCTACACCAACGCAGCCACGCTGGTGAGCGAGGACTTCGTCGACACCGAGGACCTCGGGGGCCTGTTCTCCGGCTACGACCCTGAGACCGGCACCTACGACACCTCCTCCTGGGCGTACGAGGGCCTCGACCCCGCCCCGGCGAGCGGCAAGCGTGAGATGGACGAGCAGCCCGGCGGGGGGGTCGAACGGGACGAGACGTTGCAGCACCCGCGCTCGGTCTATCAGGTGCTCACGCGTCACTACGCCCGCTACACCCCGGACATGGTCGCCGAGATCACCGGCGTGCCGGTCGCTGAGTTCTTGGCCGTCTGCGAGGCCGTCACCGCGAACAGCGGGCGAGACCGGACGACCGCGTTCGTCTACTCGGTCGGCTGGACCCACCACAGCGTCGGCGTGCAATACATCCGTTCGGCGGCCGTGCTGCAGCTGCTGCTCGGCAACATCGGACGGCCCGGCGGCGGCATCCTCGCTCTGCGCGGGCACGCGAGCATCCAGGGCTCGACCGACATCCCGACCCTGTTCAACATCCTGCCGGGCTATCTGCCGATGCCGAAGGTTGGCGTGCACGACACGCTCGCCGCCTACCTGGCCAGCATCAGCAGCCCGGGTCGGAAGGGTTTCTGGGCCAACGCGGACGCCTATAGCGTGAGTCTGCTGAAATCCTGGTGGGGTGACGCGGCGACGGCCGAGAACGACTTCCGGTTCGATCACCTGCCACGGCTGACCGGCGACCACGGCACCTATCAGACCGTGTTCGACATGAACGACGGCAAGGTCGAGGGCTACTTCGTCATCGGGCAGAACCCGGCGGTCGGCTCGGCCCACGGCAAGCTGCAGCGGCTCGGGCTGGCCAAGCTGAAGTGGCTCGTCGTCCGCGACCTGCAGGAGATCGAGACCGCCACCTTCTGGAAGGACTCGCCGGAGATCGAGACCGGCGAGCTGGTCACCGAGGACATCGACACCGAGGTGTTCCTGTTCCCGGCGGCCAACCACACCGAGAAGGCTGGCAGCTTCACGCAGACCCAGCGGATGCTGCAGTGGCGCAACAAGGCCGTGGACCCGCCGGGCGACGCACGCAGCGAGCTGTGGTTCACCTACCACCTGGGCCGGCTGATCCGGGAGCGGCTGGCCGGTTCGACCGACCCCAAGGACCTGGCGCTCACCGAGCTGACCTGGGACTACCCGACCGAGGGCAAGCACGACGAGCCGGACGGCGAGGCGGTGCTGAAGGAGGTCAACGGCTACGACGCCGACGGTCTGGTCAGCGGCTACACCTCGCTCAAGGCCGACGGCTCGACGCGCTGCGGCTGCTGGATCTACAGCGGGGTCTATGCCGACGGGGTGAACCAGAGCAACCGCCGCAAGCCCGGTCAGGAGCAGGACTGGGTCGCCGGCGAGTGGGGCTGGGCGTGGCCGGCCAACCGCCGCACCCTTTACAACCGAGCGAGCGCCGACCCGGACGGCAAGCCGTGGAGCGAGCGCAAGGCGTACGTCTGGTGGGACGAGACCCTCGCGGACGGCGCAGGTCGCTGGACCGGCTACGACGTGCCGGACTTCGAGCTCGACAAGCGGCCGGACTATCGGCCCGGTCCCGACGACACCGGGGTCGCCGGCTTGTCCGGCGATGACCCGTTCATCATGCAGGCCGACGGCAAGGCCTGGCTCTATGCGCCGTCCGGGCTGCTCGACGGGCCGATGCCGGCCCACTACGAGCCGCACGAGTCACCGGTGCGCAACGCGCTCTACATCCAGCAGGCCAACCCGACCCGGCAGGTCTTCAAGCGGGAGGACAACCTGTCCAACCCGTCGGCAGGGGAGCCGGGCGTCCAGATCTTTCCGTACGTCTTCACGACGTTCCGGATCACCGAGCACCACACCACCGGTGCGATGAGCCGGTGGCTGCCCTATCTCGCCGAGCTGTCGCCGGAGATGTACTGCGAGGTCTCCCCGGAGCTGGCCGCCGAGCGCGGGCTGGAGCACCTCGGGTGGGCGACGCTCACGACCGCCCGCAGCGCGATCGAGGCGCGGGTGCTGGTGACGGAACGAGCGCTGCCGCTCAGGGTCGGCGGACGGGTCGTGCACCAGATCGGGCTGCCCTACCACTGGGCTGTCGGCGGTGGCGGGGCGCTGGTCGAGGGTGACTCCGCGAACGACCTGTTCGGCGTGACGCTGGACCGCAACGTGCACATCCAGGAGTCCAAGGTCTCCTCGTGCGACATCCGGCCCGGCCGCCGGCCGACGGGTGCAGCCCTGCTCGCGCACGTTCAGGGTTATCGCGACCGTGCGCAGATCACCACCGAGACCGGCAACCAGCAGAGCCGGCCGGTCGAGCGAGGAGAGATGGCATGACGCGGATGGGTTTCTTCACCGACACCTCGGTGTGCATCGGGTGCAAGGCCTGCGAGGTGGCCTGCAAGGAGTGGAACGCGATCCCGGACGACGGGTTCGACCTGCTGGGCACCTCGCTGGACAACACCGGTGAGCTGGGCGCCTCGACCTGGCGGCACGTCGCGTTCATCGAGCAGCCCTCGCGGCCGGTCGTCGATCTCGGCATGCCGTCGCTCGCGAGGCTGCCGGACGGCTCGATCTCTCCGGCGTCAGCGTCGGTGGCTCCGGTCGACGCCGAGCACACCGGGGAGCGGGCCGACTTCCGGTGGCTGATGGAGTCCGACGTCTGCAAGCACTGCACCCACGCGGCGTGCCTGGACGTCTGCCCGACCGGCTCGCTGTTCCGCACCGAGTTCGGCACCGTCGTGGTGCAGGACGACATCTGCAACGGCTGCGGCTACTGCGTGCCGGCCTGCCCGTTCGGGGTCATCGACCGCCGGGAGGGCGAGCCGGCGACGGTCAAGAACGCGGGCATCGCGCAGAAGTGCACGCTCTGCTATGACCGGCTCGGCGAGGGGCTCGAGCCGGCCTGCGCCACGGCCTGCCCGACCCAGTCGATCCAGTACGGCGACGTCGACGAGCTGCGCGAGCGTGCGCAGAAGCGCGTCGACGCGCTGCACGCGGACGGCGTGCACGACGCCCGGCTCTACGGCGAGAGCACGCACGACGGCATCGGCGGGCTCGGCGCGTTCTTCCTGCTGCTGGACGAGCCGGAGGTCTACGGCATGCCGCCGGACCCGGTCGCCTGCACCTCGCTCGCCCCGGAGATGTGGAAGGCCGCCGGGATCGCGGCCCTGGGTCTGCTGGCCGGCGCGGTCGCTGCCTTCTCCGGGTCGCGGCGGTGACCGTCCCCGGGCACCAGGAGCTGAGGGTCGCCGAGGCGCCGATGAAGCGCGGCGGGGGGCTCAGACGAAAGAGCAAGGTCGCTGGTGGCAAGCGTCGGGACGAGCACCAGATGGTGCCAGACGCGACGTTCACCTCCTACTACGGACGGCCCGTCGTCAAGGCTTCCCCGTGGAAGGCCGACATCCCGGCCTACCTGTTCATGGGCGGGGTCGCCGGCGGCTCGTCGCTGCTGGCCGCCGGGGCCGATCTCACCGACCGGCCGGAGCTCTGCCGGGTGGCCCGGGTCGGTGCGCTGATGGCGCTGGTCGGGAGCCTCGGCGCCCTGGTCCACGACCTCGGCCGCCCGTCCCGCTTCATGCACATGCTGCGGGTCTTCAAGCCGACCTCCCCGATGTCGGTCGGCACGTGGCTGGTGTCGGCGTACGCCCCCTTCGCGGGGCTTGCCGTGGCCTCAGAGCTGATGCCGACCTGGCTGCGGCGCACGCGGCTCGGCGGTCTGATCGACGCCACCGCAACCCCTGCGGGGGTCGTGGCGGCCGTCATCGCCCCGACCGTCGCCGCCTACACGGCGGTCCTGCTGTCCGACACCGCGACGCCGACCTGGCACGACGCCCGCGGCCAGCTGCCGACGGTCTTCGTCGGCTCGGCAGCCAGCGCGGCCGGCGGCCTCGGCATGCTCGGCCCGGTCCGCGAGGCCGGCCCCGCCCGACGGATGGCGGTCGGCGGTGCGCTCGTCGAGCTGGTTGCCGCCCACCGGATGGAGCACGCGATGGGGCTGACCGGGGAGCCGCTCAGCGAGGGCACCGCGGGTCGGCTGATGCAGGCGTCCCGGGCGCTGACGGTCGCCGGCACGGTCGGCACGCTGGTGCTCGGGCGCCGCCGGACCGGTGCCGCAGCCTCCGGGCTCGCTCTGCTCGCCGGTTCAGCGCTGCTGCGGTTCGGCATCTTCGAGGCCGGCCAGGCTTCTGCTCGTGACCCCCGGTTCACGATCGTGCCGCAGCGTGAGCGGCTCGACGCCCGAGCCCGCCAGGAAGCCGCCACCCGCGACGTCCTGCGCGGGTAGGCCCAGGGCCTGTGGTGTCGCCCCTGCCTCTGGCGAACTGCGCGCCTGGTGGGCCCGGTGTCGGGCTGGTGAGGTGCACGGTTGCGGCTGGGCGCGCCGGTTGGTCCGCGCGGCCGGCGGCGTTTGTCAGTCCTGTGCGAGGAGCCAGCGGCTGATCTCGGCGACGTAGACGTCCAGGCGTGAGAGGTCCGACAGGGCTTCGACCACCCGGTCGTCGTCAACGTCCGCGTAGCCGTGCACCAGGACGTTCCGCAGACCGACCGCTGACACCAACGGGGCGGCGTCGGACAGGACGCCCTCGCGCTGCAGCAGGCGGAAGACCTCGGCATTGCTGCCGGGGGCACCCCACCCCTCGCTCGCCACGACGTGCTGGGCGCTGTCGACGGCGGCTTCCACCGTGGTGACGAGCAGGTACGTGGCCGCATCCAGACGCACCGGGTCGAAGGGGCCGGTGCCGAGGTCGCGCAGACGGGTGAGCCGCTCGGTGACCTGAGCCAGCAGCCGATAGAGCCGCGGGGCGTCAACCACGGGCGTGTGCCTCCAGAAAGTCTTGCTGCGCCCGGCGCAACCGGGGTTGTTCGTCGAGATAGATCTTGCGGGTCATGGCCATCCAGGCAACCCTCGCCGCCGGATCATCGTCGAGGAGCAGCTGCCCGTGTAGGGCGACCCGTCCGGCCAGCTCCAGCGGGGCCCCGTCCAGGATCAGCAGGTCGACGCCGTCGGCCAGCTCGACGTCCCACGGCGCAGGGACGGCTACGCCCCACCAGGCCGCCACGTCGAGGTCAGAACCGTCCCGCGCGGTACCGGCTGCCGTGCTGCCGTGCACGAACGCGAAGCGCGCCCCCGCCCGACGCAGCGACAGCCGGGTCTGCTCTGTGCGCGGGTCGACGTCCATCCGTGCAGTCTGCCCCGTCCGGTCGGCAGACCCGGCCGTCAGCGCACGTGCAGCAGGGCGCTGACTCGCGTGGCGACGTGGCCGACGACGGGATGGCCGGGGACCTCGCCGATCACCAGCAGCCCGCCGCTGGTCTGTGCGTCCGCGAGCAGCAGCAGCTCGTCCTCGTCGACCTCGGAGCGCAGGTGCGGGCGCACCCAGTCGAGGTTGCGACGGCTGCCGCCCGGGACGAAGCCCCTCGCGAACGAGCTGCGAGCCCCGTCGAGGTAAGGCACCGCGGCGGCGTCGAGCACGGCGGTCGTCCCGCTCGCGCGCATCATCTTGAACAGGTGGCCGAGCAGCCCGAAGCCGGTCACGTCGGTGGCCGCCCGCGCGCCGGCGGCGACGGCCGCCTCCGCGGCGTCCCGGTTGAGCGCAACCATGCTTGCCACCGCCTCCGGGACCAGCTCGCCGGTGGCCTTGTGCCGGTTGTTCAGCACCCCTACCCCGAGCGGCTTGGTCAGGGTGATCGGCAGCCCCGGCGTCGCCGCGTCGTTGCGCAGCAGGCGTGACGGGTCGACCAGACCGGTCACCGCCATCCCGGACGTCGGCTCCGGTCCGTCGATGCTGTGCCCGCCGGCGACGTGGCAGCCGGCTTCACGGGCAACCGCCAGCCCTCCGCGGAGCACCTCGCCCAGGAGCTCGGTGGCGAGGACCTCCCGGGGCCAGGCGACCAGGTTGACCCCGACGATCGGCCGGCCTCCCATGGCGTAGACGTCGGAGAGCGCGTTGGCCACCGCGATCCGACCCCAGTCGAAGGCGTCGTCGACGACCGGGGTGAAGAAGTCGGCCGTGCTGACCAGCGCCGTCCGCTCGTCGATCTGGACCACGGCAGCGTCGTCCCCGTCGTCCAGCCCCACCAGCAGGTCGGGGGAGCGATCGCCGGTCAAGCCGGCCAGGACCTGCTCCAGCTCACCCGGCGGGATCTTGCACGCGCAGCCCCCGCCGCTGGCGTACTGGGTCAGGCGAGTCGGTGCGCTCATCGGGGCAGTCCTTCAGAGGTGAGACCACGGGCGTCGTAGTAGCCCGCGATCATCGAGCGGAGCCGACCGGGGGTCAGACCGGCGGTGCGTCCGGAGGTCATCGTCAGCTCTTCGGACAGGAACCGCGCGGGCAGCCAGTCGTCCTCGGCCGTCCAGCCGTGGGTCGTGTTGACCGCCCGCTTGGCCAGGACGATCCCGGCGGCGGTCTCGTGCAGCTCATCCGCGGTGAAGCCCCAGCCGGTGACCAACGACAGCAGCTGCGACCACTCGGTCCACGGGTCGACGAAGACCTTGCGCAGGAACGAGCAGAGGATCAGGGAGTCCATCATCGCGGCGCGGTCCTCAGCCTCGACCGCACCGGCGACGTGCGCGGCGCCGCCCCGCAGCCGGTCCAGGTCGCCGGACAGGTCTGCGTCGAAGGCGCCGCTGCGGTTGTGGTCGGCGCCCCGGGCGTTGACCGCGAGACCGAGGGCCATCGCCTGCATCGTGCGGGGTTCATACCCCGGCATCTCCAAGCCCTTGACCTGGGGCGCGAAATCGAGCGAACCCTGACCTAGAGAAAGCGCGGCAGCGCGCGAACCACCGGCCAGCAGCGTGCCGAGATCGGTGCCGTCCGCGATCTCCTGCAACGCGCGCAGCACCGCAGGCCCGTCACCGAAGCAGAGCCACGGGACGTCGAGCAGGCCGCGGGAGACACACTCCATCGCCCAGGCGATCGTCCCCCCGGCCGAGATGGTGTCCAGGCCCAGGTCGTCGCACAGCGTGCTCGCGGCGATCACCTGCTCGGGGTCGGAGACCCCGCACAGCGACCCGAGAGCCGAGACGCTCTGGTGCTCCATCCGCACGCGTCTGCCTGCACGGTCGGCATACAGGTGCTCGCAACCGATCGAGCAGGACGCGCAGCTGCTGCGGGTGACCGACCGGGCCTGCGCCAGCTCGGTGGCGCCGAGAGCCGCCGCGCCCTCGAAGCTGCCCTGCTGGAAGTTGCGGGTGGGCAACGTCGACAAGGCGTTGAAAGCCAGGACGCTGCCCATCGTGCCCAGCTCGCGGTAGCGCTCGGTGGCCTGGCCGCGAGAGCGTGCGCGTAGGTCCCGGGCTGCGGCGAGCACGCCGGCCGGGTCGGCGACGGCGGTCTTGTGCGTGCCTCGTACGGCCAGGGCCTTGACGTTCTTGCTCCCCAGCACGGCGCCGAGCCCGCCGCGGCCGGCGTGTCGTCCGTCGTGCGAGATCGTCGCGTAAGCCACCTCCCGCTCGCCGGCCCGGCCGATCGAGGCGACCCGCCAGTCCTTCCCGTGCCGAGCTCGCAGCTCGTGCTCAGCCTCGGCGGCCGAGGCCCCCCAGGACGGGGACGGCTCCAGGGTCAGGCTCCCGTCGTCGATCAGCACCGAGCTGGGCCGATCGGCGCGCCCGACCAGGACCAAGGCGTCGAACCCGGTCGCCTTTCCGGCGAGCGCGAAATGGCTGCTGGCCAGCGCGTCGGTGAGCAGACCGGTCAGCGGGGACAGCGCGACGACGGCGAACTTCGCACTGGTGGTCAGCGGGGTGCCGACCAGCGGGGAGAAGACGAACGCGAGCGGCGCCTCGGGCGACAACGGGTCGGTGACGCCGCCGGCGAGCTCGGCGATCAGCCAGGTCCCGAGGCCGACACCTCCGACGCAGCGTCGCTGCACCTGTTCCGGGATCGCGAGCTCGCGTGAGGTCCCGGTCCCCACCTCGACCACGAGCGCCCGCCCGAAGCAGCCACCTGAAGCCATGACGCCACGATAGGCCGCGCACCAAGGTCAGGTGCGCCGAGCGTTTCACCGGCCGAGGTCTGATCAACGTGCTCACCAACCGCTCGGCCGGCAACCCGGGCAGCCGCCTGGTGGTGCAGAGCGACGGCAACCTGGTCGTCTACACCCCGAAGGACAAGGCCGTCTACTCCCGCAGGTAGTCGTGGGAGCCGGCGGCCGGCGCCTCAGCCGCCGGCGTCGGCGGACAGGAACGCCACCTCGTCCTCGTCGACCAGCGGGGTCATCGGGTCGCGAGTCACCTGTTCGCCGTTGACCGCCGCCATCAGGTGACGGTCAAGAGTGAGGCCGACCTGCTCGGCCACGGCGCCCAGGGTTGCGGCGCGCACCTGCGGCACGGGGCGTCCGCGTCCCACCAGTGCGCCGAAGCGCTGCACGGTGATCAGCGGCTGGGGCTCGCCCAGGGCCTGCTCGTAGGCCTGCCGGGTGTTGAGGTTGCGCACCGACCCGGGCTCGGGCAGCTCGCTCACGCGCAGCGTGCGGGACTGCTCCAGCAGCGGCCGCGGAGCGGGATGACCGTCGGCGACCAGGCGGGCCGCCCGCTCGGCCACGGTCGTCGCGTACGCCGCTGCGAGCGGCTGGCGGTAGCCGCCGAGCACCGGCAGCACGATGTCGACGTCCGGGGTGCGCAGAGCCAGGACGGCCCGCACGTACGCCGGGTGCAGGAACGGCAGGTCGGTGGAGCAGACGAACGCGGTCTCGGCCTCCCGCGCCACCGCTGCGAGCCCGACGGCGATGCCCTGCAGCGGTCCGCGGCCCAGCGCTGGGTCGTCCAGCACGAGCACGTCGGCAGGCAGCGCAGGCAAGGGCTGGCCCGGAGCGCGCACCACGACCACCGGCCCGTCGGCACCACGCGCGACCAGACCCACGACGCGGCGCAGCAGCGAGCTGCCGTGCCAGTCGAGGCCGGCCTTGGCCGCGCCCATCCGGGACGACCTGCCGCCGGCAAGGACGACGCCGGCTGCCTGCATGGACTGACCCTAGGCTTGCCCACGGAGGCGTACGCGTTCCTGGTGGGCGCCCCGGTCTTCAAAACCGGTGAGCGGCGGTAGCCGTCGCTGGCGGGTTCGATTCCCGTCCGCCTCCGCCACAAGCATCAGTCCGGTTCGAACGGGCAAGGCGGTCAGACAGACCCGCCTGGGTCGCTGTCCGTCGGAGGGATACGCCATGGTTGGCATCATCGGATTTCTGCTCGTCGCGTGGGTCGTGCTGACCGTTCTGGGTTTCGTGCTCAAGGGCCTGCTCTGGCTCGGGCTCATCGGTCTCGTGCTGATCGTGGTCACGCTGGTCGTCGGCGGCTCGAAGCTGAAGTCGAAGGCCTGAGCCCGACCGGCCTAACCTGACGAGGTGTCCGACCCGCGCCGCCGCATCCCGGGCACCGACACCGTGCTGTCGTCGAGCGAGGTGCGAGAGGCCGGGGCCGGCCTCGCCGACGACGTCGTCCGAGGGGTCGTGCGCGCGGCGCAGGCGCTGGCTCGGACGGGGGACATCTCGCCGGAGCAGGTCGTTGCCCGGGTGGTCGAGCAGCTCTCGGCCGGGGCGTCGACCCTGCATCCCGTCCTGAACGCCACCGGGGTGGTCCTGCACACCAACCTGGGCCGAGCGCCGTTGTCGCGGGCTGCGGTCCGGGCGGTCTCGGACGCGGCGGGCTACGTCGACGTCGAGTTCGACGTCGGCTCCGGCGCCCGTGCCCGTCGCGGACGCGGCACGCTCGCGGCGCTTCGGGACGCCGTGCCCGAGGCCGGTGACGTGCACGTGGTCAACAACGGCGCCGCCGCGCTGGTGCTTGCCACGACCTCGCTCGCGGCCGGTCGCGAGGTGATCGTCAGCCGCGGCGAGATGGTGGAGATCGGGGACGGGTTCCGGCTGCCCGACCTGATCGCCAGCACCGGCGCTCGGCTGCGCGAGGTCGGGACGACGAACCGTACGCACCTGATGGACTACGCGGGCGCGGTCGCGCCGGACACCGGCTGCATCCTGAAGGTGCACCCGAGCAACTTCCGGGTGGAGGGGTTCACCAGCGAGGTCGGGGTCGCCGACCTCGCCGGGCTGGGCGTGCCGGTGGTGGTCGACATCGGCAGCGGGTTGCTCGCACCGCACCCGCTGCTGCCCGCCGAGCCCGACGCCCGCACGGCACTGCTGGCAGGAGCGTCGGTCGTGACGGCCAGCGGCGACAAGCTGCTCGGCGGTCCGCAGGCCGGCCTGCTGCTCGGGGAGGCTGCGATCATCGACCGGCTGCGGCGACATCCGTTGCAGCGCGCGATGCGGGTCGACAAGCTCACCCTGGCCGCGCTCGAAGCCACGCTGCGGGGGGCGGGCACGCCGGTCTGGGACGCGTTGACCGCCGACCCGGAGGTGCTCCACCAGCGTTGCGTCGCGCTCGCCGATCTGACCGGGGGAGTCGTGGTCGCGAGCGACGGCGCGGTCGGGGGTGGCGGCGCTCCCGGGCTCGGCCTGCCGGGCTGGGCCGTCACACTGCCCGAGCAGCTCGCCCAGCCTTTGCGCACCGGCGCTGTTCCTGTCGTGGGCCGGGTCGAGCGCGGCCGGTTGCTGCTGGACCTGCGTTGCGTCCCTGCGTCTCGGGACGCCGACCTGGTGGCAGCCGTTCGCGCCTGCACGGTCTAGGGGGCTGCACGTGCGGATCGCGGGAGCCGTGAGCGCATGCACGTAGTCGCCACGGCCGGCCACGTCGACCACGGCAAGAGCACGCTCGTGCGCGCAGTCACCGGGATGGAGCCGGACCGCTGGGCCGAGGAGCGGCGGCGCGGCATGACCATCGACCTCGGCTACGCGTGGACGACGCTCGGCTCGGGGGAGGTGCTCGGTTTCGTCGACGTCCCGGGCCACCAGCGGTTCATCGGCAACATGCTGGCCGGGCTGGGACCGTCGCCGGCGGTGCTGTTCGTGGTCGCCGCCGACGGCGGCTGGGAGCGGCAGTCCGGGGAGCACCTGGCAGCGGTGGACGCGCTGGGGCTGCAGCACGGGCTGCTGGCGGTGACCCGCAGCGACCTGGCCGAGCCGGGGCCGGCGGCCCGTGAGGCGCTCGACCGGCTGCGCGGCTCGAGCCTGGGTGAGGTCCCGTACGTCACCGTGTCCGGCGCGACCGGGGCTGGTGTCCCCGAGCTGCGGGAGGCCCTCGCGGCGCTGGTCGGCGGCCTCCCGGAGCCGATCCTCGACGGGCCGGTGCGGCTCTGGGTGGACCGGGCGTTCACCGTCCGCGGCGCCGGCACCGTGGTCACCGGCACCCTGGGGGCGGGCACCGTGCGAGTCGGTGACGAGCTGTCTCTGCGTGGTCGCCCGGTGCGGGTCCGTGGTCTCCAGAGCCTCGGCGAACCGCGTGAGCAGGTGTCGGCCGTGGCCCGGGTGGCGGTCAACCTGCGGGGGGTGGACGTCGGTGACGTCGGGCGTGGGGACACGTTGCAGACGCCGGGCGCCTACCGGGAGGTCTTGACCCTGGACGTACGGGTCAGCGACGCCGACCTGCCGGGCGAGCTGGTCCTGCACGTCGGGTCGACCTCCGTCGCGACACGGGTCCGGCCGTTGGGCGGTGACGTCGTCCGCCTCACCCTGCACCGGCCGCTGCCGCTGCGCGCCGGAGATCGCGCACTTCTGCGTGATCCTGGGCGGCAGCTGGTGGCGGCCGGGGTCCAGGTGCTCGACGCCGACCCACCGGTGCTGCGTCGCCGTGGGGCGGCGGTCGCTCGAGCCGAGCAGCTGGGCGACCGGGTGCCCGACCTGGTCGACGAGGTGAACCGTCGGGGCGCCGTACGACGATCTGAGCTGGCCGCCCTCGGGGTGACCGGCGACGCGTCCGGGCTGCAGGAGCACGGGGACTGGCTCGTGACGCCCGGTCTGTGGCAGGGCTGGTCAGCAGCGTTGGCCACGGCCGTGGATGCGGCCGACGCGCTGTCCGGCGGGCTCCCGACCGAGACCGCCCGGCAGGCAGCCTCGGTGCCCGATCCGCACCTGCTGACGGCGGTCGCGCTCGGCCTCGGTCTGGTGCAGGAGCAGGGTCGCTGGCGCCGGCCGGGCACGGTGTCGCTGGGTGCTGCTGAGCAGGCCGTCGCGGCGCTCGAGGCCCGGCTCGGCGCCGACCCGATGGATGTCCCGGAAGCGGCCGACCTGCTCGCCGCCGGCCTCGGTGGCCGCGAGCTAGCGGCGGCTGAACGAGCCGGACGGCTGCTCCGGCTCGGTGACCTCGTGCTGCTGCCCGACGGCCCGGCCCGGGCCATGCGGGTGATCGCCGGGCTGCCGCAGCCGTTCACGCTCAGCCAAGCCCGCCAGGCGCTCGGCACCACCCGTCGGGTCGCCGTGCCGCTGCTGGAGCACCTGGACCGCCGCGGCTGGACCCAACGCCTGGACGGTCAGCTGCGGCAGGTCCGTCGCTGAGCGCAAGGAGCTATGCCAGCGAGGAAAGCGGGCCCTCAGGCCCCCATCAGCCGTACGTCGTAGCGGCTCACCGCTCGATCGGCCGTCACCAGGACCAGGTCTTCTACCGTGGCCTGCGCGATCAGCAACCGATCGAACGGATCACCGTGGTGAGCGGGAAGATCGCCGGCTACCAGGACGTGCGACAGGACGACGTCGAGCGTCTCCACGCCGCTGAGCAGGATCTGCTCCGGCACGAAGGCAGCGGCCGGGCGGGGCAGGGGAAGCCGGCCGGACGCACTCTTGATCGCGATCTCCCAGGCGCTCACGACGGACAGCAGCGGCGTGTTCGCGGGATCTGCGAGAGCACGTCTGGTGCTGGCGGCGATCCGGTCGGGGTCCTGCAGCTGCCAGAGCCAGACGTGCGTGTCGAGCAGCAGCCTCACGCGAAGTGGCTCAGGAACTCGTCCGGCATCGGGTCGTCGAAGTCGTCGGGCACGGTGAACTCGCCCAGGGCCGTCCCGAAGACCGCCCGCCTCCGTGCGACCGGCACAAGCTTGGCGATCGGCTCCCCGTTGTGCGCAATGACGACCTCGCCGCCACCCTGCACCTCGCGAAGCAACCGGGAAAGGTGCGTCTTTGCCTCGCCCACACCGACCGTCGTCATGCCTGGAACGTAGGCTTTGACCAAGCCTTGGTCAAGTGGACGATGCAGGTGCTCGACCTGCCGACCTACAGACCGAGGCCCCGCGCGATCAGCATCAGCTGCACCTCGGTCGTGCCCTCGCCGATCTCCAGGATCTTGCTGTCCCGGTAGTGGCGCGCCACGACGTACTCGTTCATGAACCCGTAGCCACCGTGCACCTGGCAGGCGTCGCGGGCGTTGTCCATCGCCGCCTCGCCGGCCACGATCTTGGCGATCGAGGCCTCCTTCTTGAACGGCAGCCCGGCCAGCATCTTGGCCGCCGCGTCGTAGTAGGCCGTACGGGCGGCGTGCGCCCGCGCCTCCATCCGCGCGATGGTGAACGCGATCGCCTGGTTCTTGCCGATCGGCCGGCCGAACGCCTCGCGCTCGTTCGCATACTTCACCGACTCGTCGACGCAGCCCTGCGCCACCCCGACGCCGACGGCGCTGATCGCGATGCGCCCTTCGTCGAGGATCCGCAAGAAGTTGGCGTAGCCGCGCCCCCGCTCGCCGAGCAGGTTCTCCTCCGGTACGCGGACGTCGGTGAGCGTCAGCGGGTGCGTGTCGCTCGCGTGCCAGCCGACCTTGTCGTACGCCGGCTCGGCCGTGAACCCCGGCGTCGGCACCGGGACGAGGAAGCTGGAGATCTCGTTCTCCCCGGTCACGGCGGTCACCGTGACCAGGCTCGTGATGTCGGTGCCTGAGTTGGTGATGAACGCCTTGGTCCCGTCGATCACCCACTCGCCGCTCTCCAGCCGGGCTTTCGTCCGCGTGCCGCCGGCGTCGCTGCCCGCGCCCGGCTCGGTCAGCCCGAAGGCGCCGAGCGCGGTGCCGGCGACCAGCTCGGGAAGCCAGCGATCCTTTTGCGCGTCGGTGCCGAAACGGTAGACCGGCATGGCGCCGAGCGACACCCCGGCCTCCAGCGTCATGGCGACGCTCTGGTCGACCTTGGCCAGCTCCTCGAGCGCCAGGCACAGCGTGAAGTAGTCGCCGCCCATCCCGCCGTGCTCCTCGGGGAACGGCAGCCCGAACAGCCCCATGTCGGCCATCCCCTGGACGACCTCGTACGGGAAGGTCTTGTCGCGATCATGCGCATAGCTCGCCGGCGCGACCACCTCCCGGGTGAACTCGCGAACGGTCTTGACCAGCGCCTGCTGGTCCTCGGTCAGGCGGGTGTCCAGCATCGGTCGAGCGTACGACGCAACGTCCGAGTACGGCTCGGGTCCTTCTTGCCGTCCATGATCAACCGGGGGCAGGCGTGATGACAGGCCGGCATGTCACGACGTCCAGCCTCTGTTGATCACGAAGAGGCGGGATGGGCGGGCGGCTCGGGGGGCGCGGCCGGGGTGACGCGCGCCAGCACCTGGTCGACGACCACCTGCTGCCCGGCCCGGACCAGCAGCTCCAGCGTCCCGGCGACCGGAGCCCGCAGCACGTGCTCCATCTTCATCGCCTCGACCACCAGCAGCGGGTCGCCCTCGGCCACGGTGGCGCCCGGCTCGGCGCGCAGCGCGAGGACGGCGCCGGGCATGGGGCTGCGTACGTCCCCGCCGGCGGCGGCCGCGTCGGCCTTGAGGCGTACGGGCGGGGCCTCGCGCACCGACCACGTGCTGCCCCCCACGTGCACCCAGACGGTGTCGCCGTCGACCGCGGTCAGCACGCGGGACGACATCCCGTCGACGGTCAGCAGGTCGCCGTCCAGGCGTGCCGTCATCGACCAGTCCTCGCACGACACCGTGACGTCGGCTGACCCGGCGCGGCCCGCGACCGAGGCCCCCTCCTCCACCACCGCGGTCAGCGACACCCGGTCCGGCACCAGCACGTCCCAGCGCAGGGGCGCGGGCGGAGCGGCCGGGCGCCAGCCGGTCAGGCTCTCCCACGGACCGACCCCCGTCGGCAGGCGCAGCAGCGCGAAGACCACCAGTGCCTCACGCGGCACGACCCGGTCGACCAGCGTGTCCATCGATCGTTCGATCAGCCCGGTGTCCAGGTCGCCGGACAGCACGTCGGGGTGCGTGACGAGCGCGCGCAGGAAGGCGGTGTTGGTGGTGACGCCCAGCAGCACGTGCTCGGCGAGCGCCCGGTCCAGCGCCACCAGCGCCGACGCCCGGTCGGGACCGTGCGTGATCACCTTGGCGAGCATCGGGTCGTACGTCGTCCCGACCTCGTGTCCTGCCAGCAACGAGCTGTCGACCCGCGCCCCGGACGGCTCGCGCAGCAGCAGGGCCTGCCCGCCGGTCGGCAGGAACTCGCGTGCCGGGTCCTCGGCGTAGACCCGGGCCTCGACGGCGTGCCCGGTCAGACGGATGTCGCCCTGGGTCAGCCCGAGCGGATCCCCGGCGGCGACCCGCAGCTGCAGCTCGACGAGGTCGAGCCCGGTGACCAGCTCGGTGACCGGGTGCTCGACCTGCAGCCGGGTGTTCATCTCCATGAAGAACGGTTCGTCGGCGTCCTGCCCGACGATGAGCTCGACCGTGCCGGCGCCGGTGTAGCCGACCGAGCGGGCGACCTCGCAGGCCAGCGTGCCGTAGCGCTCGCGCTGAGCCGGGGTGAGCAGCGGCGACGGCGCCTCCTCGATCACCTTCTGGTGGCGACGCTGCAGCGAGCACTCGCGCTCGCCGAGGTGCAGCGTCGTGCCGTGGGTGTCGGCCAGCACCTGGATCTCGATGTGCCGGGGCCGGTCGATCCAACGCTCGAGCAGCAGCGTGGCGTCGCCGAACGAGGCCAGCGCCTGGCGGGCGGCGGACTCGAGCCCGGGATCCAGCTCGTCGGCGCTGCGGACCACGACCATGCCCTTGCCGCCGCCGCCGGCGGACGGCTTGATGAGCAAGGGAAAGCCCAGGGTGCGGCCCGCGGCCGACAGGTCGCCGCCGCTCGCGCCCGGGACGACCGGGACGCCGGCCGCCTGCACGAGCGCCTTGGCCCGGATCTTGTCGCCCATCGCGTCGATCGCCTCGGGGGAGGGTCCGACCCAGACCAGGCCGGCGTCCTGCACGGCCCGGGCGAAGGCGGCGTTCTCGGCCAGGAAGCCGTAGCCCGGGTGCACTGCCTCAGCGCCGGCGCGGGCAGCCGCGTCGAGCAGCGC
>JBBSTI010000069.1:0-17470 GCA_038236005.1 Mycobacteriales bacterium | reverse complement strand
CAAGCTGCCCGACATCACCGAGTTCGCGCGCACCTATCTGGGCATCGAGCCGTACGGCGACCCGATCCCGATCCAGCCCACCGCGCACTACGCCATGGGTGGGATACCGACCGACATCGACGCGCAGGTGCTCAGCGACAACACCACGATCGTCCCGGGCCTGTTCGCGGCCGGCGAGGTGGCCTGCGTGTCCGTGCACGGTGCCAACCGGCTCGGCACCAACTCGCTGCTCGACATCAACGTCTTCGGACGGCGCGGCGGCCTGTCCGCGGCGGCGTACGCCAACAGCATCGACTTCGTACCGCTGCCCGAGGCACCCGAGGCCGACACGCTCGCCCTGCTGCAGAAGATGCGGGACGGCGGCGGCACCGACAACGTCGCGCAGATCCGCAAGGAGCTGCAGCAGAGCATGGACACCAACGCGACCGTCTACCGCACCGAGGCGACGCTGAAGCAGGCCGAGGTCGACCTGGCCGGGCTGAAGGCGCGCTATGAGAACGTCGGCGTCTCCGACCGCGGCAGCCGCTACAACCTCGAGCTGCTCGAAGCGGTGGAGCTCGGGTTCCTGCTCGACCTCGCCGAGGCGCTGGTCGTGTCCGCGAAGGCCCGCAACGAGTCCCGTGGCGGTCACTTCCGCGAGGACTATCCCACCCGCGACGACGTCAACTTCATGCGCCACACCATGGCGTACAAGGTGGGCACCGGTCCCAACTCCGAGGTCCGGCTGGACTACAAGCCGGTCGTGCAGACCCGCTACGAGCCGATGGAGCGCAAGTACTAGATGATTGCCCGATGACATCCACAGCCCTCGAGGACAAGCCTGCGTCCTCCGCGATGCAGCACCACGTCAAGACCGTGACGGTCAAGGTCCGCCGTTACGACCCGGAGGTCGACCCGGAGGCGCACTGGCAGGAGTTCACCGTCCCGGTCGAGCGCGGTGACCGGCTGCTGGACGCCCTGCACCAGATCAAGTGGTTCCAGGACGGCTCGCTGTCGTTCCGCCGTTCCTGCGCCCACGGGGTCTGCGGCAGCGACGCGATGCGTATCAACGGCGTCAACCGCCTGGCCTGCAAGGTCCTCGTGAAGGACCTCGCGACCAAGGAGGGTCAGGAGATCCTGGTCGAGCCGATCAAGGGCCTCGCCACGCTCAAGGACCTGATCGTGGACATGGAGCCGTTCTTCGAGGCCTTCAAGGCCGTGAAGCCCTTCCTGATCACCGACGACCGCGAACCCACCCGCGAGCGGCTGCAGTCGGCCGAGGACCGCGCGCGGTTCGACGACACGACCAAGTGCATCATGTGCGCGGCCTGCACCACCTCCTGCCCGGTCTTCTGGAACGACGACGCCTACTTCGGGCCGCAGGCGATCGTCGCCGCGCACCGCTGGATCTTCGATAGCCGTGACAGCGGCTCCGAGGAACGCCTGGAGATCCTGAACGAGAAGGAGGGGGTCTGGCGCTGCCGTACGACGTTCAACTGCACCGACGCCTGCCCCCGTGGCATCCAGGTCACCAAGGCGATCCAAGAGGTCAAGCGGGCGCTGATCTTCCGGCGTAACTGACGACTCCCCCGGTCGATCGACGCCTCCGTAGCCCGGACCTGGCCTGCGCCCACGAACGTCGACCTGGCCGGCGGGTCCGGCTCGCTCAGCACCCGGCTCTGCGACCCGCTGGCAGACCGAGGGCACGAGGTCGTGGTCCTGAGCCGGTCGAAGCGGCCGTCGCCGTTCCGTACGAGCCTCAGCCTGCGCCGGCCCTCGCGGACCTGCTGCGCTGAGGATCAGGCCGGGGAGTCGCGCTCCACCTGGACCCGCTCGGCCAGCAGCGCGAGCACGGCCGCCGGGTCGTCGGGGCTGAAACCCGGCCGCACCCGCCCGCCGAGGTCCAGCAGCACCAGGACGTCCTTGCCCGCCCGACTGCTGTCCATCGGCAACCAGCTCGTCAGGCCTCCCGACCCCCACAGCCGGCCCTTGCCCGACGACCACCCCATCTTCTGGGTACGGGCCACCTGAATCCTGGCGTACGGGATCGTCTTGGCCTTCCCGGTCGGGAAGTAGTAGTGCCGCAGGGTCACACCGTCGGCGTCCAGGACGGTGCACCCGTCGTCGTAGAGCACGCTGCCGGCCACGCCTACATCTGAGCACACGGCTTCCTGGTCGCTTCATGACCTCTCGTGATCACGAGACCGGTCGTGCGGCGAGGGTCCGCGTCCTGACGTCGCCACAGCGACGGTCTCGTGATCATGCTCCTCAGGATTGTCCGCCGAGGTCCTCACACGTTTCCGTAGCATCGGCGCATGGACAGCTCTGCCCTGCCGCTCACCCGACGTGCCCTGCTGGCCAGCGCCGGGCTGCTGGCCGTCTCGGCCTGCTCGTCGCGCCCTGGCTCACCCTCGGGCGCCACGCGCGGGACCGGCGGCCCGTCTGCGTCCGGCCTGCCCTCACCGTCCGAGGCCGCGCCCACGAGAGCGATCACCGCCTCCCCGACAACCCCCGCCCCCGCGACAGCGGCCGAGATGGCGGCCCGCGCGACGGTGCCGGTGCTCTGCTACCACCAGCTGCGGGACTGGCGCCCGAGCGACAAGGAGTACGCCCGACGGTTCCTGATCTGCCCGCCGGCCACGTTCCGCGCGCAGCTGGACACGGTTCAGGCAGCCGGTTTCACCACGATCACCCCGAACGACCACCTCGATCACCTGACGACCGGCGCTGCCCTGCCGTCCATGCCGATCATCCTGAGCTTCGACGACGCGCAGGGCAGTCAGAGCGACGTCGCCTTCCCCGAGCTGGTCCGCAGAGAGCTGACCGGCACGTTCTTCGCCATGACCGTGGTGCTCGACAAGCCCGACTGGCTGTCGCGCACCGACCTGCAGAGCTTTGCAGCGTCCGGGATGACGATCGCCGCCCACACGTGGGACCACCACCGGGTCGATCGCTACACCGAGCCGGACTGGGCGCTGCAGCTGGAGCAGCCCCGCGAGCTGCTGGAAGGGCTGCTCAAGACCCCGGTCGAGCACTTCGTCTATCCGTACGGCGCCTGGAACGCCGACGCGCTCCCGCACGTGCAGGCGGCCGGTTATCGGACGGCCTACCAGCTCACCGACAAGCCGCTGGACGTCGGTGACCCGCTGCACACGCTGCGCCGCGTGCTGGTGGACAGCACCTGGACCGGTCCGCAGCTGCTGGCAGCGATGGACGCCAGCGTCGTGACCGGCTGAGGACCACGACGATCGAAGGAGCAGACACCATGGACGATCAGGATCGGCAGTATCTGCAGCGGTGCGTGGAGCTGGCCGCCGAGGCCGTCGACGCGGGGGACGAGGCCTTCGGGTCGGTGCTCGTGGGCGCCGACGGGACCGTGCTCCGCGAGGACCGCAACCGGGTAGTGAGCCGCGACCCGACCTCTCACCCGGAGATCGCTCTGGTCTGGTGGGCGGTCATGAACCTGTCCGCCCAGGACCGCGCGCGCACGACCGTCTACACCTCCGGGGAGCACTGCGCGATGTGCTCCGCCGCGCACGCCTGGGGCGGTCTGGGCCGGATCGTGTTTGCGAGCAGCGGCGCCCAGCTGTCGACCTGGTCCCAGGACTGGGGGCTGGCCCCGTCGCCGCTGGCAGCACTGTCGATCACCGACGTGGCACCCGGCATCCAGGTCGAAGGACCGGTCGACGACCTGGCCGAGCAGGTGCGGCAGCTGCACCGGCGCTCCCACGGCCTGAGCTGAGCCGCGGGGATCCGACGGCCCCGGTCTCGGCGACACCGGCAGAGGTCCCCACGTCGCAGCCGCCCGCCGTTAGTTTTCTTCGCATGCGACGCACCCCGGTCGTCGGCGTGCTCGCGCTGACCGCGAGCCTTGTCCTGGTGGCACCGGCGCAGGCCGACCCGATCCTGGCCGCGCAGGCTGCCGACCCGGTCGGGCCCGGGCTGCAGGTCGACCCCCGCGCCGCCCCGCTGCCGACCCTGACCGCGTCCTCGTTCCTGGTGGCCGACCTCGGCACCGGTGAGGTGTTGGCCGCCAACGACGCGCACGGGCAGTACGCCCCCGCGAGCACCTTGAAGACACTCACCGCCGTCGCCCTGCTGCCGAAGCTGTCGGCCGGGCAGCGCGTCACGCCGACGTTCGACGACGTGAACGTGGACGGCAGCAAGGTCGGGCTGGTGGACACCATGAGCTATCCGGTCGAGGACCTCGTACGGGCGATGCTCATGGTCTCGGGCAACGACGCGGCCGGCGCGGTCGCGACCGCGGTCGGTGGCCAGGCCACCGCCACCAGCCTGATGAACGCCGAGGCGCAACGGCTCGGTGCGGTCGACACGGTCGCGAAGAACAGCAGCGGGCTGGACGCCGAGGGGCAGGTGAGCACGGCGTACGACCTGGCTCTGATCGCCCGCGCTGGCCTGGCGCTGCCCACGTTCCGCGCTGACGTCGCCACGCAGTCCTCAAGCATCCCCGCGCCCGACGGCGCGACCATCCAGACCTACAACCACAACAAGCTGCTGCGCAACTACGCGGGCGCTCTCGGGATCAAGAACGGCTACACGGTTGCGGCGCGGGCCAGCTTCGTCGGCGCGGCCACACGCGACGGGCGCACCCTGGTCGTGACGCTGATGCGCGCCGACCCGAAGGTCTGGGCCGAGGGCGGGGAGCTGCTCGACTGGGGCTTCGCCGCCCTCGCGGCCGGTGTCGAGCCGGTCGGTTCGCTGGGGGTGGCCGCCGAGCCGGCGGCGGTCGCGATGCCGTTCGCCGAGCCGGTCGCGGCGACCCCGGTCGCGCTGGTGACCCCCGCCGACGGCGGCGGCGCACGCACCCCGCTGCTGCTGTCCGTCACCGCACTTCTCGCTGCCGGTCTGGTCTTTCGTCGACGCCAGGTGGTGGTGAGCCAGCGCAACCGCCGTCGGCGCGCGCTGGGAGCCACGGTGCCCGCCAGGTCCAGCGGAGATCTCGTCGGTCCGGCAGAGACCTAGCGCCGGACGACGCGCACGACCGTCCGCAAGGCGTGGACGCCTACCGCCGCGACGACCGCGCCGACGACGACCGTGATCGCCCGGGCCGCGAGCACAACCTGCTCCTCGCTCGGCAGCGTCACCCTGCAGTCCCCTCTCTCGTCGTGTCCGGTCGACACGCCGTACGGCGGTCCGCGTCGGGCCGGACGCTACCGGGGACACGTCACGCTGCGTCCCCTCGACACGCCCTGCGCGGGTCCGCGTCGGGCGGGCGCTCTGAGCCGGGCTAGCGCGGGCGGACCTGCTCGGCGGGCATCAGGGCGCCGCGGACCCCGGCGTGGTGGCCCAGTCGCGGGGGTCGGACGAAGTCGCTGCTCGGGTCGGACAACGGGTGGTCCGACAGCGTGGCCCCCAGGATCTCCGCCGCCGCCAGCCGGGTCGCGCCAAGCAGCCCGGTCAGACGGCTCACCCCACCACCCAGGATGACGCAGGCCGGCGCGACGGTGCAGGTCAGGGTGACCTTGAGCTGACCGAGGTAGTAACGATCAACACCGCGGCCTGGGCGTTCGTGGCGGCGTCGCGCGCCCCCGGCAGGCCCCAGCGCTGCTCCATCGACGGCCCCGCCGCGAGCCCTTCCAGGCAGTCGCCGTGCAGCGGGCAGCAGCCGGCGAAGTCGTCCTCGGGGTGCCGCCGCACCGGCAGGTGGCCCATCTCAGGGTGGGCGCCACGGTGCCCGTGGAACACCTCACCGCCGAGGACCAGGCCGACCCCGACGCCGGTGCCGACCGTGACGTAGGCGAGATCGTCGACGGCTGAGCCCCAGCGCGCCTCGGCGAGCGCAGCCGCGTTGACGTCGGTGTCGATGGTCCCGGGCAGCCCCAGCTCGAGGCGCACGTGGTGCAGCAGCGGGGCGCCGGACCAGCCGGGCTTGGTCGTCCGCCGGATCGCGCCGAAGCTCTCGCCGCGCGGGCCAAGGTCCAGCGGACCGAACGCCCCCACCCCGAAGGACTCCAGCGGGGTGTCTCCGGCTAACGCGCGCAGGGTCTGCACGATCCGACCGACCGTCTCCGGCGGGGAGGTGGTGGGCAGCTCGCGCACCGCCAGCAGCGTGCCGGGCTCGTCGGCGACCCCGCAGACCACCTTCGTCCCGCCGGTCTCGATACCGGCGATCACCGGTCGCCCGTGGCGCGCAGCACCGGCGGCGCCGACAACAGCTGCTCCAGATCGTGACCCACCGGCACGCCGGTCAGGGTGAACGTCACGCTCTCGCCGGGCAGCAGCGTGTGCAGCATGTCGTCGACCCTGACGTCCCGAGGCGCGAGCCCGAGGGCTGCGGCGACCCGGTCGGGGAACAGGGCCAGGTCCCGGACCAGCGTCTGGGCGGTCACCCGGACCGTGACGTCGTCGCCCGAGCGGCCCACCTGCACCGAGAACCTCGGTGACGGCCGGTCCGCGGCGACGTCCTTGGCGAAGAACCACCAGGAACGCTGGCCGTCCGCCTCGGCGAGCAGCAGCTCGCCGGCGGCGTCGGCCGGCCCGGAGACCGGCTGCGGCAGTCGGGCCCGCCCGGTCTCGCCGGGCGGGACGATCATGGTGGTGGAGAACGTCGCCCGCTCGTCCCCGGCCACGCGCAGTCGACGGATGCGCACCTCGACGTCCCAGGGCTCGAGCCCGTCGTTGACCGCCACCACGTCCATCGCGTCGGGCACCAGCGAGGCGCCCGGCTCGGTCGGCTGGATCGTCAGCAGGCGCGGTGCGAAGGATCGGCGGAGCGCGAACCAGACCGGTTTCTCCAGGCCGGCACCGTCGACGGCCGCCCACGAGATCGCCGGCCAGCAGTCGTTGAGCTGCCACACGACGACGCCGGAGCACCGCTCCCGGCTGCGCAGCCACTCGGCCGCGGCTACCTGGCTGCGGGCCTGCACGACCTGGCTGAGATAGATCCAGTCGTCCGGGTCGGTAGGGCTCCCGACGTTCTCGGCGAGCCCACGCTGGAGCTTCTCCACCCCGTCCTCGGCACGTAGATGATGCGTGACGACCGGGTTCGAGAGGTCCAGCGGCCCGTCCGGCACGGCCGCACGCAGCGTGCTCCAGGTGGGCGGTGCGCACCACCCGAGCTCGGCCGCGAACGGCGGGTCGGACTCGCGGTAGTGCGTGTAGTCGCGGTCGTTCCACTCCTTCCACAGGTGGACCGGCCCGACCGCCTCCTCCGACGGGTCGGCCCAGACCGAGCCGGACCACGGGCTGTTCCCGACGTAGGGCCGGGTCGGGTCCAGGCGCGCCACGACCTCGGGCAGCACCTCGCCGTAGATCCGGGCGCCCCAGGAGCGGTCGCCGATCTCTGCCTGCCAGCCCCAGCTGTGCCAGCCCCAGACGCACTCGTTGCCGCCGCACCACAGCACCAGGGACGGGTGCGCGGACAGGGCACTAACGGCCTGCTCGGCCTCCTGCCTGATCAACGCCAACATCTGCGGGGACTCGTCGTAGGCCGAGCAGGCGAACAGCAGGTCGTGCCAGACCAGCAGGCCCCGCTCGTCGCACGCGGTCATGAAGGTCTCGTCGACGACGTAGCCGCCGCCCCAGACCCGGATCAGGTTGGCACCACCGGCGACCGCCTGGTCCAGTCGCTCCAGGACCCGGTCGGGGGTCACCTCGGCCACGAACGGGTCCTCCGGGATCCAGTTGTAGCCGCGCACCCGCACCCGCCGACCGTTGACGACCAACGCCCAGCGGTGACCGCGCTCGTCGTCGGGCTCCTCGACCGACACCGAACGAAGCCCAGGACGGCGTACGTCGGTCTCGACGATCTTGCCGTCCACCAGCAGCTCGACCTCGGTGGTGTAGCGCGGCTGCTCCCCCAGACCGGCCGGCTGCCAGAACCGGGGGCGGTCCACCGTCATGCGGCACGCCGCCTGCCCCGCGTCGACGACGGCCTCCGCCACCCCGACCTCGACGCCGTCGGGGTCGGCAAGCCGCACCCGCAGCCGGACGTCAACCGCGGTCCCGTCGGTGACCACGTCCGCCGACACCGTGACCCGGCCGGTGTCGCCGTCGAGGTCGCCGAGCACCCGCAGCTCCTCCAGCCGAGCGCCGTGCCAGGTCTGCAGCCGCACGTCGCGCCAGATCCCGGCGGTGACGTAAGACGGTCCCCAGTCCCAGCCGAAGTTGCACGCGCTCTTGCGAACGTAGGGATAGGGAAACTCATAAGGCCGCGGGAGCGGTCCGATCTCGGTCGCCGCGGCCTCGGCGACCGGGAGCACCGGCAGGAACGTGACCTCCAGCGGCACCGTCCGCCCGGCTGAGGCCGACACGTCGAAGCGGTAGCGCAGGTGCTGGTCCTCGGTCGCGCCCAGCAGCACGCCGGACAGGCGCACCTCGGCGATCGTGTCGAGCCCGTCGAAGACCAGCTCGCTCGTGCCGTCCGGGACCGTGAGCTCGGTGGCATAGCGCCAGGTGGACGCGCCGATCCATCCCTGGTGCAGCTCGCCGAGGCCCACGTCCGGGTCCTCCAGCAGCCCGGCGCGCATCAGGTCGGTATGCACCTGGCCCGGGACGACGGCGGGGAAGGCCTCTCGTACGCCCGCGGGGGTGTCCTCGGGGCCCTCGACCCAGGTGCAGGTCCAGCTCGTGTGCAACATCTGGGTCATCATCCCTTCACGGCGCCGGCGGTCAGCGCGTCCTGCATCCGGCGCTGCAGCACGATGTAGACCAGGTAGACCGGCACCAGGCTGATCAGCGTGCCAGCGGCGAGCAGGATGACCGACAGCGGGAGCCCCGTCGCCGGCAGGAAGACGATCAGGAACTCCTTCTTCTGGAACAGCAACAGGTCGATGGCCAGGAAGACGGTCGGGATGAGCGCCGCGAACGGCGGGATCAGAAAGCCTGCGGCGAACACCAGCTGCACGATGGTGGCTGCACGGCCGGTGCTGCGAGCCAGGGCGTACGCGGCGGGCAGCGCGAGCAGCAGCGTGACGGCGACCGACGCCAGCGTGACGTAGACCGAGGTGCCGAGCGCCGCACCCAGCTCGGCGGTGTTCCAGGCCTCGCGGAAATTGCCCCACAGCGGGTCGCTCGGCAGACCGTACGGGCGGGTGAAGATGTTCAGGTTGCTCTTCAGCGAGCTGATCAGCAGGTAGGTCAGCGGCAGGACAAGGATCGCCGCGTAGAGCCAGGCGGCGACGTGCGCCGGCGCTACCGCCCACGAGCGGCGCATCCGCATCGGTGTGTCGCTCATGATCTCTCCCGGAAGATCCGGCGCAGGGCCAGCATGCCGATCACCCCGACCAGGAACAGGACGACCCCGACCACCTGGCTGTAGCCGATCTGCTGCTGCTGGAAAGCCTTCTGAGAGACCAGGTAGGACAACGTCGTCGAACTGGTGCCCGGCCCACCGCGGGTGAGGATGTAGACGATCGGGGCGCTGTTGAACAACGTCCAGAGCAGCTGCAGCATCGTGAGCGTCCCGACGTACGGCTTGATGACGCCGAACGAGACCTGCCACATCGGCGCCACTCGCCGGCGCCGTCCGTGACCGCGGCCTCGTGCAGCTCAGCCGGGACCGAGGCGAGCCGGCGGCGAACAGGACCCCGGTCCAGCCGATCCCCTGCCAGAGGTCGACGAAGATGCTGATGCCGAGCGCGGTGGTCGAGTTCGCGTACCACGCCGTGGTCAGGTAAAGCGGACCGTCCGGACCTGGACCACGCCGTCGTCCCGTCGCCGGTGTCGATGCCGAGCCGGGTCTCGCTGCTGACCGGCCGATACCCGTCCTCGCTCGGGATCACCGCGATGGGCGTCCCGGTGCCGCCGGGCACCGAGACGGTCGCGTCGGCGCTGTCGCGTCGCCGATGGCGTACGGCCAACATCGGCAAGCTGCACTTCCAGCCGCAGAGCGCGCGCGACCACACCCTCGCCCATCCTTCGTACGGCTTCGACGTGCTCCGGCTGTGCGACGAGCCCGGGGTCTACGAGGACGACTACCGGGCCTGGGTGCGGCGCCAGGACCCGACGACCGTCGACCACGTCTCGATCGGTCTGCCGCCGGCAGCGGCCCGGTGGCCGTCCGAGCTGGGGCTCGCCCCCGGGTGATGCACCCCGACGACGGGCCGCGCGAAGATTTTGACGGTCCAGCGACCCGGTGTCGCGGGTGTCGCTGGTGATCCGCGCCTCGGGGTGGCACCGGCTCGCGTGAGCGCGGTCGTCGTGCTGCTGGACGTCGTCCCGACCGTCCTGGACCTGCTCGGCGTGCCGGTGCCCGGCGACGTGCAGGGCCGATCGCTGCTCGCTGTCCTGCACGGGGAGTCCGACGGTCGCGTCGAGGTGGCGCTCACCGAGCACGAGCGGTGGACCTCGGTGCGTTCGGCCACCCACCACTACCTGGTGCACGACAACGGCTCCGAGCTGATCTGGGACATGCTCGCCGACCCGACCGAGCACGACGAGCTGGTCGCACGGGGCGGCCCAGAGGTCGCCGCGGTGCTGGCGGAGCACCGGCACCTGCTCCTGCGCCGTCAGCTCGAGGCCCGGCGGGTGCTGCCGCGCACCGCTCCCTGCCGAGCCGGGCGTCCGTGCGCGGCGTCAGCGACGAACGATCCTGACCACCGTACGCAGGGCGTGCAGGCCCACCATCGCGACGACCGCTCCCCCGGCCGCCGTCACCGCGTTGGCGGCCCGGACCACCTGCGCCTCGCCCGGCAGCGGGGCGACCGGCAGCGCAGCCGCCGTCACCCCCTCAGCCTCGATGCGTCCGCTCGGCACACCCTCGGGCGGTCCGCGTCGGGCGGACGCACGGACCGGCACCTGCGCACCCTCCCGCGCGACCTGGTCGGAGACTCCGGCGTCCTGGGGCGGCGTCTTGCCGGTGATGTGGGCCCGCAGCGGAGAAGGAGCCCCGTCCTGGGTGAGGTGGGACGGATGATCCGGGTCGCCGGAGACGAACGCCGCCGGGATGCCTGCTGCCTCTGCGGTCGCTAGGTCGGCCGTCCCGCTCGGCACCACGTCGGAGTCACCCTTGGCCGTGACCGCGAACGCGGCGGTGAACAGGATCAGTCGCGACAGCAGGTAGAGGAACAGCAGCAGACCGACCACGACGGCGAAGGTGCCGAAGGTGGCCGCCTTGTTGGTCGTGGTCCGGGCGACGTAGATGCCGCCGATGCTCTTCAGCAGCTCGAACCCGACCGCCCCGAACAGGGCCGGCCTGAGCACGGCGGGGAAGCTCACCCGCACCTTGGGGAAGCGGCTGAACAGATAGCTGAACAGCGCGACGTCCAGCAGCAGCGTCGCGGCATAGGACAGCACCCGGGTGAACAGCCGTGCGGGCGCGGTGTTGTCGACGCCGACGTAGTCGAGCAGCGTGCCGGTGAACCCGGTCAGGAACCCGGTCACCAGGACCGAGCCGAAGATCGTCGCGAGCAGCCCGACCAGGGTGATCGCGTCCCGCAGCTTCTTGACGAAGAAGTTCCCGACCTGCACGTTCTGGTGAAAGATCGTGCGGATCCCGAAGCGCATCGCGTCGACGAAGCCCAGGCCGGCGAACAGCAGCCCGACGATCCCGGCGATCCCGGCGCCCACCTTGGCCTCGGCGAGCACCATCCCGATCTGGTCGGCCAGCCCACCCGGCAGCGAACCGGACAGCGCGTCCGTGACCTTCTGCTGGGCGGCGTCGCCGTAGACGAAGCCCAGGATCGAGACCGCCAGCAGCAGGATCGGGAACAGCGACAGGAAGAAGTAGTAGGTGATGGCGGCAGCGAGCCGGTCACCGGTGTCGGCCTGATAGCGCCCGCCCGCCCGGACCAGGTGGTCCAGCAGCGGCACCCGCTGCCGTGCCACGCCGAACAACGCCTTGAGCCGGTCCACGTCTACTCCCTCATCCCGAACGGGAACGCGGTCAGCGGTCTCCACGCACCGGCGTCGGAGCGCTCGTACAGCGAGAAGCCCGGCACCTCGAAGACGGCCTCGTAGACGGTCAGCGCCTCGAAGGCGACGTCCAGGCTCGGCTCGTCCAGCTCGTGGGCCACGGTGACGTGCGGGTGGTAGGTGAACGCCAGCTCGCGGGCCAGCGGCCCCTGGCGCACCGCCTTCTCCAGCAGCTCGCACTCGGCGATCCCCTGCACCAGCGGTACGAAGACCACGGGCGACACCGGCCGGAAGGTCGCCGAGCCCCGCAGGTGCAGCCGGAACGGCTGGAAGATCTCGGCGACCTCGCCCAGGTGCCGCTCGATCGCCGGCAGCTCACGGCTCTCGTGCACGCTGGGCGGCATCAGCGTGACGTGCGGCGGGATGTCACCCGCGTTCGGGTCACCGAGCCGCTCGCGCCAGGTCTGCAGCTCGGTGCAGTGCGGCTCCGGGATCCCGATCGAGACGCCCAGGTGTCGGCGCGGGGGCACTAGGCGACCCCCGGCGCCAGCAGGCCGACGCGCTCCCGCACGAGCTGCATGGTCGTCGACGCCACCTCGGTCGCCCGGGCCGCGCCGGCCGCAAGCACCTCGTCCAGGTAGCCGGGGTCAGCGACCAGCTCGGCGAACCGTTGTCGGGCGGGCGCGAACAGCTCGGCGACGGCCTCGGCGACGGCGCCCTTGAGATCGCCGTACCCCTTGCCTGCGAAGTCGTCCTGAAGCCTGTCGGTAGTGGTGTCGGAGGCGACCGACAGGATCGTCAGCAGGTTCGAGACCCCCGGCTTGTTCTCGCTCATGACGATCTCGCGGCCGGTGTCGGTGACCGCGCTCTTGATCTTCTTCGTCAGGACCTTGGGCTCGTCCAGCACCCACAGGGTGCCGTTGCCGCCGGTGCTCTTGCTCATCTTGGCCGTCGGGTCCTGCAGGTCCTTGATCCGGGCGCCAGGCTTGGCGAGGTAGGGCCCGGGCACCGTGAGCGTCTCGCCGTAGCGGTTGTTGAAGCGCTGCGCGAGGTCGCGGGTCAGCTCGAGGTGCTGACGCTGGTCCTCGCCGATCGGGACGGCGTCCGCGGCGTAGAGCAGGATGTCCGCCGCCTGCAGGACCGGGTAGGTGAACAGCCCGACCGACCCGCTGCCCTTCTCCTTGAACTGCGTCATCCGGCTGGCCTCGCCGAAGCCGGTGAGGCAGCCGAGCACCCAGGCCAGCTCGGCGTGCTGCGGCACGTGCGAGTGCGCGAACACCGTGCTCCGAGCCGGGTCGAGCCCGAGCGCCAGCAGCTCGGCCGCGGCCTCCCGGGTGCGCCGGGTCAGCTGCGCCGGCTCCGGGAGGTCGATCAGCGCATGCAGGTCGGCCAGGAAGAAGAAGCAGTCGTTGTCCTGCTGCATCGCCGCCCAGTGCCGCACGGCACCGACCCAGTTGCCGAGCTGGAAGCTGGCGCCGGTGGGACGGATCCCGGAGAGCACCCGAGGGCGGGTCTTCCCGGCTGCGTCGTCGGCGTTGTCGATGTTCGTCGGCACGCGGGCCATCCTGCCACCGGGTGCGCTCGTCCGGGCTGTGACAGCGTGTGGCGGTGACTGCCTGGGACCTGGTGATCGTCGGTGCGGGCCCGGCCGGCTCGGCTGCTGCCCTGGGAGCCCTGCGGGCGAGACCCTCGGCAAAGGTGCTGCTGCTCGACCGGTCCGCGTTCCCCCGCGACAAGAGCTGCGGCGACGGGATCGCCCCGCACGCGCTGGACGAGCTGGCCCGCCTCGGCGTCGCGGACGTGCTCGCCGACCAGGTGCCGGTCCGGCACCTGGCACTGGTCTCCCCCGGCGGGCTGGAAGCGGCCAGCACGCTGGCGCGCCCGGACTACGTGGTGCCGCGCGAGGTCTTCGACGCCCGGCTCGTGGCCAAGGCGGTCGAGGCGGGGGCGGTGCTGGAGCAGCGTCCCGTGCGCGACCTGGACCTCGACGCCGCAGTCATCATCGGGGCGGACGGCGCCAACAGCACGGTCCGCAAGCTCGTCGGGGCGCCGCGCCAGAAGCCCACCGCCCTGGCGCTGGCGGTCCGCGGTTATGCCCCCTCGGTCGGCGACGTGCCGCAGCAACGGATCGTCATGGACGCGTGCGGATGGCCCGCGTACGCCTGGGTGTTCGACACCGGCACCGGCGTCTCGAACGTCGGCTTCGGGATGCTCCTGCCCCACCTGCAAGCCCTGCCGGGGTCGTCCAAGGAGTATCTCCACCGACGCCTGGTCGAGCTGCTCCCCGGGACCGACGCCACCCGGCTGGTCAGCCACCACCTGCCCCTTTCCTCGTTCCGACCTGCGCCTGCCTACGGCCGCACGCTGCTGGTCGGAGACGCCCTGTCGTTGATCAACCCACTGACCGGGGAGGGCATCTACTACGCGCTGCACTCCGGCCGCCTCGCGGGCATCGCCGCGGTCACGTCCGAGGACCCGGGGGCGGCCTACACGGCCGCGATGCAGTCCGAGCTGGGCCGGCACCTGCGTCACACCGGCGCGCTCGCCTGGCTCTCCCGCCGGGCCGGGGTGGTCGACGCCGGGGTCGCCGCGGCCTCCCGCTCGCCGGCGGCCTACCACGCCCTGGTCGAGGTCGGCCTCGGTCGCGGTCTGATCACCGCTCCGCTGCTGCGCGCCACGGCCGGCTCGATCGCCCGCCGCCTGATCCACCGCTGACCCGGCCGCTTCAGGGGGCCGGTCAGTCGGGGGACGGGTCGGTCCGGCCACGACGGATCCGCTGGATCCAGACGTTGAGCCCGATCAGCAGCCCGAAGGCCACGACCTGGACGAGCAGACCTGCCGGCCCGCCCACCAGCAGCCCGGTGACGACCAGGGCGACGACGACCAGCAGCCCGAGCCCGATCCACACGTTCTCGCGCCTGGTCAGGGCGCTGCGGGGCTCACCGGGCCGGCGCAGCAGCCCCAGCATCTCCGCCAACCGTTCGTGCCGTCCCTGCATGAGCCTCACCCGTCCCTCGGTCCGCCAGGTCGATCGTCGGGACCCCCCCGGGGTGCGGTAGGGCGCCGGACGGCGAGGGGAGCCACCGGGTCGGGCGCCTGGATGCTTGGGCACACACCTTGCGGTCCTCGGCTGTCCTGAACCCCACGACCAGGGGCAGATACTGCTACGGCTGCGAGAGGTGTGTGCCCAAGCATCCACCAGCGGCTCGAGCACGCCACCGCGGCCCGCGTAGACGTCCCGCATCCCTGTCCACGCCAGCTCCGACGTGCGCGAGCACCGGGGTGGTCCTGCTGGGCAACGCCGCCGTCGCGCCGGCACTCTCAGCACCGGTCGTGAGTCGGTCGCGTCCGGGATCAGCGGGGCTCGGCAGCCAGCTTCCGCAGCACGACCGCCTGGTGCCCGGTCAGCTTTTCCAGCATCTCGACCAGGAAGTCTTCGATCTTGCCGCCGATGATCGGCACGCTCACCTTGACGGCGCCCTCGATCGCCCAGACGCAGCCGTCGCCGTCGGGATGCACCGACTGGGTGCCCCCGACCTCGGCCGGCGCCCCGGCCAGGGTGACCTGCCAGCGACCCTGGACGGACCCATCCGGGCCCGGCGGCTCCCACGTGTCGGTCTGGGTGACCCGGCCGTCCTTCGGCAAGAATCTCTGCAGGAAGCCCGGCACCCCGTCGGGCAGGGCGCGGCTGTGCACCAGCTTCACACCCCCGGACGGGGTCTGCTCGCGGCTCAGCACCCGGCTGTCGTCGTGCAGCTCACGGGCGACGGCTTCGGGCCAGCGTTCGCTGGTGATCGCCAGCCCGGTCGCCTCCGCCGGAGCGTCGACGTCCCACCGGGTGCTGAACCGCTTGCTCACGCAGAGGCTCGCTTGAGGTTCTCGTCGATCGAGGCCAGGAACTCCTCGGTGGTCTGGAACGGCTGATCCTTGCCGACCAGCAGCGCGAGGTCCTTGGTCATCTTGCCGCTCTCGACGGTCTGGATGCAGACCTGCTCCAGGCGCTGCGCGAACGCCGACACCTCAGGGGTCGAGTCCATCCGGCCGCGGTAGTCCAGGCCCCGGGTCCAGGCAAAGATCGACGCGATCGGGTTGGTCGAGGTCGGCTTGCCCTGCTGGTGCTGGCGGAAGTGCCGGGTGACGGTGCCGTGGGCGGCCTCGGCCTCGACCGTCTTGCCGTCCGGGGTCATCAGCACCGACGTCATCAGGCCGAGCGACCCGAAGCCCTGCGCCACGGTGTCGGACTGGACGTCGCCGTCGTAGTTCTTGCAGGCCCAGACGTAGCCGCCCTCCCACTTCATGGCGGCAGCGACCATGTCGTCGATGAGGCGGTGCTCGTAGGTGATGCCCGCGGTCTCGAAGTCCTTCTTGAACTCGGCCTCGAAGACCTCGGCGAACAGGTCCTTGAAGCGCCCGTCGTAGGCCTTCATGATCGTGTTCTTGGTCGACAGGTAGACCGGGAAACCGCGGTCCAAGCCGTAGCGCAGCGAAGCCCGGGCGAAGTCGCGGATCGAGTCGTCCAGGTTGTACATCGCCATCGCGACGCCGCCGCCCGGGAAGTCGTAGACGTTGTGCTCGATCGGCTCCGACCCGTCCTTCGGGGTGAAGGTGAGCGTCAGGGTGCCCTCGCCCGGCACGACCATGTCGGTCGCGCGGTACTGGTCGCCGAAGGCGTGACGGCCGATCACGATCGGCTTGGTCCAGCCCGGCACCAGGCGCGGGATGTTGCTGATGACGATCGGCTCACGGAAGATGACGCCGCCGAGGATGTTGCGGATCGTGCCGTTCGGCGAGCGATACATGCGCTTGAGACCGAACTCCTCGACCCGGGCCTCGTCCGGCGTGATCGTCGCGCACTTGACCGCGACGCCGTACTTCTTGGTGGCCTCGGCAGAGTCGACGGTGATCTGGTCGTCGGTCTTGTCGCGCGACTCGATGCCGAGGTCGTAGTACTTCAGGTCGACGTCGAGATAGGGCAGGATCAGCTGGTCCTTGATGAAGGACCAGATGATGCGGGTCATCTCGTCGCCGTCCATCTCGACGATGGGGTTCGAGACCTTGATCTTTGCCATGGAGAAGCTCCTTGTTGCGGGGGGAGTGGGGGAAAGCTTTAGATCAGGCCGAGCTCGCGGACCGCGTCACGCTCGCCGGTCAGCTCGGCGACCGAGGCGTCGATCTTGCCGCGGGAGAACTCGCTGATCTCGATGCCCTGGACGATCTCCCACTCCGACCCGCTGCTGGTGACCGGGAAGGAGCAGATGATGCCCTCGGGCACGTCGTAGGACCCGTCGCTCATGATCGCCGCCGAGGTCCAGGCGCCCTCGGGCGTGCCGTTGACCCAGTCGTAGACGTGGTCGATGGCCGCGTTGGCCGCGCTGGCCGCGCTGGAGCTGCCGCGCCACTCGATGATCTCGGCGCCACGCTTGGCCACCTTGGGGATGAAGTCGCCCTCCGCCCAGCTGCGGTCGACCACCTCGAGAGCGGGCTTGCCGGCCACGGTCGCGCGGGTCAGGTCGGGATACTGGGTGGCGCTGTGGTTGCCCCAGATCGTCACGCCGGCGACGTCGGCCACAGCGACCTCGGCCTTCTTCGCGACCTGCGCGACCGCGCGGTTGTGGTCCAGGCGGGTCATCGCGGTGAAGCGGCTGCCCGGGACGTCAGGGGCGTGCGAGGCGGCGAT
>JBBSTI010000068.1:0-17504 GCA_038236005.1 Mycobacteriales bacterium | reverse complement strand
GGGCCGGCAGGACGACAACGAGGCGACGGTCCGGCACCGGATCGAGGAGTACGAGCAGAAGACCCTGCCGCTGCTGGAGTTCTACGCCGGTCGCGGCATCCTGGTCAGGCTCGAGGGAACGGGCGCGATCGACGAGGTGACTGCTCGGATCTTCGCCGCACTGGAGACGATGCCGGGGATCGGGTAGGCCCGTCATGCACCAGACCATCTACCGGTCTCTCCTTGTCCCGCTGAGGTGAACTTTCTTGCTCCTGGCCGAATACTCGCAGCTTGATGCCATCGGTATGGCCCAGCTCGTCCGTACGGGTCAGGTGCGAGCGGACGAGCTCGTGACATCGGCCCGGTCCGCCTATGCACGCACCCGAGAGTCTTCCCGAGCCGTCGTCGAGATGTACGACGTCCCGCACGCACCCGGTGCCACAGGTGAGGGGCCCCTGCTCGGAGTGCCGACCATGCTGAAGGACGCGGGTGCCGCCCAGATCGGACGCACGCAGGAACGCGGGAGCCGCCTGTTCCGTGGCCAGAGAGCAGAGGCATCCAGCGTGCTCGTCACGAGACTCGAGAGGGCCGGCCTCGTCATCGTGGGAAGAACGGCAACGTCGGAGCTCGCGATCGCCGCAACCGTGGAGACGACCATCCATGGGGTGGTGAGCAACCCATGGGATCCGGAGCGGACCACCGCAGGCTCCAGCGGCGGCGCAGCGGCCGCTGTGGCGTTGGGAATCGTGCCGGTGGCCCACGGGACTGACAGCGGAGGCTCGCTGCGGATGCCCGCGTCGTGCTGTGGAGTCGTCGGCCTCAAACCGAGCCGCGGGCGGGTCTCGAGCGCGCCGGCCGGGCCGAGTCCCGGTGACCTGACCGTCGAGTTCGCGATCACGAAGAGCATCAGAGACACTGCTCTGCTGCTGGACGTCCTGCACGGTGGGGCCCCCGGTGACGCCTTCCAGGTGCCTGCGCCGCTCGGCCCGTTTGCCGCCGCCAGGACCCGACCGCCACGCGGACTGCGGGTGGCGATGGTGACGGAGCACCCCTGGGGTCGCGACGTCGACCCGGAGTGCGTCGCCGCCACCCGTGCGACGGCCCGGGTGTGCGAGACCCTCGGCCATCACGTCGACGAGCTGGCCTGGAAACTGCCGACGGAAGCCTGGATCGAGGCCATGATCGACGTGTGGAGCGCGTCCGTTGCCGAGGAGGTAGGCGGCGGGGACCTGGACCTGCTCGAGGGGCTGTCTCGCGCCTGGGCAGAGCACGGTCGGAGCATGCCCGCGTCTCGCGTACCCCGAGCCCTCGAGACTTTCTCGGCGATGAGCCGCGCGGTGGCCGCGCAGACCGCCGCGTACGACGTGGTCCTGAGCCCGACGCTGCCGACCCTGCCGCCGAGGCTGGGCGTCTACGACCCAACCCGTGAGGTCGACGCGGAGTGGTACTTCGCCAGCGAGATCGGCAACCTCGAGTCGTTCACGTCGCTCTACAACATCACCGGTCAGCCGGCTCTCAGCCTTCCCCTGGCGACGAGCCGGTCCGGGCTGCCGGTAGGCGTCCAGGTTGCGGCCAAGCATTTCCGGGAGGACGTGCTGCTCGCGCTGGCGGCGCAGCTGGAGCAGGCGATGCCGTGGATCGAACGCCGCCCGCCGACCCACGCCGGGCGGGCCTCCCCCTGACCTTCCCTGGCCCTCATGGACGCGTGCCCGGCAGGACGTCCGCGGCCCGTCCGGCCTGGAACGCGACCCAGAACGCGGCCGTTCCTGCGGTGGAGCTGGGCTTCACCCCGCTCAGCCGTTCCACGACCGCCAAGCGGTAGACGAGCGTCTGACGGTGGATGTGCAGGGCGTCGGCGGTTTCCCTCGCCCTGCCATCGAGGACGAGAAAGGTCTCCAAGGTGTGAAGCAGGTCTGAACCGTGCTCGGCGTCGTGGTGCAGGACCGCCCCCAGGTGCTGCTCGACGAGTGCGCGGGCCTGCGGCACGGTGGTCGGGGTGAGTCCTAGCGCGCTGCCCGTGGCGTACCGATGTATCCGCTCGCCGCGCTCGCACGCGTGGTGAAGCGCCAGCCTTGCCTGACGGACCGCCTCTGAGACCGGGGTGCCGGCGGTGATCGTGGCGCTGATGCCCACGGACCCGCCCCCGGCGGCCTGCACCACACCCTCGATCATCCCCGGCTCGTCGGGAACGACGGCTACGAGCGCGCCATCTTTGTCGATGAGCATCAGCGGGGCACGACCCAGGAGGGTAGGCGCGTGATGCAGCTCGGCGAGTGCGCCCCGGGAGCCGTCCGCAGGTCGCAGAACCAGGACGACGAGGGCGCCCGCGAGCCCGCGTCGCTGCAGGAGCGGTTGCGTCGCAGCGAGGTCGAGCGCGCCGGTCAGCAGATCGACCAGGGTCTTCTCGCCATCGACGCGCTGCTCATCACGGGTGATGGCCCGGCCTTCCAGCTCCACGCCGATCAGCCCGGCGAGGAAGGAGACGATGAGCGGGTCGAGCCCGTCCGTCACGGCGTGGGACGCGGGCTGCAGGCGGGACACCCTGACGACGGCACTGTCCCGGCCAGGGATCTGCGCGGTCAAGGACGCCGTGTCGTGCTCCCCCGGTCGGGACTGTGCCAGGACGCGCCCGTCCCGTGACGCGAGCACCGTGATGCGCCAGCCCAGCCGGTGGCCGAGGCTCGACAGACGCCCCTGGAAGTCCTTCTCCTGCCTCGAAGCCGCCGCGTACGCCTCGAACATCCGCTGGCTCGCCGACAGGCGTTCGCGCTGAGCCCGTAAGGCGGCCTCGATGACGGTCCTGGCGAGCTGGGCAAACTCCAGCTCGAACCCGGCGGACAGGACCGGCAGTCGCCGTCGGTCGGCGACCGCGAGCAGGGCCGGGGTGATAGCGGCAGCATCGGGCCGCGGCGCGATGACCACTGCGCTGACCTCCGCGTCCGCCAGCCGGTCCAGCCAGGCGGCCTGCTCGGCGGCGGCGGCCGGCATGCCAGCGCCGGTGGTCATCACCAGGTCGCCGGCCGCAACCCAGCTCCACGGGTCGGGGAGGTCCACGGCGTGGGCCCAGGTCACGAGCCGTTGGCCCCCGGATCCGCCGGCGAGCACGCGCAACCCGTCCCCGTAGGTAGCGACCAGAGCGGCGACGGTTTGCATAGGTCCTTCCGGGGAGCGCGGAACATGACCTTACGTTTGTTTGAAGCAGGATCATCATCCTGTGCAGACGTCTGATGGCGGGCGGTGCGCGAGCTGAGCAGAGTTGGGGACACATCGAACTCGGAGGACCTGTGGCGCCACCCGCTCTCGCCCACGGCACGATCCCCCTCTGGCGCGAGCCAGCAGAGCGGCGCGCACCGCTGCCGGGCGATGCCACGGTCGATGTCGCCATCGTCGGCGGCGGCTACACCGGTCTGTGGACCGCGTACTACCTCAAGCTCGCCGACCCTGGCCTGCGGGTTGCGGTCATCGAGCGGGACTTCGTCGGGTTTGGGGCGTCCGGCCGTAACGGCGGGTGGGCGTCGGCGATCTTCCCGATCACGCTCCAGCACGTGGCTAAGGGCTCGTCGCACGAGGCCGCGCTCGGCCTTCAGCACGCATTGAATGACACGGTCGACGAGATCGGGCGCGTCGTGCGCCACGAGGGAATCGAGGCGGACTTCGCCAAGCAGGGCTTTCTCTCCCTCGCCCGGAGCCCGGCCCAGCTGCAGCGGGCCCGGCTGACCGTCAGCGGAGCCGTTGAATTCGGCCTGCCTGACCAGTGGCGGGTTCTCGACGCCGTCGAAGCCGCCGAAACGGTCCGCGCCGACCGCGTGCTCGGCGGCATCCACACCGAGCACTGCGCCCTGGTGAACCCAGGCCGTCTCGTGCGCGGGCTCGCGGTAGCCGTGGAGCGACTAGGCGTACAGATTTACGAGGGGACGACGGTCACCTCGATCCAGGACCGACGGCTCGAGACCGTGCACGGCACCGTACGGGCGAACGTCATCGTGCGCGCCACCGAGGGATTCACCCCCCAGTTCAAGGAGTTTCGCCGCGACCTCGTCCCGCTGTACTCCCTGGTCCTCGCGACCGAACCGCTCCCGGACGACCTACGAAAGAGCCTGCACCTGGACCACCGGGTGGCCTTCAACGACCTGCGTCACCTGCGCATCTACGCACAGATGACCGCGGACGGGCGGCTCGTGTTCGGTGGGCGCGGCGCGCCGTACCACTTCGGCTCAAAGGTCTCAGACCGGTTCGACCAGAACCCGGCCATCCACGCGAAGATCTACAAGACCATGCTGGACTTCTTCCCGGCGCTGCAGGACGCGGCCGTCACCCACCGCTGGGGAGGCCCTCTCGGTGTCCCCCGAGACTGGCACCCGTCCGTCGGGTTCGACCGCGTCACCGGTCGGGCCTGGGCCGGGCCCTACGTCGGGGACGGCGTCGCCACCAGCAACCGTGCCGGGCGCATCCTGCGCAACCTGATCCTGTCCCGGCCCGACGACCTGGACCGGCTACCGCTGGTCAACCACCGCTCCCCCCGGTGGGAGCCGGAGCCCCTGCGCTGGCTCGGCGTCAACCTGGGGCTGCGGGCCGCCGCACTCGGCGACGTCGAGGAACGCACGACCGCGCGTCCGTCGAAGATCGCCCACCTGCTCGAATCGATGACCGGAGCCCACTGATGAACGACACCCCCGCTCAGCCACAGATGACCGTCCTGTCCGCCGCCGTCGTCACCGGTCCCCTGCCTGCCGTCGGGCAGCGCGCCGGCGCGGACGCCGGCGACCCGCAGCTCGGCGTCGTCGCGGTCGCGCCGGGGGCGCCCGGAAGCAGCGGGATCTGGGAATGCACCCCAGGCGGGTGGCCCGTGAAGAACCGCCAGGACACCGAGATCGCCTACCTGCTGTCCGGCCGCGCGCTGATCACCGACGACGCCACCCAGGTCACGCACGAGGTTGGCGTCGGAGACCTGATCGTGCTGCCGGTCGGCTGGAGCGGACGCTGGGACGTGCTCGAGACCGTCCGCAAGATCTACACCCTGCAGTGAACCCACCCATCGACGGACGAGGACACACCACCCCGTGACGACCGGCACCCCAACACCCACCGTGAAACCCGACACCGTGCCGCACTGGATCAACGGCCGTCCTGATCTCGGGCGCGGGTCCGAGCTCGGCGCGGTGACCGATCCGGCGTCTGGGCAGGTGACCAAGCAGGTCGTCCTCGGCTCGGCCGAGGACAGCGCGGCGGCCATCAGCGCCGCCGTCGCCGCCTTCCCGGCCTGGCGCGACACGTCGGTCGCCCGGCGCACGAAGGTGCTTTTCCGGTTCCGCGAGCTGCTGAACTCCCGGTCCGACGAGCTGGCCGCAATCATCACGTCCGAGCACGGCAAGGTGCTGTCGGACGCTGCCGGCGAGGTGGCGCGCGGCCAAGAAGTCGTGGAGTTTGCGTGCGGCATTGCTCACCTGCTCAAGGGTGGCTTCACCGAGAACGCCTCGACCGCGGTCGACGTCCACTCGGTCCGTCAGCCGCTCGGCCCCGTCGCGGTCATCAGCCCGTTCAACTTCCCCGCGATGGTCCCGATGTGGTTCTTCCCACTGGCAATCGCGGCCGGCAACACGGTGGTGCTCAAGCCGTCGGAGAAGGTCCCGTCGGCGGCGCTGTGGATGGCCGCGCTCTGGAAGGAGGCCGGCCTGCCCGACGGCGTGTTCAACGTCCTGCAGGGAGGTAAGGCGGCGGTCGACGCCCTCCTCACCTCCCCGTCGATCAAGGCGGTGTCCTTCGTCGGCTCCACCCCGATCGCCCGGTACGTCTATGAGACCGGGACCGCGCACGGCAAGCGCGTGCAAGCCCTTGGAGGCGCGAAGAACCACATGGTGGTCCTGCCCGACGCAGACCTCGACCTGGCCGCCGACCAGGCGATCAACGCGGGCTTCGGCTCTGCCGGCGAGCGTTGCATGGCGATCTCCGCGCTGATCGCTGTCGGGGACGTTGCCGACCAACTTGTCGCCAAGATCGCGGACCGGGCACGGGCCCTGCGCACCGGGGACGGTATGCGCGGCTGCGACATGGGACCGCTCGTCACCGCCGCGTCCCGCGACCGGGTCACGTCCTACATCGAGGCCGGTCACGCCGCAGGCGCGTCGCTCGTCGTGGACGGGCGCCAGGTCGAGGTTGACGGCGCGGCCGACGGCTTTTTCGTCGGCCCGACGCTGTTCGACCACGTCACGACGGACATGAGCATCTACACCGACGAGATCTTCGGTCCGGTGCTGGCGGTCCTGCGCGTGCGGACGTACGACGAGGCGCTGCAGCTGGTCAACGCGAACCCGTACGGCAACGGCACGGCGATCTTCACCAACGACGGCGGCGCGGCCCGGCGCTTCGCGAATGAGGTCGAGGTCGGCATGGTCGGCATCAACGTCCCGGTCCCGGTCCCGATGGCGTACTACTCCTTCGGCGGTTGGAAGAGCTCGCTGTTCGGCGACACACACGCCCACGGGACCGAGGGCGTCGGCTTCTTCACCCGCGGCAAGGTCGTCACGTCCCGGTGGCTAGACCCGAGTCACGGCGGTATCAACCTGGGCTTTCCTCAGAACGTCTGAGGCGCTCGGCCCTGTCCCCGACGCGGTCAGAGTCGGGCGAGCCACGCCCTCAGATGCCGGGCGACCTCGGCCGGCTCCTCCAGCGGGGACAGGTGCCCGGCGCCGCCGATCACTTCGAGCCGCCCGTCCGGGACCGTGTCGGCGATCTCCCGCATCGCGTCGACCCGGACGAGTGCGTCGTGCTCTCCGGCGCAGACCAGGACCGGGCAGCCGATCCCGGGCAGCGTCGGCCGAAGGTCAACCCGTGAGTGTTGGGCCGACAGCTGCTCGAGGAACCGGTCGGGACCGACCGAGACGGCCATGGCGGCGACGGTGCCGCGTAGCGCGGGGTGGGCCCCGTGCCCGTCTCGGACCAGCACGGGCACGAGCAGCTCAGGGGTGATCGCTTCGAACCCGCCGGCCGCAGTGAGCGCGGCCATCTGGTCCCACGACTCGTGCTGCTCCGGTCGCGGCGGACGGGCCGTGGCCGAGAGCACGGCAAGCCCGGCCACCCGCTCCGGCGCCGCGGCCGCTACGGCCATCGCCAGGATGCCGCCCAGAGACAAGGCGAGCAGCGTCATCTCGGCGTAGGGCAGGGCCAACACGTCGCGGACCATCTCGTCCATCGTGCTGCCGCACAGTGGTGTCGGGTGCAGCGTGACGTCGGGGCCCAGGTCGAAGCCCGGCTGCGCCCACAGGCGGCCGTCGCACAGCATCCCGGGCAGTGCCACGACCGCGCGCGTGCTCATGTGCGCGTCACGGCTCTGGCCGTGACGACGTGCGTCCCCGCTTGTGGGTGCTGCGCAGCACCGGCACGACGGGGTGGACGTCGACCCGAGGGGGCGCGTCGTCGCCGGCCAGGCGGCGCAGCAGCATCCCGATGGCCGCTCGGAGCATCTCGTCGAACGGCACCTTGATCGTCGTGAGGTCATACACCGGCCACGCCGACTCCTCGAGGTCGTCGAAACCGGTCAGGGCGAGGTCACCAGGGATCCGCAGCCCAAGCTCATGCGCGGCGTTGATGGCGCCCATCGCGATGATGTCGTTGGTGCAAAAGACGGCGGTCGGACGTGAACGGCCCTGCAGCAGACCGCTGAGTGCCTCGCGACCGTAGGCGTACTCGAACTCCCCGTGCCGCACACGACTCTCCGGCAGGGGCACGCCGCCCTCCTCGAGACCCAGCCGAAAACCCCGCTCGCGGTCGATCCCCGTGCTGGTGTCCGACGGTCCGAACAAGGCGCCGATCCGGGTGTGCCCGCCCGCCATCAGCAGCTGTGCCGACGCGCGGCCTCCGCTCACGTTATCGGCCACGACCGCGTCGCCGGTGGTGCCGGAGATCGTTCGGTTGACCAGCACGAACGGCACCCCGCGCCGGGAAAGCATCTGGGGCAGCTGAGCGTCAAGGCGAGCTGAGGTGATGATCACCCCGTCCGCCCAGCCGCTGGCCAGGTAGGTGGAGAGCGTGACGGGGTCGCCGCGCTCGGCCAGCAGCGTCATCGTGTAGCCGTGCTCGGCGAGGCCGTCGTGCGCCTCGGCGACCAGCATCGCCCAGAGCGGGTTGTCGAGGTCGGCGAGGAAAGCGACCCGGTGGGTGGCCTGATTTTTCAAGCTGCGTCCCAGGTCGTTGGGGACGTAGCCGAGCCGCAGCGCCGCCTCGTGCACGCGCAGCCGGGTCTTTTCCGCCACGATCGGGTCGTTGCGCAGCGCACGCGACACCGTCGCTTGCGACACGCCCGCGTCGGCAGCCACGTCCCGACTGTCGACCTGCGGTGGCCGCGCCGCACGCGCCGCCCTCGTGCGAGCCCCCCCGACGGGCATCAGTAGCCGCTCGGCGCCACGTCCGGACCCGTCTCGCCGCGGATGACGGCAACCCGATCGGCGACGCCCCCGCGCAGCAGCGACACGTCGTTTCCCGGGGTCACGAGGTCGTAGCCGTCGTCGGCCAGCTGTCGCGCCGCGTGGCCGTCGGCGCAGAACGCCCCCACGGCGATGCCGGCCGCATGGCAGGCGACCCGGATCTGCCCGAGAGCGTCTGTCACCTCGGCAGCCAGCGGGAGGGTGGCCGGGGTGACGCCGAGCGACAGGGCGAGGTCGTTCGGTCCGACGTAGACCCCGAACAGGCCCGGGACGGCGACGATCTCAGCCAGATTGTCGAGCGCCGCCCGCGACTCGACCATCGCCCACACGGCCACCGTCTCGTTCGCGGCCTCGAGGGAGTCGGGCCCGCCGTACAGCAGCCCCCGGGCGGGGCCGTAGCTGCGCAGCCCCGCTGGCGGGTAGTGGCACGCCGACACCAGCGCGGCGCACTGCTCGGCCGTGTCGATGCTCGGGCAGATCAGCCCGTACGCCCCGGCGTCGAGCAGCTTGCCGATCTCCGCAGGGTCGAGCGAGCTGGCCCGCACCATCGGCACCGCTGGGCCTGCGGACACGGCCTCCAACAGGCGCACGGCCGTATCAAGGCCGAACATGCCGTGCTGCAGGTCGATCGTGACCGCGTCATAGCCGGCGTACGACAACACCTCCGCCGCGTAGGGGCTGTCGCAAGACACCCACCCGTTCACCACCGTCTGACCCGCCGCGATCATCTCGCGCACCCGATTGATCCGCACCGTTGCTCCTACCTCGAACCCCCACGAGGGTGATGATCACAGACCGTACGTGGGCCTCACCCCAGTCCGGTCATCTCCGGGCCGGGGCTCACGACGGGCGGGCCGGACGGCGTGCCCACCGGGTCCGGCGCGATCTGCACCAGCACCTCGAACTCGTTGGACTGCGTCCACTCCTCGACGATCAACCCGTCCTGGACGCGCAGGTGGCTCATCCCCCACATGTGGACCGGCCGCCCGGTCGGGGCGCCGTACGGCCCGTGGCCGAGATGCGTCCCGAGGATCTTCCACCGGACGGCCGCCGTGTAGCCCTCGTCGTCGTTGCCCATCCACTGCAGGTCTTCGATCTCGTACGTGAGGTCGGGGAACATCGCGAGGATCCCGAGCAGGTACGCCTTGTAGTCGCCCAGCCCGAAGATCACCCGGTCGGTCGGGCCGTTGAACCGCAGGCTGCCGGAGAAGGCCTGGTCGACGCGGTCGAGCATGCGCCAGTTCCAGATCGCGTCGAGCGTCGCACGCAGCGACCGGCTCTCGTCGAAGTCCGGGCTGAAGGCGACGTAGGGTCGGGTCGGTCGGCCCTGGCCGTGCAGGCGCTGCGCCCCGCCCGAGGTCGGCGTGATCGCCGTCTCCTGCTTCGGCCGCGATGCGCGCTCGACGGCCGCCGCCTCCATGAGGTCGTACCCGAGCTGCTTCAGCAGGCTCCCGGTGTTGTAGACGACGTACTCGTCGCTGATCTGGTTGCGGTGGGAATAGGTGTTGGCGATGCAGGTGATCGCGACGCGCCGACCGGTGGGCGGGCCCCACTTGGTCCAGCCCTTGTTGTGGCCCACCATGGTCGCCCGGTGGGAGACCCAGAACCCCTGGTCCTCGTCACCGCACCACAGCACCTCGTCGGCGAAGAACCGGCAGTCCGGAAAGGCCGCCATCATCTGGACGGAGTTGGCGATGACCTGGTCGCGCCCGTAGACCACGCCGGCGTCGTCGATCACCCGGGTGTTCGACCGGTAGTGCTCGTAGAGGTAGCCGATCGCCTTCTCGTCCCAGATCCGGTGGGTCGCGCGCAGGATGAAGTCGACGATGTCGGTGAAGGTGTCCTCGAACCCGGCCATCGGTTGGCGGCGCTCTCGGGGCCCGGTCTCGACCAGCCGGATGTCAGCGGGGTAGGACGTGGCCAGAGAGATGTCGAACGAGTCGGGCATGTAGCGCCGGTCTGTCGGCTCCGGGGGCGGCGGCAGCGGGCTGGTCCGCATCTCCAGCGGACGCTCGGACTCCTGGTCGGCGGGTGCCTGCTCTGCTCTGTCCTGCTTGGACGTGGTCACTGACGACTCGGCCTCCTTGGCGCGCTTGCTCGGTGCAGCCGACGTCTCGGACGCCTGACCCTTGTCCGCACTGGACGTGGTCGGGGCGTCGTCACCCTTCTTGTCCGGGGCGGCGGCTGCATGCTCTGACGTGCGAGGTGCGTCACTCATGGCCGAAGACTACATACGTATTCACTTCTGGTCCAGAGTGGGTTACGGTGCCCGCATGCTCGGCTGCGGACGGCCCTCGGCGACATTCGTCGCCGGTCCGACCGCTCCGCGGATCTTCGTCGTGACCAGGCCTCATGATCTTTAGCCCGACACGACGCAGCGCCACACCACCCGTCGGTGCGGGGTCTCACAGCCCTCGTCCGACCAGATGCAGCGGAGGTCTTCCTCGTGCCGGATGAGCCCTACCTGTTCGAGGCGCGCGGCCTCGTCAAGAGCTATGGCCACGTGCAGGTGCTGCGCCAGGCTGACTTCCACATCGCGGCCGGCAAGGTCACATCCCTGATCGGCGACAACGGGGCCGGCAAGAGCACCCTCGTGAAGATCATGTCTGGGGTGATGCCGCCCCAGGGCGGCGACCTCCTGCTGCACGGCGCACCCATCCAGCTCGCCTCACCGATGAACGCCCGGCAGCACGGCATCGAGACCGTCTACCAGGACCTCGCCCTGGCTCCGGACCTCACCCCTGCGCAGAACGTGTACGTCGGACGGGAGCTGCTGAAACCGGGCCTTCTCGGTCGGCTCGGCGTGCTGGACAACAAGAGGATGCGCGAGGTCGCGTTCGACACCTTCACCGCCCTCGGCACCGACGTCAAGGACATGGACGCCTCTGTCGCCGCGCTGTCCGGCGGCCAGCGTCAGAGCGTCGCCATCTGCCGGTCCGTGATGTGGGCCAGGGGCGTGATCTTCATGGACGAGCCGACCGCAGCACTCGGGGTCCGCCAGACACGCCACGTTCTCGACACGATCCGCCGCGTTGCCGAACAAGGAGTTGCCGTCGTCTTGATCAGCCACAACATGAGGGAGGTGCTTGAGGTGTCGGACTCCATCCAGGTCCTGCGGCACGGTGTGCGGGTCGCGGAGTTCGACAGCACCGCGACGGTCGAGCAGCTGGTCGGGGCGATGACCGGCGCGCTGGACGTCGCATCGTGACTGCCGGCGGTGCGACCACCGGCGGCGCGCATCCGACCGGGGCCGGTGAAGCGGGCCTGCGGCACGACGCCGACCTGTCCGGCACGCGAATGACAACGCCGACGCCTGCCCCCAACGCCTCCGGGCCGGCCTCGACGCGGTCCCCCGCCGCCGGCCTGCTGCGTCGCGGGCTCCGCTCCTCGCCCGCCCTCATGGCCGTCGTCCTCCTGACACTGATGGCGGTGTTCGCCATCCTGTCGCCCGACGCGTTCCCGACCCAGGGCAACTTCCGGAACCTGGTCGTCGACACCTCGATCGTCATGGTTATGGCGGTAGGCATGACGTACGTGATCGTGGCTGCCGGCTTCGACTTGTCGATCGGCTCGGTCCTGGTCTTCTCCGGCGTCTGCGCGGTGAAGGTGATGAACTGGGTCGGCGGCCAGGGCTACTGGACGGTCCTGGCCGGTCTGGCAGCATCCCTCGTAGGCGGCGTCGCCTGGGGGTTGTTCAACGGCTTCTGCGTGACCCGACTGCGGGTGCCCGCGTTGATCACGACGCTGGGCACGCTGGGCGCCGCGCTCGGCGCCGCCAACCTCATCACCAACGGCAACGACCTCAACGTCGCGCAGAAGGCCATGCTCCAGCTGCAGCTGGCCAGCGTGCTCGGGCTCCCGTGGATCGTCTGGGTCGCGGTCGTGGTCGTGCTGGTCGGCGCAGCCGTCCTGCGCTACACCCGCTTCGGCCGGCACACCTACGTCATCGGGTCCAACGACGAGGCCGCCCGACGGGCCGGGATCAACGTGGACGCCCACCTGGTCAAGCTGTATGCGTTGCTCGGCGGCCTCGCCGGCCTCGCCGGGATGATGTCGCTGATCCGGTTCTCCACCACGACGATCGGCGGACACTCCCAGGACGCACTGACGGTGATCACCGCCGTGATCCTGGGTGGCGCCAGCCTTTACGGCGGCTACGGCGTAGTCCTCGGCACCGTGATCGGGATCTTCATCCCCACCGTCCTGCAGAACGGCTTGATCATCCAGGGCGTTCAGCCGTTCTGGCAGAACGTGGCGATCGGCTTCATCCTCATCGCCGCCGTCTACGTCGACCAGCTCAAACGAAAGTCGCGCGACCGGGCCTGACCCACGGCCCACCACCCCTCACCCCCTTCCGAAAGGCTTCTCCATGTCCCGCACGCACACCGCCACCCGTACCGCGGCCGTGGCCATCGCCGCCGTCGCGCTCACCTCGGCCTGCGGCAGCTCGGGCGGCTCCAGCGCCCCGAGCACCCCGAGCGCTCCGGGCACTTCGAGCGCCCCGTCGGCCGGGGGCGACAAGGTCGGCGCCATCGTCTACATCCCCGGCCTGACCGGCAACCCGTTCTACAACACGGTGGCGTGCGGGGCGTCCTCGGAGGCGAAGAAGGAGGGCGTCGAGTTCTCTTACCAGGGGGCCCCGGACTACGCCGTCCCCGCGCAGACGCAGGTCCTCAACGCGGTCGTCGCGACCAAGCCCGGTGCCATCATGATCTCGGTAACCGACGCGTCCGCGATGATCGGCCCAGTGACAGCGGCCAAGAATGCCGGCATCAAGATCATTGGCATTGACGGCGACCTCGACGACAAGAGCCTCATGGTGACCAACATCCAGTCCGACAGCACCAAGGGCGGCCAGCTCGCCGGGGAGGCCATGGCCAAGGCGGTCGGCGAGAAGGGCACCGTCCTGATCATCGACAACGCGACCGGCAACAAGATCACCCGCGAGCGCACGGACGGCTTCTCCGAGGCGATCGCGAAGTACCCCAACATGAAGGTGCTTCCGGTCGCCTACTCCAACAACGACGCCGGCAAGGCCGCTTCGATCGTGTCTACGACGGTCGGCAGCAACTCCGACGTCGTCGGCGTGTTCGGCGCTGCGACGAACAACACCCAGGGTGCCCTGACCGGAGTCCGGGAGTCCGGCAAGGCCGGCAAGATCAAGGTCGTCGGCTACGACACGTCCGAGCCGATCGTCGCGGCGCTGAAAGACGGCACGCTCACCGGCACGGTCGTGCAGAACCCTCGCGGCGAAGGCGTAGCCGGCGTCCAGGCGGCCGTCAAGGCCATGAAGGGTGAGCCGGTGGAGCGGGAGCAGGCCTCCGATGCTCTGTTCGTCACGCCAGAGACGGTCGACTCAGCCAAGGCGAAGTCCTACATCTCCGATGTGAACTGCAAGCAGTAGGTCCCGCGCGGACGGGCGAGGCGCCTCCTCGCCTCGCCCGTCCCCCTCGCCCGTCCCCACCTGCTGGAGCGATCAGATGACCCGCCCTGCCGGCTCGCGCACCCCGTTGCTCGGTGCTGTCGCCGACGACCTCACCGGAGCCTGCGACCTGGCCGACGCCCTCGTGCAGGCCGGGCTCGCCACCGTGCTGGTGGTCGGCGTCCCCGACGCCCCGCTGCCCGCGTGCGACGCGGTCGTCGTGGCCCTGAAGACCCGCACGGTCCCCGCGGACGACGCCGTCGCGCAGTCGTCGTCCGCGGCCGCGTGGCTGGCGGACCAGGGCGTGGAGCGCTTGTTCTTCAAGTACTGCAGCACCTTCGACTCGACCCCGGAGGGCAACATCGGCCCCGTCACCGACGCCCTGCTCTCCCAGACCCGATGGCGCGAGGCCACCGCCGGGCAGCTGGTTGTGCACGGCCCGGCCTACCCGGTAAACGAACGCACCCTCTACCGCGGCCACCTGTTCGTCGGCGACGTCCTGCTGTCGGACTCCGGGATGGCGAAGCACCCGCTGACGCCGATGACGGACCCGAACCTGGTGCGCGTGCTCGGCCGCCAGACCGCGTCGCCGGTGGGGCTGCTCCACCTGGCGCAGGTGCGCGTCGGGGTCGACGCCGTCCGTGCGCGCCTTGACGAGCTGGCGGCCGGTGGGGTGCGGCACGTGCTGGCCGACGCGGCCGTCGACGCCGACGTCGCGACAACCGCACAGGCGATCGCGGGGCATCGACTCGCGGCGGGGGGTGCAGCCTTCGGGGCAGCGTGGGGCGCCGCCCAGGATCCCGCCCGCAGAGCGGCCCGACTGCCGCGGCTCACGGCTCCTGACGGCCGCGCTGCGGTGCTGGTCGGGAGCGCGTCGACCACCACCTCCGCGCAGGTGGAGGCCTTCGGCGCGCTGTGGCCGGTGCTGCGGCTGGAGCCGGGGCTGCTCGGGGTCAACGGCATCGAGACGGTCCTGAGCTGGGCGCATGAGCACCTGGACGACGGCCCGGTTCTGGTTGCGGCGGACACGAGCGAGGAAGGCATCCGTGCGACGCGCGACCGGTTCGGAGACACGGCGGCCGAGCGGGTCGAGGCCACGCTTGCCGGGGTGGCCGTCGGGCTGCTCAGGCTAGGCGTGCGCCGGCTCGTCGTCGCCGGCGGCGAGACCTCCGGGGCGGTCGCGACGGCGTTGGACCTGACCCAGGTCCAGGTGGGTCCACAGATCAGCCCGGGCGTGCCGTGGACGGTCTGCGCCGAGCCCGAGCTAGCCGTGGCCTTCAAGTCGGGCAACTTCGGAGCGACCACCTTCTTCCTGGACGCGTTGGCGGGCCTCGATTCCGACGCCTGGGACCACCGATGACCGACGAACGTCAGGCCCGCGACGAGCTCGTCACGCTGGGCCGGGCCCTCTACGAACGAGGGGTGACGCCCGGCCGCACCGGAAATCTCAGCCGGCTCGTCGGCGACACCCTGCTGATGACGCCGACCAACAGCTGCCTGGGGCGCCTGCACCCTTTAGTGCTGTCCGTGCTGGCGCCGGACGGCACCCACCGCGACGGCCCTCCACCGTCGAAGGAAGCGCCGCTGCATCTGTCCTTGTATGCCACCCAGCCGGACGCACGCGCCGTCGCCCACGTGCACTCCACGTACGCCGTGGCGCTCTCGTGCCTGGACGGTCTGGACCCGGACGACGTGCTGCCCCCCGCTCACCGCCTACTACGTGATGCGGGTGGGCCGGCTGCCGTTGGTGGGTTACCTGCCGCCCGGTGACCCCAGCCTCGGGGACGCCGTCGCCGCGACCGGCACCCCCTGTGCGCTGCTGGCACACCACGGCTCGGTCGCCGCCGCCCCCACCTTGGAGGCGGCGGTCGACGCCGTCGAAGAGATCGAGGAGACGGCCCGGATCGCGATGATCTTGCGCGGCCACTCGCATAACCCGCTCAGCCCGACGGACGTCGCCGGGCTGAGACCGAGCACGTCTTACCGCCCAAGCCTTCGAGGAGAAGCCCGACCATGAACGACCTTCACGTCACCGCCGACGAGATCGAGCACCGCACCATCCGCCGCGCGGAGCTGGTGCCCGACACCTCGGCGTTCATCGACACCGTCCTGCCGCAGTGCCGGGGCAAGGCCAACTACGCGCTGATCGGGCCCGGCGTCGCGGAGAACCCGAATCAGATCATCCCGGTGACCGAGCCCCACGGCTTCAACCTCGGCGTCGCCGCCCTGCCGCACGGGGTGACCAACTCCCTGCACCTGCACTTCACCGCCGAGGTGTTCAGCTGCATGACCGGCCGCTGGACCTTCCGCTGGGGCGTCGACGGCACCGACGGTGAGGCCGTCATCGAGCCCGGCGACATCATCTCGATCCCGTCGTGGATCTTTCGCGGCTTCACCAACGAGGGCGACGACGACGCTTGGCTGTTCTCGTCGCTCGGCCAGGACGAGACCGGCGGGATCCTCTGGGCGCCGTCGGTGCTCGCAGCAGCGGCCGAGTACGGCAGCTTCCTCAGCGCCGAGAACACGATGGTCCGGGGCGAGCCCAACCAGCCCCCCGCAGGAGTCGCTCTGACTGCGCCGCTCACACCCGAGCAGCTGTCACGGCTCCAGGTCGTGAGCCCAGACCAGATGCGCGCCCGCTTGACCACGCCGGAGGACTTGGAGTGGTCCTCCGCCGCGTTCCTGTGCTCCGGCCAGACCGGCGGCAGCGCCGAGCTGGCCCTGGTGGTCGGCTACGGCCTCACCGAGGAGCGCACCATGCACCCCCGGGTGTTCAACCCGCACGGGTTCTCGATGGCCTGGCTCCGCGCCGAGCCCGGCGAAGGCCTGCTCACCCACCGCCACGAGGCCACGCAGGTCTACATGGTCAAGGACGGTCGGTGGCGCGTCACGCTCAACCGGGAGGACCCGGTCACCACCGAGATCGGCCCGCTAGACACCTTCTCCGTGCCGGTCGGCGCCTGGCAGCGGCTGGAGAACATCGGTGACGACACCGGCATGATCGTCGCCATGACCGGCGGGGACGCCCGGGTCCGGCTTGAGTGGGCGGAGCAGGTGCGCCGGGACGCGTTGGAGGCAGGCACTGCCTACGACACCAACGGCTACTTGGCCCCGGCGTCCGTGGTCGCCGCTTGACGTCACCGCATGCGATCGGCCACGCGGCGTTTCTCGCCGGGCTGCCCCTGGTCGGGTTCCCGGTCGGCGCGCGCGGCGTCCTGCAGGCGCTGCTTCTGGTCGTGGTGGCGCTTGCGGTCGGCGGCATGCTGGCCGCTCGACCCGGGAGAGCCCGTCTCCCCGCTCGCTCGCCTAGCCGATCAAGCAGACGTCTGCAGCGGTCGCGCCCGAGTCGTTCGGCTGCCGACGTGGATCGCCGTTGCCCAGGTGTGGTTCTCGTGCGGCTCGGTCCATGGATTGCTTGTCCGGTCCGTCGCGGGGTCAGGCGTCGCGGTGACGCGCGATCACGAAGCCCGCAAGCAAGAACAGCATGGCCACCGCGAGGAAGTAGGCCAGGCTGCCCCACGGGCCGCCGAACGGGAAGCTCTCCAGCACCCCGTTGTCGGCCGTGAAGTTCGGGTCGCCGGCCTGCAGGAAGTTGTCGGCGTTGGTGAACGGCAGCCACCGGGTGAGCTCGATCTTGGCGACCGCGTCGATGATCGGGCTGACGATGCGCTCGACGACCAGCG
>JBBSTI010000067.1:0-17694 GCA_038236005.1 Mycobacteriales bacterium | reverse complement strand
GTCCTGCTGTACGCCGAAGCCTTCGCCTCGCTGTGGTGCGTGTATGCGGCGTTGACCAGCGCGCTCGTGCTGCTGCACCTTCGTCGTCGGCGCCAGCTGCTGGACCCGCACCGGCTCGGCGGCGAGCCGCACACCGACCGTCGGGCGGCGTCCACCCGGGTGTGACCCAGAGTGTTGCTAGCCCAGGTCTGCCTGCTCGCGCTCCTCGGCGACCCGGTGCGGCACCCGGAGCAGGCGGATCCCCGTCACGAGCACCACGCCCCCGATCACGTTGCCCAACGCCGACAGCCAGAGGGCGTCCAACCAGGACAGCCAGCCGTACGGCGCGCGCCCGGTCAGCAACCCGCCGAACATGAAGATCGAGTCGAGCACCGAGTGGAACAGCTTGGCCCCGACCAGCACGAACGCGAACGCCATCGAGGCCGCCACCTTCACACCGACCTGCTCGGTCGCCTGCTGCATCCGGGTGAGCAGCGTGATGACCATCCCCGCGAGGACTGCGAGCAGCAGCGCCCGCCAGGTGGTGCCCAGCTCGGCGTAGTGCGCACCGGTCTCGATCGCCGTGTCGTGCAGCTCCGGCATCGCTCCCATGATGATCGCGACCATGAGCAGGCCGCCCACCAGGTTCGCGGCCAGGCTCACGGCCCACAGCCGGATCAGCTGCATCACCGTCCCGTCGCGCGAGATGACCGCCGTGACCGGCACGAGGAAGTTCTCGGTGAACAGCTCGCTCTTGGCCAGCACCAGAGCCATGAAACCGACGGTGAACGCCAGTGACGCCACCAGGTGGTTGCCGGTCTGCTCCATGACGACGAAGTAGGTCAGCACCCCGACCCCGACGTCGACGCCGCCCAGGATCCCGGTCGAGATCAGCGGCAGCCACGGTCGGCGAAGCCGCTCTTTCCCTTCCTCGACCAGCCGGTCGAAGACGTCCTCCACCTCGGGCTCATGACGCTCACCCTTGTGCGGTGCCAGCGCCGAGGGTCCGGCCTCGTGCCGCGCGTCGGTGCTGTCGATCAACGTCGTACGCCGTGGCTCATGGACGGACCCTAGCCCGGGCTAGGGGCCTGGCCCAGCTCGGCTAGAACTCGGGCTGGCACAAGGCTGGCAGCGGCGACGTACGCCGTTTGGGCGAATAGTCCGGTGAGGGCAGGGGTAGTACAGGTGGACGTGGCCATTGAGTCCTGACCCACGACGATCGGTACTCAGCATCCTTCCATATTCACTTCCGCGCAGATGGCCGCGTGCCCCTTGCTACGAAAGGCAGATTCTGTGTTCCACGCTCGCAAGCTCGCCCTGGCGACCGCCATCGCCGCCCCGCTCGCCTTGACGATCGCCACGCCTGCTGTCGCCGTCAGCCCCCATCAGGCCGGGCCGAAGACCCAGACCTACACCGCGCAGCTCTCCTCGCTCAACGACTCAGATGCCAGCGGCACCGCGACACTCACCCTGGAGCGCAACCGGCTCACGGTGCGTATCGACGTGGTCAATGTCGAGCTCGGCAAGGTGCACCCGCAGCACATCCACGGCTTCGACGATGCCCGGGCCAACAGCGTCTGCCCGAGCAGTGATGCCGCGGACGACATTGCGAACTCCCCGGAGCAGGCCAACGATTCGGATGAATACATCTCGGTGGCGGAGGGCATGCCCTCCTACGGCAAGATCCAGCTGCCGCTGCAGCCCTTCCCGACGCCGACGGGGAGCAGCTACACCTTCACCGAGACCTACAGCGGCAAGGACCTCGCCGGACTGCAGCCGATCAAGAAGACTCTGCAGAACCGCGTCATCGTGGTGCATGGCGACACGCTGGACAACGGCACCTACCTGCCGACTCTGCCGATCGCCTGCGGCCAGGTCGAGCGCACCGGCTGAGCTTTTCCTTCCTGATCTCGACGACTCGTCGAGCGGGCATGTTCACGGCCGTCGGGGCCACCTCGGTCGTGGGTGGACAGGAGACGGCCAGGCGGTGACGTCTGGCCGTCCCTCTCGGGCGTGCAGCCGTGGCAGCGTGCACGCGCTTCACTCACTGCGAGGGCCTATGCCTTCGAGCCGTCCTCGGCGGACCCTCAAACCAGCGTCCGATCCCCTGCTGGGTGCGCCGCTCCGCTCCCGGCTGATCTCGGGCTTCCGGTCCGCCAACGCCACGATTCGGTCCGCCGCTCGCCGGCAGGCAGGTCATCACACGTCCCGGGCTTGGGTGTGCTCGATAATCCGGCAGGTGCGGATCCCGTCCCTCGGCAGGTCGTCGGCGACCTTGCGCAAGGCGACCAGTTCGGTCTCCAGGGCGCGGAGCTCGCTCATCCGCTGGTCGATCTGGACGAGCCGGACATCAAGCCGTCCTCGTACGTAGTCACAGGGTGCGCGACCGCGTTCCCGTAGCGCGAGGATCTCGGTGATCTCCTCGAGGGAGAACCCGAGACGCCGTGAGCGGCGTACGAAGTCGAGCCGCTCACGGTCGACCTCGTCGTAGTCCCGGTAGCCGGCGGAGGTCCTGGCAGCGGCCGGGATGAGTCCGATCTGCTCGTAGTAGCGGATCGTTCGGGGGTTGAGTCCGAGCCGGTCCGCCAGGGCTCCGATGCGCATGAGATCTCCTCGCTTCAGGTGCCGGCCCGGCAGGACGTCGGCAGTGGTGTCTGCCCGAGTGTTGACCTTCCAGCGGCGTCAATGTCTAGCGTCCTGGCCCAGGTCCCGAGGCGGGAGGAACGCGCCATGGCCCAGCACACCTTCACGGTCAGCGACATCCATTGTGAGGCCTGCGAGAAAGCGATCCGCGCGTCCCTGAACCGTCTCGACGGGGTCGGTGACGTTCGTGCCGATGCGGCGAACAACCGGGTTGCAGTCAGCTACGACGACACGGTGGCCGATCTGTCGGCCATCGCCGCTCGGTTGGAGGCCGCGGGCTATCCGGTCATGTCCTGAGCCCATCCGCGGCGATCGCTAGGAGACACCATGAGCACCCCCACCCGCTCCACCCGTGAGTCCCGTGACGAGCTATGGGCAGAGGAGCCGAGCCACCTGGCCGGCCACGCCCGGATCCGGGCCCGCATCGCCGGGCTGCACTGCTCGCTGTGCACCGGCACCATCGAGAAGGCCCTCGGTCGCCAGCCCGGCGTGGACCAGGTGTCGGTCAGCCTGACCCATGAGCAGGCCCTGGTCGACTACGACCCGGCGCTGATCAGCCCGGAGCAGATCCTGGGCACGCTGCGCGACATCGGCTACGACCTGTACGACCCGCGCAAGCTACGTCCCTTCGAGCAGGAGGAGGACGACCTGGTCCGTGAGGGCGGTCGGCTGCTGGCCGCGATCACCGCGAGCCTCAGTGCCATCGCGCTGATCCTGGACACCGGGACCGTGCTGTCGGTGATCGTCCCGGTGGCGGTCGTCGTGACCATGGTGCCGGTGGCCTTCGCCCTGCTGCGCCCGTACGGCACCCTGTGCGCCGCGCTCGGCGCCGCCGGACTGGTGGCGCCAGCCCTCGCGTTCTACGCAGCCCGGCTCGCTGGGCTGCTCGGCGGTCTGGCCGTCGACCTGCTGGCGGGCGCGTTGGCCCTGGGCGTCGTGCTCGGCATCGCCCCGCACATCCTGCGGATGGCTTACCAGGCAGCGCGGCGTCGAATCCTCAACCAGCACGTCCTGCTCGAGGTGGGCGCCTTCGCCGGCATCATCGGCGGCGTCATCGGTCTGACCGGCACGCTGACCGACTACCCCACGGCACCCTTTTTCGCCGTGAGCGTGCTCGTCGCGAATTACCACATCTTCTCCGAGTGGCTCTCGCTGCTGGTCAAGACCCGTTCCAGCCAGGCCGTTCGCAAGCTGCTCGACCTGCAGCCCGACACGGCGCGGCTCGTCCGCGACGGGGTGGAGAGCGAGGTCGAGCTGGATCTGGTTGTCGCCGGTGACCTGGTCCGGGTGCGGCCGGGCGAGCGGGTGCCGGTGGACGGCGTGGTGGCCGCGGGATTCACCACGCTGGATCTCTCGCTGATCACCGGCGAGCCGGTACCGGTCGAGCGCGGCGACGGCGACCAGGTCATCGGTGGGTCGATCAACGGCTCGGGCACCTTGCTGGTGCGTGCGACCACGGTCGGCGCTGACAGCTTCCTGTCGCAGGTGGTCCGCCACGTCGAGGACGCCCGCGCGCTCAAGCCCGGCATCCTGCACCTGGTGGACCGGGTGCTGCGGCTCTACACCCCGACCGTGCTCATCGTGGCCGGGCTGTCTCTGGTCGGCTGGTTGGTCGGTTCCGGCCTGATCACCGGCGAGGTCGACGTACGGCGGGCAGTGTTCGCCGGGCTTGGCGTGCTGGTCATGGGCTACCCGTGCGCCGTCGGGATCGCTGCGCCGCTGGCGATCGTGCGGGCCGCCGGCGAGGCCGCTGACGACGGCATCATCATGCGTACCGGCGAGGCGTTCCAGACCTTCGGTGCGGTGCGCACCGTGCTCCTGGACAAGACCGGCACGCTGACCGAGGGACGGCCAGCGGTCCGCGAGATCGCCAGCCTGGTCGAGGAGAGCGAGCTGCTGACCATGGCCGCAGCCGCCGAGTCGTCCTCGGAGCACCCGCTCGCGCGGGCCGTGGTCGCCGCCGCTACCGACCGCGGACTCACCCTCCCGGCTGCGCAGGACTTCTCCTCCGTCACCGGTTTCGGTGTCCGGGCCACGGTTGAAGGCCGCGACATCCTGGTCGGCAAGCCGGGCTTGCTGACCGAGCACGGGGTCGACCTGACCGCCTCCGGCGAGCGGGTCGAGCAGCTGCAGGCCAGTGGACGCACCGTCGTCGGGGTGGCTGCCGACGGGCGGCTGCTGGGGCTGATCGCGCTCGGCGACGCACTGCGCCCCGAGGCGATCGAGGCGATCACGCAGATGCGGGCAGCGGGGCTGCGGCCGGTGCTGGTCACCGGCGACAACGCCCGCGCCGCGGCCTACGTCGCGCAGCAGCTGGGCATCCAGGACGTCCGCGCCGAGGTGCTTCCGGCGGGCAAGGCCGACCTGGTGCGTGACTACCAGGCCGGCGGTGCCCGGGTCGCGATGGTCGGCGACGGCATCAACGATGCTCCGGCGCTGATGCAGGCCGACGTCGGGGTGGCGATGGGCGGCGGTACCGACATCGCGGTGGAGTCCGCCGACGTCGTGATCGTGCGCGACGACCTGCGGGCGGTGCTCGCCGCTCAGCGGCTGTCCCGCTCGAGCTACCGCAGGACACGGCAGAACGTCGCGCTGGCGTTCGTGTTCAACGGCGTCGGCATCCCGCTCGCCACGACCGGGCTGATCTACCCGGTGTGGGCGATGGTGGCGATGGCCGCCTCGGTGACGACCATCTTCATCAACTCTCTCGGCGGTCGCCCGGCGCTGCTGTTCGACGCCATCGGCAGTGTCGGCCGACGTCGCGGCGAGGACGACACGACACCCGAGGATGCTCCGGCGCCGGCTGGTTCCCGGTGACCGCGGTCCAGCTGGCGCCGGCGGGGCGCTGTCCGAGCTCAGCGCCGGCCCGGAGGTCGGCCGGCGCGACGGGCTGGTGCGTCCGGCCGACCTCGACGCGCTGCTCGCCCTGGCGTCCGGTCCGGTCAGCCCTTGACCTGGCCCCAGGGGCCGGCTCCTACCGTGTCGTCATGACCCGCCCGGAACTGCTCACGGTGCATCAGGTGAGCGCCCAGACCGGCCTCACCCGCAAGGCGCTGCGGCTGTACGAGGAGCATGGTCTGGTCACGCCCGAGCGCAGTGCAGCGGGCTACCGGCTCTTCGACGCGACGGCGCTGCGCCGGCTGGAGCTGATCCGCCGGGCCCGGGCGCTGCAGCTCGGCACCCGCGACCTGGCGGAGTTCCTTGACATCGCCGACGGCTGCTGCGAGCGCAGCCCGGACGACCTGGTCGATCTGGTGGCCACGAGGCTGGCCGAGACGGACGCGCGCATCGCCGAACTGACCACGTTGCAGGCCACCCTGCGGGCGACCTTGGCCCAGGTGCGTCGCGACGCCGAGACCGCGCGGCGGGATCAGGTGCACGTGTGCACCGACCTGCTGTGCACCTGTCCGACCACCGACACCGGAAGGGAGGTGAAAGAGATGACTGAAACCGACGTGACTACAACGGCGCCGGACGAGGCGTGCACCTGCGGGTGCGCACCCGCGTCCGACAGCACCTGCGCCTGCGGATGCTCGTGCTGCCCCACGCCCGCAGCCACCCAGCCGACGCCGGCCGACCCCGGCGCCAAGGCCGAGAGCGGCTGCAGCTGCTGCTGACGCCACGGCGGCCGGCGCCCTTCGGGGCGCCGGCCGTTTTGTCCCACCCACCCGGAGCTGCACCGAAGCCTCTTGCCGCTCGACCGCCGCGTGAACGGCAGCCAGCTCGCCCGCCGGCTCGCTCGCCGACCGGTGCGGGCGGCGTCGCACCTTCCTCGTGGGCCTGGCCGGATCAGGGCTGGCCCCTACCGCGGAGGTGCTGATCGCCGCCCGGGTGGCTCAGGGGGTGTTCGCGGCCTTGCTCACGCCCTCCACGTCGGCCTGAGCGTCTGACATGGCCAGGCGGCTCTCTGCGACAGCACCGTCGGTCAGCAGCGGGGCCCTCACCCGAAGCGGGACAGTGCGACGAGAACGACGGCATCCGCGAGGAGCAGCAGCAGCGCGGCAACCCAGGCGGTCAGTCGGAGCCGGAGCAGAGGTGCGACCAGCGGGTCGGTGAAGTACCCGGCGAACGGCGCGATGCGCTCCTCGGGGTCGCTGGGTCCCGGAAGCACCGGCAGCAGCACCCGCCACACCAGCCAGAACCCGAAGAAGCTGAGGACGAGTTCTCCGAGCTGGACGAGCAGGGCGATCCCGAAGCCGATCACCTCACCGGGCGCCGCTGACCGTAGCGGGCCTGCTCGACGAGTGGTCAGCAGTGCGCTGGTCGTCCTGGACCCGCTGCCAGGCCTTGCGGGCCGCGATCAGCACCGGGTCCCACAGCGGGGAGAACGGCGGCGCGTAGGACAGGTCGGTGTTGATCAGTTCTTCCACGGTGCTCTCGTGCCACAGAGCCGTCGCGAGCACGTCGATGCGTTTGGCGGCGCCTTCCTGCCCGACGATCTGCGCGCCCAGAAGCCGACCGGTGCCGCGTTCGACGATGAGCTTGGTGCGGATCGGTTGTGCGCCGGGGTAGTAGCCGGCCCGGGTGGTGGAGTCGACCGCAACGCTCAGCGGCTCGAACCCGGCCGCGCGCGCGTCGGTCTCACCCAGGCCGGTCCGGCCGACCTCGACATCGCAGATCTTGGTGACGGCGGTGCCCAGCACGCCGGGAAACGTCGCGTAACCGCCACCGATGTTGATCCCGGCGGTGCGGCCCTCCTTGTTCGCGTAGGTCCCCAGCGCGATCGTGACCGGCCGGCGGGAGACCCGGTGGAACTTCTCCGCGCAGTCCCCGGCCGCCCACACACCCTCGACGCCGGTCCGAAGCTGCCGGTCCACGGCGATCCCGCCGGCCGGCCCGAGCGGGATGTCGGCCTGTGCGGCCAACGCCGTGTCGGGCCGCACCCCGAGCCCGAGGATCACCAGGTCGGTCGGGACGGTGCTCTGGTCGGTCACGACCGCGCAGACCCGTCCGGCGTCGGTGTCGAAGCCGGTCACCGTCTCACCGAGGCGCAGCGTCATCCCGAAGCCGTGCATCGCCTCGGTCAGCATCCCGCCCATGTCCGGGTCCAGACCGGTCAGCGGGGTCTGCCCACGGTCGATGACGGTGACCGCCACATCCCAGGCGCACAACGCCTCGGCGAGCTCCAGACCGATGTAGCCGGCGCCCACGATCACGGCGCGTCGCGGCCGGTCACGCTCCAGGGCGGCCCGAACCGCCAGGCCGTCGTCCAGGGTCTGCACCCCGAAGATCCCCCGCGCGTCTCCGCCGGGCAGCGGCGGGCGGATCGGTACCGCGCCGGTCGCGATCATCAGCTGGTCGTAGCGCTCCCAGCTCTCGCTGCCGCTGTCGAGGTCGTGCACCTGGACCGCGCGCCGGTCGGTGTCGACGGCGGTCACCTCGTGGCGTAGTCGCGCCTCGATGGCGTGGTCGCGAAGGAATTGCTCCGGGGTACGGGCGATCAGCGCCTCGATCTCGTCGACCTCGCCGCCGATGAAGTACGGGATGCCGCAGGCCGAGTAGGAGGTGTAGTTGCCACGGTCGAACGCCACGATCTCAAGCTCCTGCGGGCCCTGCTGTCGCCGGGCCGCCGACGCTGCGCTCATCCCGCGACGGAGTCGCCGCCGATGACCAGCAGGCGCTGCGCCGTCACGACGCCTCCGGCGCACTGACCCGCTGCCACTCCCGCAGCGAGGGCTCGCCGATGGCCAGCTGGCGCACCCGCTCCCAGAGCGGGTCGGCGCGGTCCTGCGCCGGGACGGCATCAAGCTTGACGAACGCCACCTGGCCGGGACCGAAGACGAACGTCGGAGTGCCGAACACCCCGATCTGCCGGGCTGCAGCGTGGTCGGCGGCCAGCGCTGCGAACGCCGCCTCCCGGTCGAACTCGCCGAGGCCGACCTGGCGCCCGAACCCGACGACGTCGTCCCTGGACAGCCGGCCGGTCTGATCGTGCCAGGCGCTGAACATCCGCCGCCGGTAGCCGTCGAGGTCACCGTCGGCGGCGCGGACCGCCTCATGCACGGCCAGGGCGGTCAGCGACATGTTGTCGGCCAGCTCCGGCTGGTCGAACACGGCGACCTCGTCATTCCGGTTCTGCTCCAGCAGCGAGAAGGGCCGCCAGACCAATTCTGCAGCGCTCACGGTGTCCAGCCAGTGCTGGGCACGGTGGGAGAACCCGCACGTGTAGTCGAAGAACACCTCGACAGTCATCACAAACCTCTTCCTGGTGGGTGGGTAGGGCGGTCGTGTGGGTGTGCGCGTCGCTTCTCGGTGCTGTGCGGGCCGCGATCGTTAACGATGTCTTCGCCGGCGGGAGCAACGTGAACCCCCGCCGGGTGGACCGCGTCGCGGCCGCGGCGGAGTCCAGCGCGGCCACGTCCTTCCACGTCTGACGTCGCCAGGTCGGTCCGACGATGCCCACCTCGCTCAGCTCGCCGTGACAGATCTCGCCCACCACGATCGTGCGGCCGCCGGTGTCGACGATGAGGCCGACCACGCCGTTGATGTCGACCCATGGAAAGACCCGGGCGAAGGCCGAGAACGACACGCTCGAGAGCCAGCGAGCAGCGGCGGCTGAGGGCCCGGCAGGGACGGCGTCAGGGTGGCGGCCAGCTGGACAGTTCCGGTCGTCCCTGAGGGGAGCCCCAGGGGAGCCATCGGGCTAGACAGTCGCGGGCGAAGAGCTCGTCGGCGACGAGGAAGGCCGCGCCCAGCAGGCCCGCCCGGTCGCCCAGCGGCGAGGTGCGGATCCTGAGGTCGCGGACAGCCAGCTGCGTCGAGCGGGCATACACCGTGCGACGCAGCTCGTGCAGGAACGCCTCCTCCGAGCTGCTCAGTTTCCCGCCGACGACGATGAGCGACGGGTTGTAGAAGTTCACGAGCGTCGCGACCGTGCGGCCCACCAGGCGGCCGGCGCGGGTCAGCAACGCGAGACACTCGAGATCCCCCCGACCAGCGGCGGTGATCACGTCCTGGCTGGTCAGCTGTTCGCCCGAGTCGAGGACGGCGGCCAGCACCGGGCTCTGTCCGGTCCGGGCCACGTGCAGGGCATCCCTGATCAACGCAGCCCCGCCGGCCAGCGCCTCGAGGCAGCCGGTGTTGCCGCAACGGCACAGGACGGTCTCGTCGTCCGACACCGAGACGTGACCGATGTCGCCGGCGGTCCCCTGCGCGCCGCGGTGCAGCCGACCCGCGGACACGAGCCCGGCGCCGATGCCGGTGCCGACCTTGATGTAGACGACGTCCCGCTCGCCGAGCGCCACCCCGGCCCGGAGCTCACCGAGCGCCATGAGGTTCACGTCGTTGTCCACCCAGACCGGCGCCCGGTAGCGGGCGGCAAGTCGGTCGCGGACCGGGTAGTGGTCCCAGCCCGGCATGATGGGCGGCGCGATCGGCAGGCCGGTGGAGAACTCGACCGGTCCTGGCAGACCGACTCCGATCCCCCACAGCGGGGGCGAGTCCGCGCTCCGGCCACCGAGCATCCGGTCGAACAGCTCTTCCAGGCGCGCCATGATGGGCTCAGGTCCGGCGGCGACGTCGGCCGGCTCGGTGTGCTGATCGAGCACCTCGCCGGCCAGGTCGGTGCAGGCGACCTGCAGCTGGGTGGCACCGAGCTCCGCCACGAGCAGGCACCCTGCCTCTGCCGCGAAGCCGAGCTGTCGCGACGGCCTACCGCCGGTGGAGGCCGCCGGTCGTCCCTGGCGCAGCAGGCCGCAGGCGACGAGGTCCGTGACGCGCTGGCTGACCACGTTGCGCCCGAGGCCCAGCTCGCGAGCCAGTGTGGGCCGGGTGCGCAAGCCTCCGGTCCTGACCCCCTCCAGGACGAGGGCGAGCGAGTCCAGTCGATCGACGGGGGAGGTCGCACCGGATGTCGCTGTCGCCATCTTCCGTCCACCACCCATCGTCTGGTCGGCCCCGACGGCCGCTGACAACGCAGGGAGCGTACTGAGCGGACCCAAGCCCCCTTCTGCACAACGCAGGTTGACTTATGCATACGGCGTGCGCATAGTGGGTGAGCCAGATCACGTCCAGACATCGGGGGTCGACATCGTGCCAGCGCATCCATCGGGTCGTCGCTCCGCGATCATCGGCACCGGCATGGTGGCGAGGCTGCACACGGCGGCGGTCCGTGCGGCCGGCGGGCAGGTTGCGGCCGTCCTAGGTTCCTCCCCGACGGCCACGGAGCGGGCCGTGCAGACGCTTGGCGCAGGCCGCGCGGCGAGCAGCGTCGCCGAGCTGTGCACGGCCGAGGACATCGACCTGGTGCACGTGTGCACCCCCAACGACACGCACCTGGCCATCACCGAGCAGATCCTGGCCGCGGGCCGGCCCGTGATCTGCGAGAAGCCGCTCGCGACCTCGGTGCCCGACGCGCAACGCCTGACCGAGCTGGCGCAGGCTGCGTCGCTCGTCGCGTGCGTCCCCTTCGTCTACCGCTTCTACGGGAGCGTCCGGGAGGCCAGGGAGCTGATCTCCGAGCAGGTGGACCCGCTCTGGCTGCTGCACGGCTCGTACCTCCAGGACTGGCTCGCGGCACCGGGCAGCGACAACTGGCGGGTCGATCCGTCCCGCGGCGGCGCGTCCCGGGCGTTCGGTGACATCGGCGTCCACTGGTGCGACCTCATGGAGTTCGTGACCGGCCACCGGATCGTCAGGCTGAGCGCTCGGACCGCGCAGGCGTACGGGCAGCGCGGCGCCCAGCCGCAGCCGGTCAGCACGGAGGACGGGGCCGTTGTCAGCTTCGAGACGGACCAGGGGGCGCTCGGGTCGCTCGTCATCTCGCAGGCTTCCCCTGGACGGAAAAACCGCCTGTCGTTCTCGTTCGACAGCGCCACGGCCTCCTACGGCTTCGACCAGGAGCACCCCGACAGCCTCTGGGTCGGTGGCCTCGCAGAGAACCGTTCGCTGCCGCGCGGTGCGAGCGCGACGGGTCACCGCCTCCGCCGCGCGCTCGATCCGCCCCCGGGTCACCCGATGGGCTATCAGGACGCGTTCAACGCCTTCGTGGCCGACGTCTACTCCGCGTGCGAGGGCGACAAGCCGGTCGGCCTTCCCACGTTCGCCGACGGGCTGCGCGCTGCGGAGCTGACCGAGGCCGTGCTCCGCTCGGCGCGCTCGCGCGGCTGGGTCGAGGTGGACGCATGACCGGCCCGCTGCTGCGCCTGTCCGGCATCGTGAAGCAGTTCCCGGGCGTGCGGGCCCTGGACGGCGTCGACCTCGAGGTGCAGGCCGGGGAGGTGCACTGCCTGCTCGGCCAGAACGGCGCCGGCAAGTCCACCCTCATCAAGGTCCTCGCCGGGGTGCACCGTCCTGACGCGGGCGTCCTGACCTGGGCCGGCGCGCCGACCACCTTCGCCGGGCCGGCCGCAGCGACCCGAGCGGGGATCGCCACCATCTACCAGGAGCTCGACCTGGTCGACGACCTCACCGTGGCGGAGAACGTCTTCCTCGGCCACGAGCAGCGGCGCGGGGGCTACGTCCTGCGCGGGCAGATGCGTCGAGAGACGCACGCCATCCTGGAGCGGCTGGGTCACAGCGACATCCCCGTGGGCCGGGCCGTCGGGCGTCTCACCCCGGCCGGCCGCCAGATCGTCAGCATGGCCCGGGCGCTCTCGCACCGAGCCCGGTTGCTGGTGATGGACGAACCCAGCGCGGTCCTCGCCCAGGACGAGGTGGACAACCTGTTCCGTGTGGTCCGCGGGCTCACCGATCAAGGCATCGCCGTCATCTACATCTCGCACCGGCTCGACGAGATCCGCGAGATCGGCGACCGGGTCACCGTCCTGAAGGACGGACGCACCACGGCCCGGGACCTGCCCGCGAGATCCACCAGCACTGCCGAGCTCGTGCGCCACATGACCGGTCGCACCATCGAGTACATCTTCCCGGACCGGTCCGGGCGCAGCGGACGCACGCCCGGGGCCGCCGTCCTCACCATCGACCGTCTCAGCCGTGCGGGCGAGTTCCAGGACGTCTCGCTGACCGTGCACGCCGGCGAGATCGTCGGCATCGCCGGCCTGGTCGGCTCAGGCCGGTCCGAGCTGCTGGAGAGCATCTTCGGCGCCCGTAAGCCCAGCTCGGGGAGCGTCTGCGTCGACGGCCGGCCGTTGCCGGGCGGCCGCGTCTCCTCCGCGGTCCGTGCCGGGGTCGGGCTGGCCCCGGAGGAACGCAAGAGCCAGGCGCTGCTGATGCAGCAGCAGATCTATCGCAACGTCACCCTCGCCAGCTTCTCCCGGTTCGCGACGGGCGGGGCCACGCGAGCCGCGAGCGAGCGTGCTGCAGCGCAGGCTGTCTGCACCGAGCTGCACCTGTCCACCTCCGACGTGGACCGACCGGTCCGGACGCTGTCGGGGGGCAACCAGCAGAAGGTCGTGCTCGGGCGTTGGCTCCTGCGTACGCCCGCACGGCGCGGCACGACGAGCGGGACCCGCGTGCTGCTCCTGGACGAACCGACGCGTGGGGTCGACGTCGGCGCCCGCGCCGAGCTGTACCGACTCATCCGCAGCCTTGCGGACGACGGGCTCGCCGTCCTCATGGTGTCGAGCGAGGTCCCGGAGGTGCTCGGCCTGGCGGACCGGGTGCTGGTCATGCGTGAAGGGCGGCTGCTGCACGAAGCGGCCGCGGAAGACATCGACGAGGCACAGGTGCTGGACCTGGTCATGGCCGGGTCCGAGCAGACGGAGGGAACGAGATGACCAGCAGGACCGAGACCGCGCCTTCGAGCTCCGGTGGCGATCCGGACCCGGGGGTGACGGCGTCAGGACCGGGATCGTCGTCGCGACTGCTCAGCGCCGGCGCCCTCGAGTCGGTCCGCCGCAACCTCGGCCTGGTGGTCGTGCTGCTCGTCCTGTACGGGATCGGGGCTTTCAGCCGGCCCGACATCTTCTTGCACCTCGACCGGTTCTGGAGCAACGAGCTCACGGTGCTGACGCTCGCGTCCAGCATCGGCGTCGTCGCGATCGGCATGACGTTCGTGATCGTCAGCGGAGGCATCGATCTGTCCGTCGGGGCCCTGCTGGCGCTGGCCAGCGTCTGGTCGACGACGGTCGCCACCCAGAGCTATGGCACCACCGTGATGATCACGACGGCGCTGCTGGTCGGCACGGCAGCCGGGGTGGTCAACGGCCTGCTGATCGCGTACGGCAGGCTGGCACCGTTCATCGCGACGCTCGCGATGATGGTCGCGGCGCGCGGTCTGGCCCAGAAGATCTCTGGCAAGTCGACCCAGGTGGTGCAGGGCGGCGGCATCCCCGACATCGCCACGACGAAGATCGTGGGTGTCCCGCTGCTGGTGCTGCTGTTCCTGGCCGTCGCCGGCGCGGGATGGTTCCTGCTCAACCGCATGACCTTCGGCCGCCGCGCCGCCGCGATCGGCGGCAACCTGGAGGCGGCCCGCCTCGCCGGCATCTCCATCCGTCGCACCCAGGTCCTGCTGTACGCCCTGTCCGGCCTGTGCTGCGGCATCGCCGCGGTCATGGTCACCGCCCAGTCGAACGCGGGCTCCTCCGACCACGGCAACCTCTACGAGCTGCAGGCCATCGCCGCGGTCATCATCGGCGGGACGGTCCTCAGCGGGGGCCGCGGCACCATCGTCGGCACCGTCCTCGGCGTCCTGGTCCTGACCTCGATCACGAACCTGTTCATCGTCAACAACCTGCCCATCGAATACCAGCTGATCGCTCAGGGCGTGATCATCGTGGCTGCCGTCCTCATCCAGCAGGTCCCGAGCGATGCCCTGCGTCGTCGCCCCCGCCGTCCCGGAACCGTCCCCGTGCTCAGTCAGGAGAACTCGTGAAAACCAGTCGCCCCCTCGGCAACATCGTGTCGCGTCGTGCCGTGCTGCTCGGCGGCGGCGCGGTGGCCGCCACCACCGCGCTGTCGGCCTGCACGTCCAACACCAAGCCTGAGGCGGTCGACGCCACCACCTCTGCGTCGACCGCACCCGCCAAGGCCGGTAAACCCGTCCGCATCGCGTTCTCTGGTCCGGTGGCCGACCACGGGTTCGTCGCCGCGGTCAACTCCTTCGCCAAGCAGCAGGCGAGCACCTATCCGGACGTCACGTTCACCGTCCTGGAGGCGGCTGCGGACGCGCCCGCTCAGATCGCGGCCGTCCAGACCGCGATCGCGGACAAGCCCGACGCGCTGATCATCTTCCCGCAGGACGGCGACCAGCTGACCGCGGTCGGCAAGCAGGCCGTGGCCGCCGGCATCCCGGTGGTCAACCTCGACCGCGCGTTCAACGACCAGAGCGCCTACCGGCTGTTCCTGGCCGGTGACAACTACAAGGTGGGCTTCAACGCTGGCACCTACATCGGGCAGAAGCTGAAGGGCAAGAGCGACGCGGTGATCGGCGAGATCACCGGGATCCAGACGCTCCAGCTGACCCAGGAACGGTCCAAGGGCTTCGCCGACGCCCTGGCCGCGAACGGGCTCGCGGTCACCCGCCAGGTCAACGCCGACTTCACCGTCCAGTCCGGGCAGACCGCGATGGCCAACCTGCTGGCCGCAGCCAGCCGCCTCGACGCGGTCTTCAACCACGACGACGACCAGAACATCGGCTCCGAGGCGGCAGCCGCACAGGCCGGTCGCACCGAGTTCTTCATCGTCGGTACGGCGTGCTCCAACATCATGCTGAAGCACATCAAGGAAGGGGACGCCCGCATCGAGGCCGACATCACCTTCACCCCGGCCATCTCCGGGACGGCGGTCACGATGGCACGACTGCTCGCGCAGGGCCAGCTGCCGGCCGACTTCGCCGGGCTGCCGGTGCCGAGCTACATGCTGATCGACTCCGAGCTCGTGACCAAGGACAACGTCGACCAGTACATGAAGTTCGGTTGGGACTGAGCCCACGATGTCGTCACGGCCCATCACCCTGTTCACCGGCCAGTGGGCCGACCTCCCGCTGGAGGAGGTCGCTCGGCTGGCCGCCGGCTGGGGCTACGACGGCCTCGAGCTCGCCTGCTGGGGCGACCACCTCGACGTCGGGCGGGCCCTGCACGACGACGCGTACGTCCAGAGCCGTCTCGAGCTGCTGGACCGGCACGGCCTGCAGCTGCACGCGATCAGCAACCACCTGACCGGCCAGGCCGTCTGCGACGACCCGATCGACAGCCGGCACCGCGACATCCTTCCGCCGGAGGTGTGGGGCGACGGCGATCCTGAAGGGGTCCGTCGTCGGGCGGCCGAGCGCATGCAGGACACCGCGCGGGTCGCCGCCCGGCTGCAGGTGCAGACGGTGGTCGGCTTCACCGGCTCCGCCGGATGGAAGTACGTCGCGATGTTCCCCCCGGTGTCGACCGCACTCGTCGATGCGGCCTACCAGGACTTCGCCGACCGCTGGAACCCGATCCTGGACGTCTTCGACACCGAGGGGGTCGGGTTCGCGAACGAGGTGCACCCGAGCGAGATCGCGTACGACTACTACACGACCGAGCGCGCGCTCGCGGCCGTCGACCACCGCCCGGCCTTCGGCCTCAACTGGGACCCCAGCCACTTCGTCTGGCAGGGCCTCGACCCGGTGATGTTCCTGTGGGACTTCAGGGACCACATCCGGCACGTGGACTGCAAGGACGTCAAGCTGCGCACGGGCAACGGCCGCCGGGGCGTCCTCGGTTCCCACCTGCCCTGGGCCGATCCCCGGCGGGGCTGGGACTTCGTGTCCACCGGGCACGGCGACGTCGCGTGGGAGGACTGCTTCCGGATGCTCAACACGATCGGCTATCGGGGCCCGCTGTCGATCGAGTGGGAGGACGCGGGGATGGACCGGATGCTGGGTGCCCCCGAGGCGCGGCAGTTCGTCTCGGGTCTCGCCTTCGACCCGCCGGCCTCATCGTTCGACGCCGCGTTCTCGACGACGCCGCAAGCCGCCACCGGACCCGATGCAGTCGAGACGTTCCGCTACGACCCCTGACCCGGCTTGCAATCAGGTGTCGAAAGGTGCCGTACCAGGCGTCAGGATCAGCGGCGATGTCGGGTCACAGACCGTCGCGAGGCGGAGTACTGCCCGCGGGCGGTGTAGTCGCGCCTGACCGGGCAGCGTCCGGTCAGCCAGCGCCGTCGACCGGTCGACGTGGCGGTCAGGCCCCGGCACTTGTCAAGCCAGGTGTCGCCATGCTGCACGGAGACAACTCAAAGCCTGCGACGTCACCCCAGGTATTCCAGCAGGCCAGCGCAGCGCAGACCGGCGCGACGTGCCTGAGCTGGTACGGCCGCTGGTGGGAGGACCGGCGACGGGTCCAAGGACACCGGCGACCGGGCCCTGAAGGAGCTCGTCTCGGCCGGAGCGCACGGCAGGGATGCGGTCCGACCCGGAGGTTCTTACCGGGAGGGCACCTCCCCCCTCCACTGCCGTCTCGACCGCTTTTGTGGGAACCCAGCCCCGACCCCGAGCGAAGAGCCCGCTCTCAGCCCCCGCTCGCGGGAGTCCGCTGAAGGTCCGGCGCTCTCCGAGGGCGACTACGGGCAGCGCCGCTGCAGGTTGCAGAGCAGGTTCGGGTCGGTCGGTCGGACGCCGGTGTGGTGGGCGGGCAACGGGCGGCCCGCCCCCCGCCCCCCCACCCCACCGGCCGAGCGGCTACCTCTGGACGCTGGCGGGGAAACGAGCCCAGGCACGATGCCCGGCCAACAGCTCGAGCAGGCGCGCTGCCACCTGCTCGGCGGTGCCGACGGCGAGGCCTTCCTCCTGACCGGTGAGACCGGCGTCGGTGAGCGCAGCGCTACCCGCCGGGGTGACGGCGCCGAGGGCCTTGGCGTGCCGCCATGCCTCACCGATCAGCTTGACGACCCGGGGGTCGCTGACGGTGGGGTCGTTGCCGGCACCGGCCTTGGAGTCGCCGCTGACCATCGCGTCCGGCGCGGGAGGCAGGTCACCGACGAGCACGAGGGCGTCGAACTCGATCGAGGCCGCGTTGGCGTACGTCCGGTTGACGGTGAGGCCACCGATCTTGCCGCCGTGCGGCCCGACGAGCAGCGGGACGACGCCGGCGGCGTGCGCGGACTCCTGGAGGGTGCTGACGGTCGCTTCGTCGACGCCTTCTCCTATGACGATGCCAAGCTGACGCCCGGCGACCGGCCAGGCGCCACCGATCT
>JBBSTI010000066.1:0-17737 GCA_038236005.1 Mycobacteriales bacterium | reverse complement strand
GTGCGTGGACTGCGGGGCCTGCGAACCGGTCTGCCCGGTGGAGGCGATCTTCTACGAGGACGACACCCCGGCGCAGTGGAAGGACTACTACCGCGCCAACGTCGACTTCTTCACCGAGACGACCAGCCTCGGCTCGCCCGGAGGTGCCAGCAAGGTCGGCCCGGTCGACCTGGACCACCCGGTGATCCTCCAGGTGCCGCTCGGGAAGAACACCGAAGACTGATCGTGGGCACCACGAGGCCCGGGTGGGCGGCCAGAGCACAGCTGCCGGCATTTCCCTGGGACCGCCTCGCGCCCTACGCAGAGACGGCGCGCCAGCACCCCGACGGGATCGTCGACCTGTCGATCGGCACGCCGGTCGACCCGACCCCCCTCGTGGTGCAGGACGCGCTCAGAGCGGCAGCCGACGCCCCGGGCTATCCGCTGACCGTCGGCACCCCGGCACTGCGCGAGGCGCTCGTCGCCTGGTCGGCACGTCGGCTCGGGGCGACGGTCACGACGGCCGAGGTGCTCCCGAGCATCGGGAGCAAGGAGCTGGTCAGCCTGCTGCCGACCCTGCTCGGGCTCGCGCGCGGGTCGCAGGTGCTGCTGCCGGCGATCGCCTACCCGACGTACGAGGCGGGAGCGCTGCTGGCCGGTTGCGTGCCGGTGCCGACCACCGACCCGACGGCGCACGATCCGGCGGACGTCGGCCTGGTCTGGCTGAACAGCCCGAGCAACCCGACCGGCGCGGTGACGCCGTCGGCCGAGCTGAAGCGGATCGTGGACTGGGCCCGCGAGCACGACGTGCTGGTGGCTAGCGACGAGTGCTACCTCGAGCTGGGCTGGGACGCAGAGCCGGTCAGCGTGCTGCACCCGTCGGTCTCCGGCGGCAGCACGCACGGTCTGCTGGCGCTGCACTCGTTGTCCAAGCGCAGCAACCTGGCCGGCTATCGCGCCGGCTTCGCGGTCGGCGACCCGGACGCCGTCGCGGTTGTCGTGGAAGCGCGCAAACACGTCGGGCTGCTGCCCCCGGCGCCGGTGCAGGCCGCTGTCGTGGCGGCGCTCGGGGACGACCAGCACGTCACCGAGCAGCGGTCCCGCTACGCCGCGCGACGCCTCCCGCTGCTGGCCGCCGTCCGCGCGGCCGGGTTCACCGTGGAGCACTCCGAGGCGGGGCTGTACGTCTGGGCGACGCGTGGCCAGGACTGCTGGGACACCGTCGCGTGGCTCGCCGAGCGGGGGATCCTCGCGGCTCCGGGGACCTTCTACGGTGAGGCAGGACAGCAGCACGTGCGCCTGGCGCTCACCGCGACCGACGAGCGCATCGCCGCTGCCGTCGCGAGGCTCGCCGCTCACTGAGGTCGCCGGTCGTGAGGCTTGAGGGCGCGGTCGTTAAGGTCGGGTGCATGACCGAGAGCCCCGTACCTGCCCTGATCGACGAGCTGTGGGAGCGCCGCAGCGAGCTGACCCCTGACGACCTGGACGTCCGCCGTCAGGTCGTCGAGGCTGTCGACCTGCTGGACACCGGGGTGGCCCGGATCGCGAGGGTGGCCGACGACCCGGAAGGGACCGTCGTGGTCGACGAGCGGGCCAAGCGGGCCGTGCTGCTCGCCTTCAAGGTGCTGGCGATGGAGCGGTTGGACAACGCGGGCTTCTACGTGCACGACCGGGTCCCGCTCAAGACCACGTTCGCCGGCGTACGGGTGGTCGCCGGTGCGATCGCCCGCTGGGGCTCGTTCTTCGAGCCCGGTGTCGTGCTGATGCCCAGCTACACCAACATCGGGGGGTACGTGGGCGCCGGCAGCATGGTCGACACCTGGGCCACCGTCGGGTCGTGCGCGCAGATCGGCAAGGACGTGCACCTGTCCGGCGGGGTCGGGATCGGCGGGGTGCTCGAGCCGCCGCAGGCCGCGCCGGTCGTGGTCGAGGACGAGGCGTTCATCGGCTCGCGCTCGATGGTGGTCGAGGGTGCTCGGGTGCGCCGCGGGGCCAAGCTCGGCGCCGGCTCGATCCTCACCGCGAGCACCCGGGTCTTCGAGGCCGAGACCGGCACCGAGCTGCCCCGGGGCGTTGCCCCCGAGCGTGCGGTCTGCGTCGGGTCCACCCGGGTCAAGAGCTTTCCCGGCGGCGACTTCGGGATGCCGTGCCTGCTGGTCCTGCGCTACCTCGAGGCCGGGCAGGAGCACGACAAGCTGATGCTCAACGAGATCCTGCGGGAGCACGGGGTCGCACCCTGACCTCGATGGTATGTTTAACGGTATGACCGTTGCGAAGATCGCCGTCAGTCTCCCTGAGAAGCAGGTCGCCGCGGCTCGCCAGGCCGTGCAGGACGGGCTCGCGCCGTCGGTCTCGGCGCTGGTCTCGCGGGCGCTGACCCGCGAGCTGGAGACCTACTCGCTGGCCGACGTCGCTGCCGCGTTCATCGCTGAGGACGGTGAGCCAGGCCTCGAGGAGCGTGCCTGGGCGCTGGACGCGGTCCGCCGGATGCACGGGGCCCGGCCGAGCACGAGCGCCTGACGTGGGGTTGACGCTGGACGCCGGCGCCCTCATCGCCCTGGAGCGTCGCGACGACCGGCTCAACGCGCTGCTGGCACAGCTTGACGGGTCCGAGCAGGTGCGGGTGCCGGCCGGGGTGCTCGCGCAGGTGCTTCGTCCCGGCGGACGACAGGCCCGCCTGCACGCCGTCCTGGGGGCACGGAACACCAGCATCGTCGCGCTCGACGAACGTGCCGCACGGCACGTCTCGGTGCTGCTGCTGCGTTCGAGCACGTCGGACGTGATCGACGCGTCGGTCGCGGTCTGCGCCGCGGCGAACCGGGACCTGGTCCTGACATCGGACCCCGAGGACATCCGAAGGCTGGACCCGACGTTGGAGGTGCTTGTCCTGTGATGCTCGACCTGACCGCCGACCCGGTCACGTTGACCGCCGCGCTCGTAGACGTGCCGAGCGTGTCCGGCGACGAGGCGCTGATCTGCGACCTCGTCGAGCAAGGTTTGCGCAGGGTTGCGCACCTGGACGTGCAGCGTGACGGCAACTGCCTGGTCGCCCGCACCCACCTCGGTCGGGCCCAGCGGGTGCTGATCGCGGGGCACCTGGACACGGTGCCGATCGCGGACAACGTGCCCAGCCGGCGTGAGGGTGGCCGGCTGCACGGTTGCGGGACCAGCGACATGAAGTCCGGCGACGCCGTCCTGCTGCACCTCGCGGCGACGCTGCCCGACCCCGCGTACGACCTGACGTTCGTGCTCTACGACAACGAGGAGGTCGCGGCCGAGCGCAACGGGCTCAAGCGGCTCGCCGAGACCCGACGGGACTGGCTCGACGCAGATCTCGCGATCCTGATGGAAGGCACCAACGGGCTGGTCGAGGCAGGGTGCCAGGGCACCCTGCGGGTCCAGCTGACCGTGCCGGGGCGCCGCGCGCACAGCGCGCGCGGCTGGCTCGGCGACAACGCGATCCACGGGGCGGCCCCGGTGCTGGCGAAGCTCGCGGACTACCGGGCCCGCGACGTGGACATCGACGGCTGCGCCTACCGCGAAGGGCTTAACGCGGTGAAGATCGAGGGTGGCGTGGCCGGGAACGTCATCCCGGACGCAGCCACGATCACGGTGAACTTTCGGTTCGCGCCCGACCGCTCGGAGGCCGAGGCGCTGGCGCACGTGCAGGACGTCCTGCCGTACGACCTGACCCTGACCGACTCGAGCCCGGGGGCGCTGCCGGGCCTCTCGGCGCCGGCGGCCCGACACTTCGTCGACGCGGTCGGCGGGCAGGTCAGTGCGAAGTACGGCTGGACCGACGTGGCGCGGTTCGCGGCGCTCGGGATCCCGGCGCTCAACTACGGCCCCGGTGACCCCGGCCTTGCGCACACCCGTGAGGAGTCGGTCGAGGTGCACCTGATCACCGAGGCGGAGCGGGTGCTGCGCGGCTACCTCGGCTGAGAGTGGGTCGATGACCGGGGGGCAAGAGGACCGCGTCCGATGACCACCACCCAGGAGTGTCGCGTGAGCAACCAGCTGTCCGGCAAGACCATCGCCTTCCTCGTCGCCCCGGAGGGCATCGAGCAGGTGGAGCTGACCGAGCCCTGGAAGGCGGTCGAGCAGGCCGGTGGCACGCCCCGCCTGGTCTCGACCGAGCAGGGCTCGGTGCAGGCCCTCAACCACCTCGACAAGGCGGACACCTTCGAGGTCGACCTCACCGTCGACGTCGCCAAGACCGAGGACTTCGACGGCCTGGTGCTGCCCGGCGGCGTGGCCAACCCCGACGTGCTGCGTACGGTCCCTGCGGCCGTCGCCTTCGCCAAGAGCTTCTTCGACGCGGGCAAGCCGGTCGGCGTGATCTGCCACGGCTCATGGACGCTCGTCGAGGCGGGCGTCGTCCAGGGTCGCACCATGACCAGCTGGCCGAGCCTGCAGACCGATCTGCGCAACGCCGGCGCAAGCTGGATGGACCAGGAGGTCGTGGTCTGCACCAGCGGGCCGAACCATCTGGTGTCCAGCCGCAACCCCGACGACCTCCCGGCGTTCTGCGAGACGCTCGTGCAGGAGCTGGCCGACGCCTGACCGCTCTGAGGGATGATGTCCCGGTGACGTCCCACCGGCTTCCTCGGCTCGTCGTCCCTCGGCGCGGGCCGGAGGTAGAGACAGCGCCGTCTGGTCGGGTCGGCGAGCACCTCTCGCAGGCCCTGGTCGACTGCGCGGTCTACTCCCAAGGGCGCCGGTACGGGGGACGGCTCGGGCTGCACGATGCCGTGAGGGCCGCCGACGAGCTGCCCGGCGGGTTCGTGTGGGTCGGCCTGCACAGCCCGGACGAGCACTGCCTGCAGCAGGTCGCCGACGTGTTCGGGCTGCACCCGCTCGCGGTCGAGGACTCGGTCAAGGCGCACCAGCGGCCCAAGCTGGAGACGTACGGCACGACGCTGTTCCTGGCGCTGCGCACGATCCGCTACGTCGAGGCGACCGACGAGATCGAGACCGGAGAGACGATGGTCTTCGTCGGGGACCGGTTCGCCGTCACCGTCCGGCACGGTGAGGGCGCCGAGCTGTCCTCGGTGCGTGCTGACCTCGAGTCCCGGCCGGACGCGCTGGCCCTGGGGCCGGTCACCGTGCTGCACGGCGTCCTGGACCGGGTGGTCGACGGCTATCTTCCGGCCGCGGCCTCCGTGGAAGAGGACGTCGACGAGATCGAGCTGGCGGTCTTCTCCGACCAGCGCACGCAGCCCACCGAACGCATCTACAAGCTGAAGCGCGAGGTGGTCGAGTTCCGCCGGGCGACCGGCCCGTTGCGACCGGTCAGCGAACGCCTCGCCACCGGCACGGTCCCCGGCGTCGGCGTGCAGCACAAGGCCTGGTTCCGGGACGTCAACGACCACGTGCGCGAGGCCGACGACATGGTCGCCTCGCTCAACGAGCTGCTCGACAGCGCGCTGGCGGCGAGCCTCGCGCAGGTCACGACCCGGCAGAACGACGACATGCGCAAGATCAGCGCCTGGGTCGCCATGGGCGGTGCCTGCACCTTGATCGCGGGCATCTACGGCATGAACTTCACGGTCATGCCCGAGCTGAAGTGGCAGCTCGGATATCCGCTGGTGCTGCTGCTCATGCTCTCGCTCTCCGGCCTGCTGTATCGAGGATTCCGGAAGAACGACTGGCTCTAGAGCGGGCGCTCGCTGGTTCCGGGGACGATCCGGAGGATGCATCGCAGGGCGATCTGTCGTCGGACCTCGGCATCGGGACCCGGCTGGTTGGCCGCGTGACTCGCGTACAACCGCCAACAAAATCCTACGAATAGCGCGCCACGGCAGATCTTCTGCTGCCCCTTGACCACGGCCGAGCCGCAGACGTGCCAGGCTGTGCGGCAAGGCACCGCCGTCCGGCGGTCCGTTCACCGACACACCTGCGAGGTCATGCGTGAATCGCGCCCAGCTCGTCTCCGCCGTCGCCGAGGAGTCCGGCATCGTCGCCTCTGACGTCGACGCCGTTCTCAAGTCCTTTCAGTCCGTCGTCCAGGACGCCGTCGCAAAGGGTGGTGACAAGGTCTCCATCCCGGGCTTCCTCAGCTTTGAGCAGGTTGACCGCGCCGCTCGCGAGGGCCGCAACCCGGCCACCGGTGAGACCATCCAGATCGCCGCGGCCAAGGCCGTCAAGGTCACGGCCGGCACCCAGCTCAAGAACGCCGCGTCCGGCAAGTAGGTCGCGCCGCCCGCTCACTCAGGAGCCCCCGTCACCCTCGTGGTGCGGGGGCTTCTGCATGCCGTCAGGCGATGGGCGGTACGTCGGTCTCGACAGCTGCCTGCCAGGCAGGCTTGACCTCGCGCCACGCTTCGTCGGTGAACGTGCGGCGCCAGTAGGGCGAGCAGGACAGGTCGTCGCGCGCCACCCCCCAGTCGCGCAGGAGCAGCGTGCGTACGGCCCGGGTGGCTACCGCCTCGCCGTGCACGAAGGCCTGCACCCGACCGACCGGCTGATCGAGGGCCGCGACGGCCCGCAGCAGCCCCAGATCGTCCGGCTCGTCCGCCCGGTGGACCCAACGCAGCACCAGGTCGCCCCGGGAGGTCAGCGGCAGCTCGTCGGCGGGCCCGTCCACCTCGAGCACGGCGTGCACCTGCGCACCCGCGTCGAGCACGGCGAGGCTCGCCGCGATAGCCGGCAGGGCGCTCTCGTCACCGACCAGCAGGTGCACGTCCGCCTCCGGGTCGGGCGCGTAGTCCCCGGAGGGACCCCTCAGCTGAAGCAGGTCGCCCGGCCGGGCCGCCTGTGCCCACGGTCCGGCGATCCCCTGGTCACCGTGCACGACGAAGTCCAGAGCCAGCTCCCCCCGCACGGGGTCCCAGCTCGACACCGTGCAGCGACGGCCCGCGGGACGCTCCTCGCGAGGCAGCGTCCGGACGTTCTCGTCGTCGAACGGGACGTTCAGCGCCGAGCCGGGGCGCAGAAACTGTGCGTTGACGTAGGTGTCGGTGAACGGCTTCATCACGAAGCCGGACAGGCCCTTGCCGCCGAGCACCACCCGGACAAGCCGCGGGGCGAGCCGTTCGGTGCGCACGACCGCGCCGTAGAGGGGTGCGGTCACGAGGCGCAGTTGCGACAGGTGCCGAAGATCTCCAGGGTGTGCTGGACGTCGATGAAGCCGTGCTGCGCGGCGACGTCGTCGGTCCACGCCTCGACGGCCGGTCCTTCGACCTCGACGCTGCGCCCGCAGTCGCGGCAGACCAGGTGGTGGTGGTGCTCTCCGGTGCCGCAGGCGCGGTAGACGGCCTCGCCGTCCTCATGGCGCAGCACGTCGACCTGGCCGGCCTCGGCCAACGCCTGTACGTGACGGTAGACGGTCGTCAGGCCCACCGAGGCGCCCTCGTCACGGAGCAGCTCGTGCAGCTCCTGGGCGCTGCGGAAGCCGTCGACCCGGGACAGCAGATCGGCGACCGCGGCCCGTTGACGGGTGGCGCGCGCGGGGGCGGGGCTCATGGAACGACTCTAGATCTCGGTGTTCGATGTTGACAATCATTGCCAAGAAGCGGGTACGGTTGTGCTCGTACTGACAATCATGTTCACTGCAAGCCTCGCCTTGTCTGGAGACGTCATCCGTACCGTCCGTGCTCTCGCCCCGCTGTCCCTCGTCGCCGTGCTCGCCCTGTCTGCCTGCGGCAGCAGCGCCGCGTCGACCGCCTCCCTGACCGACGCCGTGAGTCCGTCCGGTCGCGAGGCCATCGCTGTCGCCACATCGACCGACGTCTACGGCGCGATCGTGAGCCGGATCGGTGGCGACCGGGTGAAGGTCACGTCCTTCATCGACAACCCCAACAAGGACCCGCTGGAGTACCAGGCGACCCCGGCCGACGCGCTCGCGGTGTCGACCGCGAACCTGGTGGTCGCCAACGGAGGGGGCTACGACGACTTCATGACCAAGCTCGTCGACGCGGCCGGCGGTGAGCGCACGGTCCTCGACGTCGCCACGTTCTCCGGCCTGGAGGACAAGGTCCCGGCCGGTGGGGAGCTCAACGAGCACTTCTGGTTCAACCTGACCCTCATGCAGGACGTGGGCGATGAGATCGCGAAGGACCTGGGCACCGCGAGCCCGGCCGACAGCGCGACCTTCACGAGCAACGCGAAGGCGTTCCGCGAGGACGTCGACGGTCTGATCGCGGTCGAGAACGACATCGCGAAGGCCTACGCCGGCGACAAGGTCGCCGCGACCGAGCCGCTGCCGCTCTATCTCCTCGAGGCGAGCAAGCTCGTCAACGCGACGCCGGAGGAGTTCATGGCGGCGAGCGAGTCCGGCGAGGACCCGCCGGCGGCGGTGGTGCAGAAGACGCTCGACCTGGTGAAGGGCCCGGACAAGATCAAGGCGCTGCTGCTCAACATCCAGACCGAGACCCCGGCCTCGGACCGTCTGAAGGCTGCAGCCAACGAGAACGGCGTGCCCGAGGTGCTGGTCCGCGAGACCCTTGCCGAGCCGGGCGAGGGCTACGTGGCCTGGATCCGCGGTCAGCTCACCGCGCTGCAGACTGCCCTCGAGACGGCCGGCTGACCCTTGACCCGTCTCGACCTCGATGCGCCGCTGCGTACCCGCGCGCCGGCGGTCAGTCTGCGTGACGCACGGATGGCGTACGGCGACCGGGTGCTGTGGGACGGGCTCGACCTCGAGGTCGCGTCCGGCGAGTTCGTCGCCGTGCTCGGGCCCAACGGGGCCGGCAAGTCCACCCTGCTCCAGGTTCTCCTGGGCCTCACCCCGCTGTCCGGGGGCGAGGTTCGGGTGGCCGGGCGCCCCGCACGCCGGGGCAGCGCGGACCTCGGCTTCATCCCTCAGCAGACCTCCAGCGACCCCCAGCTGACGCTGCGGGGTCGCGACCTGGTGGCCTTCGGGCTGGACGGTCACCGCTACGGCCTGGGCGTCCGCGGACGACGGGAGCGCAGACGTCTCGTCGACGACGCGCTCGTCCAGGTGGGTGCGCAGGCCTTCGCCGACGCGGCGGTCGGGCGGCTGTCCGGGGGTGAGCTGCAGCGGCTCCGGGTCGCCCAGGCCCTGGTAGGTGACCCGACCGTGCTGATGTGCGACGAGCCGCTGCTGTCGCTGGACCTCGCGAACCAGCGGCTGGTCAGCGAGCTCATCGACCGCCGCCGCCGCACCGCCGGGACCGCGGTGCTGTTCGTGACCCACGAGATCAACCCGGTCCTGCCGATGGTCGACCGGGTGATCTATCTCGTCGACGGGCGGTTCCGGATCGGGATCCCGGACGAGGTGATGACCTCCGTCGTGCTGTCGGAGCTGTTCGACACCGACGTCGAGGTGCTTCGGGTCCGCGACCGGCTGGTCGTCGTCGGCGCCGACCACGACGACGCCCGGGGCCCGCGCGACCACGCGCACCACGTGCATCGCGGCTTTCAGGGTCACCACTGATGGACGTGCTCGCCCGCCTCGTGCAGTTCGACGGCACCCGGCTCCTGCTCGGCCAGCAGTTCGTCCAGAGTGCGCTGATCGCCTCGGCGGTCCTCGGCATCCTGGCGGGGCTGCTCGCCCCGATCATCGTCGCCCGCGGGATGGCCTTCGCCGTCCACGGCACCGCCGAGCTGGGGTTCACCGGTGGCGCCGCCGCGCTGCTGCTGGGCTACAGCGTCGCGCTCGGCGCGGTCTTCGGCTCGGTGCTGGCCGGGCTCGCGTTCGGGCTGCTGGGCCTGCGACAACGCGAGCGCGACTCGGTCATCGGCGTCGTGCTGGCCTCCGGCCTCGGCCTGGGCGCGCTCATGCTCTCGTTGTACGACGGCCGGTCGGCCAACAAGTTCGGGCTGCTGATCGGGTCGATCGTCTCGGTCGACTCCACCAGCCTGCTGGTGCTCGGCGCCACGGCGGTGCTGGTGCTAGCCGTGCTGGCCGTCATCTACCGCCCGCTGCTGTTCGCCAGCACCGATCCCGAGGTGGCCGCAGCCCGCGGCGTCCCGGTCCTGCTGCTCGGGGCCGTGTTCGCGGTGCTGGTCGGCCTGACGACCGCCCTGGCCGTCCCGGTGGTCGGCGCCGTCCTCGTGCTCGCCGTGATGATCACCCCCGGCGCCGCGGCGGCCCAGCTGACCGCCGACCCGGTCCGGGCCACGCTGCTGTCGGTGCTGTTCGCCGAGGTGTCCCTGCTCGGCGGGATCGTGCTGTCGCTCGGGCCGGGCCTGCCGGTCTCCGGCTACGTCACGACGATCGCCTTCCTGATCTACGTCGGCTGCCGGCTGGTCGGACACCGACGACGCCACCACCGCGCAGCACCCGGGACCGCCGATCTCGTCGCCGGGCGTGGCACCCTCTCCTCGTGACCGACACCAACAACCGTCCGACCCGCCGCGAGCCTCGTCACCAGGGGCCGGCGACGATGCGCGGCGACCAGATCCCGACCAGCACCACCGACCAGCACCTGCTGGACCACCGTGGCCCGTCGGACTGGGTCCACACCGACCCGTGGCGGGTGCTGCGGATCCAGTCGGAGTTCGTCGAGGGGTTCGGCCTGCTCGCCGAGCTGCCCCGCGCCGTCTGCGTCTTCGGGTCGGCGCGCACCAAGCCGGACGCGCCGGAGTATGCGACGGCGCGGGCGCTGGGCGGTGCCCTCGCCGACGCCGGCTGGGCGGTCATCACCGGTGGCGGACCCGGGATCATGGAGGCGGCCAACCGCGGCTGCTGCGAGGCGGGCGGCACCTCGGTCGGGCTCGGCATCGAGCTGCCCTTCGAGCAGGGCCTGAACGAGTGGGTCGACCTCGGGCTCAACTTCCGCTACTTCTTCGCCCGCAAGACGATGTTCGTCAAGTACGCCCAGGCGTTCGTCATCCTGCCGGGCGGGTTCGGGACGATGGACGAGCTGTTCGAGTCCCTGACCCTGGTGCAGACCCACAAGGTCAACTTGTTCCCGGTCGTCCTGGTCGGCACCGCTTACTGGGGCGGGCTCGTCACGTGGCTGCGCGAGCGCATGCTGGCGGAGGGCTACATCAACGCCGCGGACCTCGACGACCTGCTCCACCTCACCGACGACGTCGACGACGTCCTCCGGTTCATCACCGAGGCCGAGGATCGTCGGTCGGCCGGCGCCCCCGCGGCCTGATGGCCGCGGTCTGCGTCTACTGCTCGTCCAGCACCCGGATCGACCTGGCGTACGTCACGCTCGCCACCCAGGTCGGCGTCGCGCTGGGGCGGCGCGGACACACCCTGGTCAGCGGCGGCGGTGACCTGTCGATGATGGGCGCCGTCGCCAGGGGGGCCCGCTCGACCGGGGCGCGCACCGTCGGGGTGATCCCGCGGGCCCTGCTCGACCTGGAGGTCGGTGACACCGCCAGCGACGAGCTGCTGGTGGTCGACGACATGCGTGCGCGCAAGGCTCTGATGGACGAGCGGTGCGACGCCTTCCTGGCGTTGCCCGGCGGGATCGGCACGCTTGAGGAGCTGTTCGAGATCTGGGTGGCGCGCTCGCTCGGCATGCACGTCAAACCGGTCGTGGTGCTCGACCACGACAATCTTTACGCACCTCTGCGGGAACAGATCGACCTGATGGTGGAGCGGGGCTTCGTGCGACCGGCCGGGACGGCGGCCGTGCAGTGGGCGACCGGGGTCGACCACGCGATGGACCTGGTCGAGGCCGGCCTGGCGCAGCCGGAACGACTGGTGCCGACCCTCGCCGAGATCGCCGAGAGCGAGCCGTGAGCGCTCAGGTCCAGTAGAGGACCCGGCACTGCGGCAGAACACGGTCCAGCTCCTCGACGAACCATCCCCGCAGCTCCGCCATGACGTCCTTGGCGTAGACGTGCTTGACCCCGCCGAACTTGTTGCGCTTGGTCGTCCGGACGCTCTCGTCCATCTCCAGCTGGGTCTTCGGATACCAGCCGAGCAGCACCTCCTTGCTCCCCGGCGTGAACCGGTGCGTGATCAGCTCGGCGGTCAGGTCCAGGTCGGGCACGCCGGCGACGGCGTCACGGACCCCGGAGAGCAGGTCCGCGTAGTGCTCGCGCCACCCCTGCATCGGCATGATCGGGGCGACCGTCAGCCCGATCGGATAGCCCGCCTCGGCAAGGCGCCGCAAGGCCCGGAGGCGGTCGGGTAGGCTGCTCGTGCCTCCCTCGAAGCGCCGGGTCACCGGGGTGGCGTTGACCGACAGTCGCACCCTGGTGCGACGGTGGTGGGGCAGCGCCAGCAGGGCGTCGACGTCGTCGTACTTGGTCGTGAAGCGCAGCTGGACCGGCGCCTCCCACGCCCCGAAGTGCTCGATCGCTCGTGACCACGATCCGGTCAGGTGCTCCAGCGCGAGCGGGTCGGTGTAGCAGGAGGCCTCGAAGGTGGTTCCCTCCTCGGGGCGGCGCTGCGCCGTGCCGGCACCGACGTAGGCGTCGAGGTTGTCGAGGATCTCGTCGAGGTCGGCGTAGACCCGGGTGACCGGAGGCCCGGACAACGACCCGGCCAGGTAGCAGTACTGGCAGTGCGCCGGGCATCCTTCGGCGAGGTCCACCCGCCAGTCCGCGCTCGGCGCGATCGGCTGCAGGGTCCGCTTGCTGGGCGGGCTGACGACGATCGCGAGGGTCGACTTCGCGTTGGCGTACGTCTGACGCTCGTTCTCGCCCCGCACGCCGGACAGCCGGTTGGCCGAGAGCCGTTCGACGGCCTGCCCGGTCGCCTCGACCCGCTCCACGATGCGCCGGCCGTGCGGGTGTTCCAGCGCGGCCGGGGTGACGACCACCCGACGGGGGTGCCAGCGGTGGGCGGGCCGCGGCGGTGGGGCCAGCGGGGCCAGCGATGTGAGGTCCCGCTGCACGAGCGACTGCTCTCCGCTCGCGCTGTGCGGCACCGCCACCGAGGGCACGGCGAGCTCCTCGTCGAGGTCGATGACGTCGGGGCCGGTCGCAGAAGGCTCGATCACGCTCTCGTGGTGCCCGCTCACCTGCGGGACAACAGCCGGTTCTGCCATCATCGCGGAGTGCTCGTGACGCTGCTCGGAGTCCTCGGTGTCCTGGTCGTGCTTTTCGTCGGCGGGGTGCTGACGACCCGTGACGCCGGTCTGCTGCGGAACGTGCCGCCCGACCGTTCGCCGGTCGTCGGCGCGGGGGACCTGGAGAGCGTCCGGTTCTCGCTCGTCCTGCGGGGCTACCGGATGTCTGAGGTGGACGAGGCGCTGGACCGGGCCGCAGCGGCGCGTGCGGCCGTCCAGGAGCAGCTGGACCAGACCCGGCAGGAGCGTGATCAGGCCCGGTCGGACAGCGATCTGCGCAGGCGTGAGGACTGGCGGGAAACGGAAGACACCGGCACGATCGAGCCATGACCGTCTCCCTCGAGCTGACCGTCCCCGTGCACGCCCCTGCGCAGCGGGTGTTTGCCGGCGCCACCGACTGGGCCGGCCAGTCCGCGTGGATGCTCGGCACGACGGTCGAGGCCACCGACCAGCAGGGCGTCGGCGTCGGCGGGGGGATCTCTGCCTTCACCGGGGTGCGGACGCCGCTCGGGCGCCTCGGCTTCCTCGACACCATGGTGATCACCCGGTGGGAGCCGCCGAGCCGCTGCGACGTCCTGCACACCGGGAAGATCGTCCGTGGCACCGGAGTCTTCTCGGTCGTGCCCCGCGGCCCGCAGCAGGCCGACTTCGTCTGGCGCGAAGACCTGGACCTGCCGCCCGGGCTGCTCGGCCGGGTCGGCTGGGTGCTCGTCAAGCCGTTCTTCGCCGCCGGCGTCATGCTCTCCCTGAAGCGCTTCGCCCGCTGGGTCGAGGCCGGTGGTTCGGCAGGCGCACCCGGCCACCAGGTCGGCTGACACCACCCGATCGATGGTCGTCAGGGGGTTCCTGCCCCTGCCGGGCCGAGCATGAGCGAGAATAGTGCGACGTCCTGGACGACCGCCAGGCGCGCGACGCACGACATCAGGAGGTTGGTCGGATGGCGGCCATGAAGCCGCGTACGGGCGACGGGCCCCTCGAGGTGACCAAGGAGGGGCGCGGGATCGTCATGAGGGTGCCTTTGGAAGGAGGCGGACGTCTCGTGGTGGAGATCAATGCCGAGGAGGCGAACTCCCTAGGAGACGCCCTCAAAGCAGTCGTCTCCTAGACCCGGGTCCACACGCACGAACGGCCGGCTGCCTCACGGCGGCCGGCCGTTGCGCTGTTCGCTGAGGCGTCCCGGACGGGGACCTAGACGCGGGCGGCAGCCAGCAGTCCGGCACCCACGGGCAGCAGCGCGGGCACCCAGGCCTCGTCCTCGCGGACGGCCCGGGCCAGCTCACGCAGGGCGAGGGTGTCGGCGTCGCGTGCCGAGGGGTCGCCCACCCGGCCGCCGGCAAGAGCCCCCACGACGAGCACGACACCACCGGGACGGAGCACCCGTCGGGCCTCGTTCAGGTAGTCCAGGGCCTCGCCCGGGGCGGCGTCGCACAGCACCAGGTCGTAGCCGCCGTCCGACAGCCGGGGCAGCACCTCCAGGGCGTTGCCGACGATGAAGCGGACGCGACCGCTGGGCGCCCCCGCTTCCTGGACCGCGGTGCGCGCCAGCCGCTGGTGCTCGGCGTCGATGTCGATCGTGGTCAGGATGCCCTGTGGCTGCAACCCCTGCAGCAGCCAGAGGGTGGACACGCCGGCGCCGGTGCCGAGCTCGATCACGTGGCGCGCGCTGGTGATCGCGGCAAACATCCGCACGGCGGCGCCGGTGACCGGGTCGACGCACGTCAGCCCGACCTCGTCAGCCCGTAGCCGGGCCCCGGTCGTGGCCTCGTCCTCGGGCTGCCAGGAAGCGATCCAGGACAGCTGGGCGCTGGTCGGCGTCCGTTCGGTGCTCACGGGTCTCCCTACTGCGGCGGGCGTACGGCGAGCACGCACGCAACGACCCTAGTGCGCGGACAGAGAGCGCTCACGCCGACCTCACGACCCGACCGTCAGGGTGGTCATCGCGGCGGGCGCTCCGGGCCCGCCCAGAGGGAGGATCGCGTGACGCTCACGACGGCTGGCCCGCCGGTGCAGCACGGCGGGGTGCTGGTGCCGGTGCCCTGGACGCCGCCCACGTGGGACGAGGTGGTCCACCTCCACTCGGCCCGGGTCTATCGGCTCGCCTACCGGCTGACCGGCAACCCCTACGACGCAGAGGACCTGACGCAGGACGTCTTCGTGCGGGTCTTTCGCTCGCTGTCCTCCTACACCCCCGGAACCTTCGAGGGCTGGCTGCACCGGATCACCACGAACCTGTTCCTCGACGGCGCCCGGCGCAAGGCGCGGATCCGCTTCGACGCGCTGCCGGACGACGCCGAGCGCCTCCCGAGCCGGGACCGCGGCCCGTCCCAGGTCTACGACGACACGCACTTCGAGGCCGACGTCCAGGCGGCGCTGGACGGGCTGGCACCGGACTTCCGGGCGGCCGTCGTGCTCTGCGACCTGGAGGGCCTGACGTACGAGCAGATCGCCGAGGTGCTGGACATCAAGATCGGCACGGTGCGCAGCCGGATCCACCGCGGCAGAAGTGGTCTGCGGTCGGCCCTGGCCCACCGGGCCCCGGCGCCGATCTGCGCCTGACGACGGTGACCTCCGACTGAGCGCGACCTCGCCTGACGGCGGTGACCTGCGCGTCACGGCGGTGTCGGGGCACACTTGACGGGGACCTCGTGGACCCGCCGCGAACCGGGAGGGCTTGGCACATGATCGGCACATGAACGGCACCGAGCACGGGGACGCACCGCAGGACCCCTGGTGGTCGCGCCCGGCTGACGACCAGAGCTCGTACGGCGCCGGTGGCGACGAGCACGGCCGCTTCCGCGCCCCCTACGACGGAGCCCCGGCCGAGCCCTCTTTCGACGCGCCGCGCGGTGCACCCGCCTACAGCGCGGACGCAGATCTCCAGCCGGGTTACGACGACCCGGCTCCGTCCTCTCCGGGTCGGGACCCCTACGCGCCCGGCGACGGGCCGACCGTCGTCCACGGGCCGGGGCCTGGCGGAGCCTGGGGCTATCCGACGGGGTCGTTCGGCGACGCCACCGCCCGACCGGTCGCCGCACGCCGCGGACGCGTCGGGATGGTGGCCGGGATCGCCCTGCTCGCCCTGCTCGGCGGCGGCGTCGGCGGCGCCACCGTGCAGGCGCTGCGCGGCGACTCCTCGCTGGACCCGTCGGCAAGCCTCGGCACCGGCGTCAGCACCGGCATCGTGGAACGCGACCCGGCATCGGTCCCGGGCATCGCGAACAGGGTGCTCCGCAGCACCGTGAGCATCGAGGTGCGCAAGGTCAACGGCACGGGCGGCAGCGGCTCAGGCGTGGTGCTGCGCGCCGACGGCTTCATCCTCACCAACAACCACGTGGTCGAGGACGGGGCGACCGGTGCCGAGATCAGCGTGATCGTCAACGGGGGCGAAGGGCGTCCTCTGCCGGCAAGGATCGTGGGTCTCGACCCGGAGACCGACCTCGCCGTCATCAAGGTCGACGCGCGGCTCGAGCCCGCGACGCTGGGCCGCAGCGCAGACCTGGCTGTCGGTGACCCGGTGATCGCGATCGGCTCGCCGTTGGGGCTCAACGGCACCGTGACCACGGGCATCATCTCGGCGCTCAACCGCACCGTGAACGTGCCCGGTGAAGGCGCGCGGCAGGCGACGCCGCTGCTCAACGCGATCCAGACCGACGCGGCCATCAACCCGGGCAACTCCGGGGGTGCGCTCGTCGACCGGTACGGCGCCGTCATCGGCATCAACTCCGCGATCGCCACCCTGGGCGCCGGCAGCGGCGGGGAGAGCGGCAGCATCGGTGTCGGGTTCGCGATCGCGGTCGACGAGGCACGGGTGGTTGCGGAAGAGATCATCCGGACCGGCAAGGCGACGCATCCGGCCATCGGCGTCGAGGCGGGCAACCAGGTGTCGACCGACGGCATCAAGCAGGGGGCACGGCTGTCCCGGGTGGTGGCGGGCGGTCCGGCCAGCAACGCCGACCTGGAGGTGGGCGACGTGGTGAACCGGGTCGGCGCGACCAAGGTCGGGAGCGTGGACGAGCTGATCCTGGCGCTCCGTGAGAGCCAGGTGGGCGATACCGTCGAGGTGGGCTACGTCAGGGACGGCCGGGACCGGTCGGCCGACGTCACTCTCGGCAACAAGGCCGGAAACTAGTCAACGGGGGCTCGCGATGCTCAACAACCTCGGATGGGGCGAGATCACTGTCCTGCTCCTGATCGCGCTGTTCGTCGTGGGCCCCGAGCGACTCCCCGGGCTGGCCGCCGACGCGGGCAAGAGCCTGCGGGAGCTGAGGGTGTGGGTGAAGGGCATGACCAGCGATCTCAAGCAGGAGATGCCCGAGCTGGCCGAGATGGATCTCGCCTCGCTGCACCCGAAGACCTTCATCCGCAAGAATCTCTGGGACGACCCTCCGCCGGCCGCGGCCGCGGTGGGAGGAATCGCGGCGGGCGGGGTCGCGCTGACCAAGACCGGTGCTGGCGTGCCCCGCGGCAGCCTGCCCCTGGAGCCGGGCGAGCTGGCCCCCTGGGACCACGACACCACCTGAGCGCGGCCGAGCTCAGGGCCCGTTCAGCGTCCGGCGGGGGACAGGCCGAGCGACATCCCGGCCAGCCCGCGGGGCTTGCCGGTGAGGGCGTCGCTGATCGCGAGCAGCGCGCGGGAGGCTTCGCTGTCCGGCTCGTCGAGCACGAGCGGACGACCGGAGTCGCCGCCCTCGCGCAGCCGGACGTCCATCGGCACCTGTCCGAGCAACGGCACGCTGGCGCCGAGCGATCGGGAGAGCGAGTCGGCGACGACCTGCCCGCCGCCGCTGCCGAACAGCTCCATCCGGCTGCCGTCGGGC
>JBBSTI010000065.1:0-18551 GCA_038236005.1 Mycobacteriales bacterium | reverse complement strand
TTCCGGCGGGTAGTGCTCGGAGTCCGACAGGATCGGCACGACGTAGACCGTCTCCGGCTCGTGCGCGTGCACCTCGATCGGGAAGCCGAAGTCCGACGGCAGGTTGCCGCTCACCTCGCGCCAGGAGTCGCCGGCATCGTCGCTGCGCAGCACGTCCCAGTGCTTCTGCATGAACAGCGTGTCCGGCCGGGACGGGTGCATCGCCAGGTTGTGCACGCAGTGGCCCACCTCGGCGCCGGAGTCGGGGATGCCGCCGCTGCGCAGGCCCTTGTTGATCGCGCCCCAGCTCGCACCGCCGTCGTTGCTGCGAAACGCCCCCGCCGCGCTGATGGCAGCGAAGATTCGCTGGTCGTCGGTGGGGTGCAGCAGCAGGGTGTGCAGGCACATCCCACCGGCGCCGGGCTGCCACTGCGAGCCGGTGCCGTGCGTACGCAACCCCGACAGCTCACCCCAGGAGGCCCCGCCGTCCGTGCTCTTGAACAACGCAGCGTCCTCGACCCCGGCGTAGACGGTCTCCGGGTCGGTGAGCGACGGCTCAAGGTGCCAGACCCGGGAAAACGCCCACGGGCTCGGCGTGCCGGAGAAGGACTGGTGGGTGCCGACCTCGCCCTCGTACGCGAAGTCTTTCCCGACCGGGGCGAACGTGCGCCCGCCGTCGTCGGATCGCTGCACGAGCTGCCCGAACCAGCCGCCGGACTGGCTGGCCCAGATCCGGTCCGGATCTGCTGGGGAGCCCTTCAGGTGATAGACCTCCCAGCCGCCGAAGTGCGGCCCCTGCACGTCCCAGTCCCGTCGCTTCTCGTCGCTGGTCAGGACGAACGCGCCCTTGCGCGTGCCCACCAGCACTCTCACGCCTGCCATCGCGCCACCTCCGGTGTGATCGTCCTGACCGTACGACGAACGGGCGCCCGGGAAGTCATCGCTGGAGGAGTCTCGCAAGCCGACCGATGAGTGCCGGGTCGGCGAGGCGTCTGCCCTGGACACACCCACCCGACCCACCCGACCCGCCCGACCCGCTCGACCCGAGACCAGGAGCACCCCATGCCCGTACGCGACACCGTCCCCTTCGGCGCACCCGTCTGGATCGACCTGTCCAGCTCGGACCAGGCCGCCAGCATCACCTTCTACACCGCGCTGCTCGGCTGGGAGTGCGAGCAGCCCGACCCCGAGCTCGGGGGCTACGCCAACTTCACGTTGCAGGGGGAGCGGGTGGCCGGCTGTGTCCCTGCGGTGGGCGGCCCGGCGATGGGGGGCCCGACCGACGCCTGGGCCGTCTACCTCGCCACCGAGGACGCCGAGCAGACCTGCTCCGCGGCCGTCGCTGCCGGCGGGGCGCTGCAGCTACCGCCGATGCCGGTCGGCGACCTCGGCGCAATGGCGGTGGTCGCCGATCCGTCCGGGGTTTCGTTCGGGCTCTGGCAGCCGGGCACGCACCGGGGCCTGCTGACCACCGCCGAGCCGGGGCACGCCGCCTGGTTCGAGCTGGCGTCGGCGCAGCACGAGCAGACCCTGCAGTTCGGCCGCGAGGTCTTCGGGTGGCAAACCTCCTCGGTCGCCGACTCCCCGGAGTTCACCTACTCGACCGCGTCGGTCGCCGGCGAGGAGGCGGTCGGCGTCCTGTCCACCAGCTGCGAGGCGCTGGGCTCGGTCTACCTCCAGGTCCAGGACGCGGACGACGCCCAGTCTCGGGCGATCGCGCTCGGGGCCACCCTCGTGCAGGACGCGACCGACACCCCGTACGGCCGGGTCGTGACGCTCACCGACCCGACCGGGGCCCTGGTCAACCTGGTTGCCTGAGGCCTACGGTGTCCACCATGTCGACTGACGTGTCTGAACTGACCGTCGCCGGGGAAGATCTCGAAACCTTCCGTCCGCAGCTCACGGGCTACTGCTACCGCATGCTCGGCTGCTCCGCCGAGGCGCAGGACGCCGTCCAGGAGACGATGATCCGGGCGTGGAAGGGCGAGTTCGAAGGCCGCTCGTCCGTACGCACGTGGATCTATCGGATCGCGACGAACGTCTGCCTGGACCTGCTGCGCAGCCGGGGCAGACGGGCCCGGCCGATGGATCTCGGACCGGTCGGCACGCCCACGGTGGAGTCCCTGGGGCAGGTGCAGCCGTCCGAGTCCTGGGTCTTGCCGGCACCGACCGACGCGCTGGACCCGGCCGAGGTCGCGGAGAGCAGGGAGAGCGTGCGGCTCGCGTTCGTCGCCGCCCTCCAGCACCTGCCGCCCCGTCAGCGTGCGGTGCTCATCCTGTGCGAGGTGCTGCGCTTCTCGGCCGTCGAGGTCGCCGAGCAGCTGGAGACCACAGTGGCCTCGGTCAACAGCGCGCTGCAGCGTGCGCGAGCCACGCTCGCCGAGGCGCCCCCGGTCGAGCCGCTGCGGCTGACCCCGGACCTCTCGGCGCTGCTGTCCCGTTACGTCGCCGCCTTCGAGTCCTACGACGTCCCGGCGCTGACCGCGCTGATGCGCGAGGACGTCACGATGAACATGCCTCCCTACCCGCTCTGGCTGCAGGGCACGGCGGACGTCGCGAGCTGGTTCCTCGGGCCGGGGCACGAGTGCGAGGGCTCCCGGCTGGTCCCGACCTCGGCCAACGGCCAGCCGGCCTTCGGGCAGTATCGCCCGGACCGTGTGAGCCTGGCCGGCGGGCATGCGCCCTGGGCGCTGATGGTGCTCGACGTGGTCGACGACGAGATTGTCGGGATGACCTATTTCCTCGACACCCCGGCCCTGTTCCCGGCCTTTGGCCTGCCCCCGCGCCTGCCGTAGCTGCTTGTGCGTCCACCCGGTGTGGGCATTGGCGGGCGGCGTCGTGGTGTGTCGGGCGGGTTCAGGGCTCCGGCGTACGGTGCGGAGCATGAGCACCGCGTCCGTCGAGGAGCTTCCGTACGTCACGTTTGCCGACTACCTTGCGCTCGACGAGGCGAGCGAGATCCGGCACGAGTGGGTCGGCGGCCGGGTCTGCGCGCTGTCGGGGGTGACCGAGCGGCACGGGCTGATGAGTGGTCTCGTCTTCTCGGCAGCAACTGTCGCTGCGTTCGCCAGCGGGTGCCGGCCGTTTCATGGACGACGGCTGCGGGTCGGCCCTGCGGCGTACCACCCCGACGTCATGGTCGTCTGCGGGCCGACCGGTGACGACCAGTACGAGACCGACGCCACCCTGGTGATCGAGGTGCAGTCGCCGCCCACCCGAGACCGAGACCGTCGGGAGAAGGCGTCGGCGTACGCGATCCTGCCGTCGCTCCAGCAGTATGTGCTGGTGGACCCCGACCGGGTCCGGATCGAGGTCGCGGAACGGACGCCCGAGGGCTTGCGGTGGTCGGCGCACGGACCAGGTGACGTGGTCTTCACCGCGTACGGGCCGCTGGACGTCGACGCCCTCTACGCCGCGATCGACGCCGTTGCCACCCGTCAGACCGAGTAGCGAAACCAGGCGCTCCCGAACGCGTGGAGACGGCGCTCGTTTCATGAACGACGGAAGACGGCTGGTCGGGGCAGGTCGTCCTGACGCGGCTCCCCGAGCTGCTCGGCGACCCGGACGCCGGCCGGGCCGCCCGAGCGCTGCAGGCCATGCTGGGGATGAACAAGATCGTGGTCGCCGATCTCGAGGTCGCCGCGGACGGCTGATCCTCAGGACGGTCCCGATACGTGCCTTGGCGATCTTGACCGGCGTTTCGCGCTCAAGATCACCAAGGCACGAAACCGTTACGTTGTCGGGGTGGACCTGACCGACGCCCTCCAGCTCGCCGACGTGCGACTTGCCCACGAGCCGGCCGCCGATCGCACCGTGTTCCTTGCGCGCCTGAAGCGCTCCTGGCCCGATCTCGTCGAAGGGCTGAGCCAGGCGTACGGCCCCAGCGCCCCGGTCGCGGAGGCCGTGCAGACCGCCATCACCCAGTTCCTGGCGAGGCCCGCCGAGCTGCGGCTGCTCGACCTGCGACGGCACGTCGAGCCGGACTGGCTGCAGGACCCCGCGATGCTGGGCTACGCCGCGTACGCCGAACGGTTCGCCGGAGACCTCCGAGGCGTCGAGAAGAAGGTCGACTACCTGCGCGAGCTCGGCGTCACCTACCTGCACCTCATGCCGTTGCTGCTGCCGCGGCCGGGCCAGGACGATGGCGGCTACGCGGTCATGGACTACCGGACCGTGCGACCGGATCTGGGCGACCTGGACGACCTGCGCGCTCTGGCGGACACCCTGCGCGGCAATGGCATCAGCCTCGTGCTCGACCTCGTGCTCAACCATGTTGCGGCCGAGCACGAGTGGGCGGTCAAGGCGCGTGCGGGCGACCCGCGCTACCGCGCCTACTTCCTGACCTTTCCCGACCGGACCGTCCCGGACGCGTACGAGGCGACGCTGCCCGAGGTGTTTCCCGACTTCGCGCCCGGCAGCTTCACTTGGGACGACACGCTGGACGCCTGGGTCTGGACGACGTTCAACACCTGGCAGTGGGACCTGGACTGGAGCAACCCTCACGTCTTCACCGAGTTTGCCGAGCTGGTCTGCTTCTTCGCGAACCTGGGCGTCGAGGTCCTGCGCCTGGACGCGATCGCCTTCCTGTGGAAGCGGCTCGGGACCGACTGCCAGAACCAGCCCGAGGTGCACGCGCTCACCCGGGCGCTGAGGGCGGTGGCCCGGATCTCCGCGCCGGGCTGCGCCTTCAAGGCCGAGGCGATCGTCGGGCCCGGGCAGGTCACGGCTTACCTGGGAGACGGTCACCTGTCCGATCTGGCCTACCACAACAGCCTCATGGTGCAGCTGTGGTCCGCGCTCGCGACCGGCGACTCCGGGTTGCTGACGGTGGCGCTGCGCCGGTTCGGGCCCACGCCGGGCTCGACCGCCTGGGCGACGTATCTGCGTGGCCACGACGACATCGGCTGGGCGATCGACGACGCCGACGCCGCAGCGGTGGGCTGGGACGGTGCGTCCCACCGAAAGTTCCTGCTCGACTGGTACGACGGGGAGGTCCCGGGCTCGACGGCCGACGGCCTCGTGTTCCAGGAGGAGCGCACCAGCGGGACGGCCGCCTCGCTCTCGGCCAGCACCGACCGGTTGCTGATGGCCTACCGGCTGCTGCTCGGCTTCGGTGGCATCCCGGTGATCTGGTCCGGGGACGAGCTGGGGCTCCCGAACGACCCGGGCTGGGCGCAGGAAGCCGGTCACGAGGCCGACAACCGGTGGACGCACCGGCCCCGCCTGCCCTGGGACGTCGCCGGGCGCAGGCACGAGCCGGGCACGACCGAGCACGAGGTCTTCGGGGCGCTGCAGAACGCGGCGCGGGTGCGCGCGAGCCTGCCCGCGATGCACGCGTCGGTGATGTCCGAAGCCCTGGACTCGGTGAACCCGGCCGTCGCGCTGGTAGCCCGGCGCGGACCGTCACAGACGCTGGTCGTCGTTGCCAACCTGGCCGGCGTCGAGCAGCGCACCCCGTGGCAGGGGGAGGCGTTCGACGCGCTGTCGGGGCAGGACCGCTACGGGCCGGAGCTGACGCTCGCGCCGTACGAGGTGCTCTGGCTCGTGATCTAGTCCGGCGCCGCCTCAGGGGGTGAGACCGGCCAGCAGGATGACGTAGCCGTGGCGGGTGTGCGCACGCATGCGCAGCTCGGCCGTCTGCTCGTCCGCGTCCTCGATCGCCTGGACGATGCCGCGGTGCTCCTGGACGAGGGAGTCCTCGGCGTGGTTCTGGGCCAGCGTCCACTGGATCCCCTGGTGGAGGGGGCCCATGGCGCTGCGCAGCGGTTCGCTGCCGGACAGCTCCATGATCAGGCGGTGGAAGACCAAGGTCTTGGACATGCCGCCCGCGTGGTCGCCGGCGGCAAAGTCCCAGGCCGAGCTGTCGTGGACCTGCCACAGCTCGGCCACCTGCTCGGGTGTGCGGCGACGCGCGGCGAGCCGACCGGCAAGCCCCTCCAGCAGTTCCCGCAGCGCGTAGAAGTCCTGCACCTGGTCGATGGTGTGCTGACGCACCGACGCGCCTCGCTGGGGCTCGACGTCCACCAGGCCGTCGCGGCTCAGCCGTTGGATGGCCTCTCGGACGGGGACGCGGGACACCGCGTAGTCCACCGCGATCTCTCGTTCGACGAGTCGGTCACCGGGCCGTCGAACCCCGTTGAAGATCTCCCGTCGAAGACCGTCGTAGACGTGTTCAGCGAGCGTACGGGATGTCATGCCTTGCCTCCCTGTGGTCGCAGACCCCTTGCTTGAGTGCCGTCCCCTCTGGTATACCAAGAGTTGACGCGGGCCATCGCCCCGTTCCGAGGGCCGTCTGCGCCCGCGGTGGAGGCCCCAAGACCCTGGGCATCCGTACGCACGGCCCGTGGCCCCGGCCGTACCGAGCGCAGCTGCGCGTTTGGACTTTTCGTGACCCCGACGCGCCGGCGTGCGCGTATGACATCCAGGAGGAGCCCATGGTCACCACGACACGGCAGGACGTGCCACCCGGCGGACCGCGAAGCACCGAGAAAGAGACGGCATGGTGGGTCGTCGCACTGATGTTCTTCCTGGGCTGGGTGTTCATCTACGCAGATCGTACGATCCTGAACCCGTTGCTCACTGACATCGGCGACCAGTACGGGCTCGACAAGGCGGGCCTGGGCCTGCTCAACTCGGTCTTCTTCCTGACATACGCGCTCGTGCAGGTCCCGTCCGGCATCCTCGGCGACAAGTATGGCCGCTTGAAGTTCATCATCCTGGGCTTCCTCATCTTCGGTGCCTTCACCGGGATCACCGGGCTGGCGACCGGCGTCGGCGTCCTGTTCCTCTACCGGGCGATGGCCGGGTTCGGCCAGGGCTTCTACTACGGCCCGCAGTACTCGTTGTCCGGGGAAATGATCCCGGAGAAGCACCGGACGGTCGGCACCGCGCTCATCAACAGCGGGCAGGCGGTCGGCATCACTATCGGCCTGGTCGGCTCGAGCTATTTCGCCTACACCCTCGACCTCGGGTGGCGCGCACCGTTCTTCATCTATGCCATCCCGACGATCTTGGTCGGCGGCCTGATCTGGTATTTCATCAAGGAGCCGGCCAAGCCGGTCGACCGGGGCGACGAGGGACCGAAGCCGACGCTGCGCTCGCTGTTCGGCATCCGCAACCTGGTGCTGACGTTCATCATGGTTTTCTGCTCGATCTACGGGTTCTTCGTCGTCATCACCTGGCTGCCGACCTACCTGGAAGAGATCCGCGGCATCGACAGGAGCAACACCGGTGCCCTGGCCTCGATCGCCGCCTGGTCCTCGATCCCGGCCAGCATCGTGATCGCGCTGGTGGCCGACAGGATCGGCCGCCGCCGGCCGCTGCTGATGATGAACTTCGCCATGGCGATCGCCTCCGTCTTTCTGCTGATCTACGCCCCAAACATCGGCTGGGTCATCGTCTCGCTCGTCCTGTATGGGTTCTTCGGCAAGCTCGCGACCGACCCGCTGCTGGTCTCGTTGTGCGGCATCTACTCGCCGAGGCAGATCACCGCGACCGCGTTCGGGCTGTTCAACTTCATCGGGATGTCCTCGGCCATCCTCGCGCCGTACGTCACCGGATTTCTTGTCGACCGGACCGGCAACTGGGACACCGGCTTCTACCTGACGATCGGCCTGCTCGTGATCGCCCTGGTGACGTCTCTGTTCCTCGACGAAAGAAGCATCCCCAAGAAGGAAGCGGTGACCAGCTGATGCTGCAGACCATCATCAAGTCCAACACCTACCAGGACTCGGTCAGCCTGATGCTCCTGAGCACCGAGCTGACCGGTTCGGACGGCATCGAGCGGGTGTCCATCATGATGGGCACCCCGGCCAACAAGGAGATCTTCGCGAGCACCGGCTTCGAGACGCCGGAGATGCGTGACGCCGGCCCCTCGGACATGGTCATCGTCGTCGACAGCGACATCGAGGACGCCGAGGCGCTCGTCACCGGCAGGGTCGAGGACTTCCTGACCAACCAGGCCTCCGCGGCCTCGAAGCGCTCCTACGCCAAGACCGCAAGCCTGGAGCGCGCCCTGGCCGAGCTTCCGGAGGCAAACTTCGCCCTCATCTCGATCCCGGGCGAGTACGCCGGGCAGGAGGCGCGGCGCGTCCTGGAGCGCGGCCTGAACATCATGATGTTCAGCGACAACGTGTCCGTCACGGACGAGGTCGCGCTGAAGAAGCGTGGCGAGGAGCTCGGCCTCATCGTCATGGGTCCGGACTGCGGCACGTCGATGATCGACGGCGTCCCGCTGGCGTTCGCGAACGTCGTGCGCCGCGGGAGCATCGGCATCGTCGGGGCCTCCGGCACGGGTACGCAGGAGATCATGTGCCAGATCGACCAGCTCGGTGGCGGCGTCAGCCACACGCTCGGCCTGGGCGGTCGTGACCTGAAGAAGGACGTCGCCGGGATCGCCTGCCTGCAGGCGCTGAGGGCGCTCGACGCCGACCCCACGACCGAGATCATCGTCCTGGTGTCCAAGCCGCCGGCCCCGTCGGTGCGCAAGAACATCCTCGAGGTCTGCCAACAGCTGTCCAAGCCGGTCGTCGCGGTGCTGCTGGGCGAGCGCCCGGAGGTCGAGCAGGACGGCAACGTCCGCTACGGCTACACCCTGGCCGAGACGGCCCGCATCGCGGTGTCGCTCGCACCGGCGACCAGCTTCACCGAAGAGCAGACGCACATCCGCGGCCTGTTCTGCGGCGGGACGCTCGCCAGCGAGGCGGCCATGCTCATGGCGGACGCCCTCTCGATCCCCGAGGATGCCGACCACGCTGCGGGCTACATGATCCGGCACGACGGTCATGAGGTCATCGACCTCGGCGACGACGCCTACACCGTCGGTCGGCCGCACCCGATGATGGATCCGTCGCTACGGGCCACGATGATCGAGGACTCCTTCGACGACGAGACGCTCGCCGTGCTGCTCGTCGACGTCGTCCTGGGCTACGGCTCGCATCCCGACCCGGCCACGCCGGTTGCCGAGGCGGTCCGCAAGGGACGGGAGAAGGCCGAGCGAGCCGGCCGCACGGTGCTGGTCGTCGCGAGCGTCTGCGGCACGAGCACCGATCCGCAGAGCCTCGAGCAGCAGGAGCAGACCCTGCGTGACGCCGACGTCCGGGTGTTGCCCAGCAACGCCGATGCCGTGCGCTACGCCCTGTCGGCGGTTACCCGGACCGGTCGGGAGCAGCACCAGGCCGACCAGGACGATCCGCTGGCCCGGCTGCTGGCCGATGGTCCGAAGGTCATCAACATCGGGTTGCCTTCGTTCGCGGACGACCTCAGCACCGCAGGGGCCTCGGTCGTGCAGTACACGTGGGCGCCGGTCGCCGGCGGCAACAAGCGGATGCAGCAGCTGCTCACCGCGATGACGTGACCCACCCCGCTCCACGTGCGCCCCAGACCTCCTCAACAGGAAGCGAGACGATCATGTCCCTCGGGACCGACATCGACGCTGCGAACGACCGTGTGGTCGAACGCATCACCAGCTCCAACCCCGTCCTGGTCGACGTCAAGAAGGCCAGCGACGTCATCCCTGAGCTGACCGAGGGCAAGACGCTGCTGCACGCCGGGCCGCCGATCGCCTGGGAGGACATGACCGGCCCCATGCAGGGCTCGTGCATCGGCGCAGCGCTGTTCGAGGGCTGGGCGAAGGACGAGAAGGCAGCCCGCGAGCTGCTCGCGTCCGACGTGCGGTTCCTGCCCTGCCACCACGTCCACGCCGTCGGCCCGATGGGCGGCATCACCAGCGGCGGCATGGCCGTGCTGGTGGTCACCGACCAGACCTCGGGCACGACCGCCTACTGCACGATGAACGAGGGGATCGGCAAGGTGCTGCGCTTCGGCGCGTACGACGACGAGGTCGTCGAGCGGCTGCACTGGATGGCTGACGACCTCGGCCCGGCGATCGCCGCAGCCCTCGCGCAGACCGAGGACGGGATCGCCCTGAACCCGATCATCGCCCGGGCGCTGACCATGGGCGACGAGTTCCACCAGCGCAACTTCGCCGCGTCCGGGCTGCTGTTCGGCAGGCTCGTCCCGCTGATCGCCCGGCTGGAGCTGCCGCGCGAGTCCGAGGAGCGCATCCTGACCTTCCTCGCCGACACCGACCAGTTCTTCCTCAACGTCATGATGGCGACGGGCAAGGCCGTCATGGACGGCGCCCGTCAGGTCGAGGAGGGCAGCATCGTCACCGCGATGACCCGCAACGGCAAGGACTTCGGGATCCGGGTCAGCGGGATGGGCGACCAGTGGTTCCTTGCTCCGGTCAACACGCCCCAGGGCCTGTTCTTCACCGGCTACACGCAGGAGGACGCCAACCCCGATATCGGGGACAGCGCCATCGCGGAGACCTTCGGCGTCGGGGGCATGGCCATGGTTGCGGCCCCGGGCGTGACCCGGTTCGTCGGTGCCGGCGGCTTCGACGACGCGGTGGCCACCTCGAACGAGATGCTCGAGATCGTCACCGGCCACAACCCAGGTCTGCCGATCCCGACCTGGGACTTCCAGGGCGCCTGCGTCGGCATCGACATTCGCAAGGTCGTCTCCACCGGGATCACGCCCGTCATCAACACCGGGATCGCGCACCGAGAGCCGGGCGTCGGGCAGGTCGGCGCGGGGACCGTACGGGTGCCCCTCGATTGCTTCACCGGTGCCCTGGAAGCGCTGGCGAGCAAGAACGACGTCTCCGTCGACGCTGCGGCCTGAGCGGGACGGTTGCCATGACCACCCACCTGAGCAGCGGTGCCTGGCGCGTCCTCGCGCGCGACGCACCCTGCTCGGTGCACTCGGTGTTTGACCACGTGGTCAACGTTCGGGTGGGCGAGGAGCTGCTGCTGCTCGGACCGAAGGACCGCGCCGAGGTGCGTGACTGCCCGTTCGGGGCTGCGCTCGAGATCGGGCAGTGGCAGCAGCTGCAGCACGGGCTCGCCGACGGGTCGCTGCCGAGCCGTTGGGACTGGTCCCGGCCGCGGGGCAGCTTTAGGGCAGCCGGCACGACGGTGCTCCAGCTGGACCCCAGGTCCTGGGAGGTGGCACCACCGGAGCCGCTGCCGACGCTCATCGGTACAGCCCTGCTCGCCCTTCCGGCGGACGCGCCTGAACCAGGCCTGCTGCAGTTCTACGACGCGTCGGTCGCGCAGGAGGCGGTGCGCCGAGCCAGTGCCGCCCTGGCCGGCGACGGGCCGTTCTCGGACGTGCGCTGGCTGATCGGACGGGGACCCGGTCTCACCCCGAGCGGGGACGATGTCCTGGTCGGCCTGATGGCCGGCCTCGGTGCCACCGGGCGCCTGTCCGCGCGCACAGCCTTGGTGCTGGAGGACCTCTTGCGCCGTCGCGGGCACGGCCTGACCACGGACGTGTCGCTCGCCTATCTGCGCTGCGCCCTGCGTGGAGAGCTGGCGGGGCAGGTGCTCGCGGTGGTGCGGGCGCTCGCCGACGGGCAACCGGTCGGACCCGCGGTCCAGCGTCTGCTCGGCCACGGCCACACCTCAGGCTCGGACCTGCTGTGGGGCCTGGCTGTCGGCCTGGGCCCCGCCGGCCCGGGAGCATCGTCATGACGTCTCGACCGGTGACGCCCCGACCTGTGACGTCCCGACCTGGGACGCCCCGTACGCCCCCGCCCGAGGCGGAGGACCAGGTCCACGCGCACTGGCTGCGGACCTGCCTGCTGTTCTTCCTGGGCTGGGTCTTCATGTATGCCGACCGCAGCATCCTCGCGCCGGTCCAGGAAGAGGTGCGCCTGCACTTCGACATCACCAACGCTCAGGTCGGGCTGATCTCGAGCGTCTTCTTCATCGTCTACGTCCTCATGCAGGTGCCGTCGGGGATCCTCGGCGACCGGATGGGGCGGGTCAAGCTCATCCTCATCGGGTTCGTGATCTTCGGGATCTCTACCGGGCTGACGGGCCTCGCGGGCCTCACCCAGGTCTTCGGGCTGCTGCTGCTCGCCCGCGCCCTGTCCGGGCTCGGGGAGGGCCTCTACTACGGCCCGCAGTACGCGACCTCCGGCGAGACCACGCCGCGGCGATACCGGGCGCTGGGCATCGGCATCATCAACAGCGGCCAGGGGGTCGGCACCGCGCTCGGCCTGGTCGTCTCGGGGTTCATCACGTTCACGCTCGGCTGGGGCTGGCAGGCCACGTTCCTCATCTTTGCGGTGCCGACCCTGCTCGTCGGGTTCCTCATCTACGCCCTGGTGCCCGACCGCAAGCCGTCGGCGCCGGCCACGACCCTGCGGCAGGAGAAGGACCGGTTCGCCTCGCTGCTGTGCGACCGTCGGCTGCTCGCGGCCTTCGCGATGCTGTTCACCGGCGTCTACGGCTTCTTCGTCATGGTCACCTGGCTACCCACTTATCTCACCCGGGTGTGGGGGGTCCAGGAGTCCTCGGCCGGCTGGGTCGCCTCGATCGTCTTCCTGGTCGCGATCCCGGCGGCGCTGGTCGTCGGGAACCTGTCCGACCGCTGGGGGCGCCGGCGGGTCTTCGTGCTGGTGCTGGGCCCGGCCAGCATCGCGAGCATCGCCCTGATCGCGTACGCGCCGTCGTACCCGCTCGTGATCGTCGCCCTGGTCTGCTACGGAGCCTTCGGCAAGCTGGCCTTGGACCCGGTGCTGGTCGCGATCGTTGCGGACACGGCCCCGGACGACCTGCGGTCCAGCGCGTACGGCCTCTACAACGGGATCGGGATGTCGGCGGCGATCGTCTCGCCCTACCTGACCGGCGCGATCCTGGACTCCCGGTTCGGCTACGACCTGGCCTTCGGGCTGTCCATGGTGCTGATCGCGATCGGCACGCTGATCTTCGCCCGTCTCTACCACGACCCTCTGATCCCCTCGAAGGAGCTGACATGAAGATCGTCGTCGCACTCGGTGGCAACGCCCTCGCCCGTCGCGGTGAGGTGGCCAACGCCGAGAACCTGCGCAAGAACGTTCGCAAGTCCATGAGCGCCCTTGCGCCGGTCGCCATGGAGCACCAGCTGGTGCTCACGCACGGCAACGGCCCGCAGGTCGGCCTGCTGGCGCTGCAGAACCTTGCCTACACCGAGGTCGCCGCCTACCCGCTGGACATCCTTGGCGCCGAGACGCAGGGGATGCTCGGCTATGTCGTCGGCCAGGAGCTGATGAACGCCATCCAGATGCGCAAGGAGATGGCGACGATCCTCACCACGACGGTCGTCAGCGCAGACGACCCGGCGTTCCTGAACCCGGAGAAGTTCGTCGGACCGGTGTACGAGAAGGACGAGGCCGACCGGCTCGCCGCCGAGCACGGCTGGGAGGTCCGCGAGGACGGGAAGTGGTGGCGCCGGGTCGTGCCCTCCCCGGAGCCGCAGCACATCCGACAGTCCGGGACCATCAGCACGCTGATGGACCTCGGCCTGATCGTGCTCTGCGTCGGCGGTGGCGGGGTCCCGGTGGTCGTGGACGAGGCCACCCGGACCATGACCGGGATCGAGGCGGTCATCGACAAGGACCTCGCCTCGGCCGTGCTCGCCTGCGACATCAAGGCCGATCGGTTGCTGATGCTCACCGACGCCGACGCGGTCTACCTCGACTGGGGGGCCCCGACCCAGCGCGCCATCAAGACCGTGTCGCCGGACGAGCTGGCTCAGTTCCCTTTCGCGGCCGGCTCCATGGGCCCGAAGGTCAACGCCGCGAACCGGTTCGCCGAGAGCGGTCACGGGGACGTGGTGATCGGCGCGCTGTCCGACGTCGAGCAGATCCTGGCCGGTAAGGCCGGTACCCGGATCTTCCCGGGGGCCGAGCTGACCTTCTACGAGACCGCCGGCTGAGCCTCAGGCTGTCGACCGGGCCGCCGGGTCCTGCCGGTAGAAGCGCAGCAGCACGTCGTACAGGGCGGGCTCTCGCGCCTGCAGGTCGGCGGCCTGCTCGAAGAACAGCTCGGTGGCGACGGCGAAGAACTCGCCGGGGTTCGTCGCGCCGTACCACCGCAGCGGCGGCCTCGGCACGCCGGCCACGAGGTCGTCGTACACCTCCGTGCAGATCCGCACCCAGTCGTCGTGCAGCCCACGGGCCAGCACCGGGGTGCCGTCGACAGCCCCTTCCAGCATGTCGAGCTTGTGCGCGAACTCGTGCAGCACGACGTTCGCTCCTGGTTCGTCACGGTGGGCACCCGCCAGCGCCTGGTCCCAGGCCAGCACGATCGGACCCCGACCACCCTGGGCCAGCCCGATCACCGCGAGCCGGTCGGCACTGACCGTGCCGGCAGTCGGACCGGCCCGCTCGCCGCTCGTCCGCATGGTCGTGGCGTGCACGATGATCCCGCTGACGTCGCGGTAGTGCTCCAGGCTCAGCCCGAGCACGAGCAGGGCGGCCTGGGCGGCGATCACGACGCGCACCGTGTCGTCGAGCTCGAACCCCTGCGCGGCCTCCCAGGTCTTGTGCTTCAGCAACTGATCGGTGTCGTGCAGCAGGCGCTGCTGCTCGGCCTCGTCGAGCAGCGGCCAGACCGCGAGGTGCTCGGCGACCAGGGCGGGACCGTCGTCGGGCAGGCCGTGGCGGCGGAACAGCATGCTGCCAGGTCTACCTCAGCCGTACGGCCAGGGCTGGCTCCGTCGCCCGGGTGCTCAGGGCTTGCGGTGATCGCGTCCCCTCGCGCGACGTCATCGCCACTCGGGGATGTGCGCCGGCGCGGCGAGTCCGTTGCCGGTCAGCCGGTCGCAGCGGACGAGCTGGGTGCCGATCCGCTGGAGGGGGCAGTGGACGCCGTGCGGCCGGGGTGCGAGCTGAACCACGCGCTCCACCGAGTCGTCCGGCGGGCGCGCCATCGACGGCGCGGCGGTCAGCGGGAAGGTGAGCAGGACGCCCCCGATCGCGGCGAGCGTGCGAGTTCCGGTGCGCTTCATGTCTTCTCCTGCGGTAGGTCGTCGGGTGATGTGTTCACCTTCGGGTCGCCACCGGCCCAGCACATCGGGCGAGACCCCTCAGATCTAGGCGCTGACCCCTGAGATTCGTCATGGACCTCGGCGCCCGAGGTGGGAGACACTGCGCCCATGTCGTCGGCAACCGTGGTGGGTCGCGCGGAGGAGCTGGGACGGATCCTGGGCCTGCTCCGGGGGGCCCGCGCCGGCCGGTTCGGGGTGCTGATCCTGGAGGGGGATGCCGGCATCGGCAAGACGACGCTGGTGCGCGCGGCGTGCGACGCGGTGGGGGACCAATCGCTGGTGCTCCGCGGCGCGTGCCTTCCGCTGATCTCGGCCGCAAGCCCCCTGATCGGTCTGCGCAGCGCGGTGCGTGGGCTCGCCGTCGAACAACGGCCCTCGGTTCTCGGCGGTCCCGTCCCGAGCCGCGCCGCGGGGGGCGGGCCGTCCGTCCCGGTGCCGGTAGCCGTCGACGACTGGCTCTGCGCTCAGGCCGTCCGACGAGCCGTCGTGCTGGTGGTAGAGGACCTGCACTGGGCGGACGAGGAGACCCTCGACGCCCTGATGTACGTGTTGGCAGGACCCTCCGAACGACGGCTCGCGGTCGTCCTGACGGTGCGGTCGACCGACGTCGGTCCGCACCATCGCCTGCAGCGCTGGCTCGCCGACGTCCGTCGCTTACCGGGGGTCGAGGAACTGGCCGTCGTTCCGCTCGCCCGTGCGGAGGTGGCGGCCGAGGTGGCCGTCGTCCTCGGGGGTCCGGCGCACTCCTGCCTGGTGGACGAGGTCTTTGCGCGAGGCCGCGGCAACCCCTACTTCACCCGGCTGCTCGTGACCGGCCTGGGGCCGTCCACCCGCCTCCTGCCGGCGCACCTGCCGGCGGAGCTCAGCGCGGCCGTCGCACGTACGTGGGGATCCATGTCCGACGTCGGCCGGCGGCTCGTCGTCGCGCTGGCCGTCGGTGGGCGCCCGGTCGTCGGCCCCTCGCTCGCCCTGGTCGCGGACGCGGCCGGTCTCGCGGACCCGGAACCGGCACTGCACGAGGCCCTCGAGGCGGGGTTGCTCGACCTCGCGGACGACGGGTCCTTCTGGTTCCATCACCCGCTGCAGGCCGAGGCCCTCGCTCAGGGGCTCCTGCCCGAGGAGGCCCACGCGCTGCACGCCGCGTTCGCCAGGGGTTTCGAGGAGCTCCTCGAGCAAGGCGCGGGCGACGAGCCGGTGCACGAGCTGGCGGCGTCCGTCTGCGACCACCACGCTCTGGCCGACCACCAGGACAGCGCGTTCCGCTGGGCGATGCGGGCCGCGGAGGCGATGCGGGTGGCCGGCGACAAGGTCGGACGCCTCCGGATGCTGGACCACGCCATCGAGCTGCGACCCGGGCAGCGGGTCGTCGAGGAGTCCCTGGTCGACCTGCTCGAGCAGGCTCGCGTCGTCGCCCGGGATCTCGGCGACTGGGATGCCGAGCTGCGCGCGATCGAGGGGCTGCGGGATGCGCTCCGACCGGGGACCGACGACCTCCGCCTCGCCGTGCTCGATGCCTGGCGCAGCACCGTGCGCTTCCAGCTCGCTCTGCACACCGAGCCCGGCGACCTCGTGCTCGCCCTGGAGCGGAGCGCCTCTGCTCCAGACAGCTGGCAGCGGGTCGTGGTGCTCGGCGTGAGCGCGCGACTGTTCCTGTGGGCCGGCCTGCTGGAGCAAGGACGGGCGCCGGTCGAGGAGGGGCTGGCCGTCGCGGAGGCGCACGAAGGGTCCTGGCCCGGCCCGCACACCGACGAGTGGGTCCGCGCGTGCGCCTACGCCCACGGTCAGGCAGCGATGCTCGCGGTGTTCGACGGCGACGAACGGCGAGCGGGCGAGCAGGCGCGCCGGTCTGCCGAGCTGTCGGTCCTCGCCCGGGACGGCTCGGCGCTGCTCAACGCCACGTTCTGGGGGGCCAACGCCCGGCCCTACCCGATGACTGGCTGGGTCGAGGCCATCGCTCGAGGACGTCAGCAGATGGAGCGCGTGGGCATCCCGCAGCCCTTCGTCGCGTGGTTGTCGGGGGCGGAGTCCGACGGCTGGTTCGAGCTCGGCGAGCCCGAGGCCTGCCTGGCGCGGCTCCGGGTGGCGCTGGGGGCCAGCGTGGGCCCCGCCGCCGACCTGCAGGCCCGGCTCGCCGGAGCACTGCTGGCCACCAGCCAGGGTCGACAGGACGAGGCCGAGGCCCACCTCGCCCGGGCCCGGGAGCTGTTCGCCGGCCAGCTGTCGCTGCCCATGCACGGCACCGCTCGGGTCACGGCGGCGGTCCAGCTGGGTCGCGAGGACCCCGCGGCGGCGCTCCAGACCACGGTCGAGGCCTGCAACGCAGGGGGAGTGAACCCGACCCACTGCGAGTGGCTGGCGCCGCTGGCCGCACGCGCGCTCGCCGACCTCGTCCAGGCTGAGCGCGACGCCGGCCGCGATCCTGCGCCGCAGCTGCAGCGCCTGGTGGAGCTGCGGGCAAGATCGCCGCACGTGCTGCGTGACACCGGGAACGACAAGGCGTACCAGCAGATGCTGGACGCGCTGGACCGGCTCTACGACGCCGAGACGGCGCGTGCCCGGCAGGACCCCGACCAGGCCGCCACCTGGCAGGACACCGTCGACCGCCTGTCCGAGGTCCCGCTGCCGTGGGACGTCGCCTACGCCTGCTGGCGGGCCGCCGAAGCCCTGCTCGGGCGAGGCGGCGCGGTCGAACGTCGCCAGGCGGCCGAGATGCTTCGCCGGGGGCACGCGCTGGCCGTGCGGCTCGGCGCAGAGCCGGTCCGGGCTCACCTGGAGTCGCTGGCGCATGCCGCGCGCATCCCGCTGACCAGCGTCGGCGCCGTCGGCGTCAGGTCGGGCGGCGACGCCGTCGCGCTGACGCCCCGTGAGCGGGAGGTGCTCGAGCACGTCGTGGCGGGGCGGACCTACGCCGAGATCGCTGCCGCCCTGTTCCTCAGCGAGAAGACCGTGAGCTCGCACATCTCCAACACGCTGCGCAAGACGGGCACGGCGAACCGCGTCGCGCTCGCGACCTGGGCCGGTCGGCGAGGCCGCTCTTCGTGAGTCGCTCGTCTCCGGGTGGCGGCGCCACCGTGTGCACGCGGGCCACCCACGATGGTGCTCCCCGTCGGCAGCGGTGACGCGCAGCCAGGTTGAGGTGCGAAGATGCACCCTGGGGGGCGGTAGCTCAGCTGGTCAGAGCACGGGACTCATAATCCCTCGGTCGTGGGTTCGAGCCCCACCCGCCCCACACCTTCTGACCTCCGGAAACAGGATGGCAAGGCTTTGATCGCGAAGTTCCATGGTGCCATCTTGGTTGCCTTTGGTACCGGGAAGAGCTGTGTCAGGTGCCGCTGTGAGGTGATCGCCGCAGGCCGGGGAGTCAGCCGTGCTCCCGCGGCGTCGTCATGTCGACGTAGGGCGGGGCGGCGACGCTGGGCCTGCTGGGCAGTCCGCCGATGCCTCATGGCGGGCGCAATGGACGATCGACGCGTCCCTCGCATGATCGTCGACACTCTCACGGGCGGGAGCGCCGAGGCTGCGGACCGAACGCACGCTCGTAGCCGATGAGCGGGCGTGACCCCGCCGATATGCGGGACAGGGGCGCCGGGGCCCTGATTTGCTGTCGGACCGTGTCGCGGGTACTCGAGCGGCGTGCGGTGCACGCTGACCAGGGCTGACATGTCCGGCCGCTGCTTGCACCCTGGCGGGTG
>JBBSTI010000064.1:0-19381 GCA_038236005.1 Mycobacteriales bacterium | reverse complement strand
GACCAAGGGCAACGACGTCTCAGCGTTCATCCCGACCAACGTCATCTCGATCACCGACGGCCAGATCTTCCTCGAGACCGACCTGTTCAACTCCGGGGTGCGTCCGGCCATCAACGTCGGCATCTCGGTGTCCCGGGTCGGTGGGTCTGCGCAGATCAAGGCGATGAAGTCGGTCTCCGGACAGCTTCGCCTGGACCTGGCTCAGTTCCGTGAGCTGGAGGCGTTTGCCGCCTTCGGCTCCGACCTCGACAAGGCCTCCAAGGCGCAGCTCGAGCGTGGTCAGCGCCTGGTCGAGCTGCTCAAGCAGGGGCAATACACGCCCTACCCGGTCGAGCGGGAGGTCGTCAGCATCTGGGCCGGCACCCGCGGCCACCTCGACATCGTCCCGGTCGGTGACGTCGGCCGCTTCGAGACCGAGTTCCTGGACTACGTCGCCCGCTCGCACCAGGGGATCTACGACGCGATCCTGCAGACCGGCAAGCTCGACGACGACGTCGTCGGCCAGCTCGAGAAGGCGGTCGGGGACTTCAGCCAGGAGTTCCAGACCTCCGAGGGCAAGCCGCTGCACGACGTGCCCGAGGACGCGATGGAGTCCGAGGACGTCGGCCAGGAGAAGATCACCCGCTACACGTCCACGAAGAAGAGCTAGCCGATGGGTGCCCAGCTGCGGGTCTACCGCCGACGCATCAAGTCGGTCCAGTCGACCAAGAAGATCACCCGGGCGATGGAGCTCATCGCCGCGTCGCGGATCGCCAAGGCGACGGCGCGTGTCCAGGCATCCAAGCCGTACGCCTCGGAGATCACCAGGGTCATCTCGGCGCTCGCGAGCCAGCGGGAGATCGACCACCCGTTGGTGACCGAGTCCGACAGGGCGACCCGCGCTGCCGTGCTGGTGATCAGCAGTGACCGTGGGCTCGCCGGCGGCTACAACGCCAACGTGCTCCGTCAGGCCTCCGCGCTCGAGGAGCTGCTGCGCAGCGAGGGCAAGGAGCCGGTCACCTACCTGATCGGGCGCAAGGCGGTGTCGTTCTACCGGTTCCGCGGCCGCCCGGTGGAGCAGAGCTGGACCGGCTTCTCCGAGCAGCCTGAGTACGAGAACGCCCGGGAGGCCGCCGACGCGCTCATCGAGGCGTTCATCACCCCGACGGACGAGGGCGGCGTCGACGAGATCCACGTGGTGCACACCGACTACGTGTCGGCGCTCACCCAGAAGCCGGTTGCCAATCGCGTGCTCCCCCTGGTGGTCGAGGAGTCCGACGCACCGCCGCCGGACGGCCCGCTCCCGTTGTATGAGTTCGAGCCGTCCGCCGAGGAGCTGCTCGACGCCCTGCTCCCGCGCTACGTGCAGACCCGGGTCTTCGCCGCACTGCTCGACGCGGCCGCCTCGGAGTCCGCGTCCCGGCGGCGCGCCATGAAGGCCGCGACCGACAACGCGGAGGAACTGATCAAGACCCTCACGCGTGCGGCCAACTCGGCCCGCCAGGCCGAGATCACCCAGGAGATCAGCGAGATCGTCGGCGGCGCTGCTGCCCTCGCCGACGCCTGACCTGAACGCTCGAACGCATGCACGCCCGAACGAAGAACCCAGGCTCAGGAGGCCACCCGTGACCGTCACCAGCGAGAAGACCAGCACCCCCGGCACCGGGGGACAGGGGCGGATCGTCCGCGTCATCGGCCCGGTCGTGGACGTCGAGTTCCCGCCGGATGCGATGCCCGAGATCTACAACGCGCTCGAGGTCCAGCGCGAGCTGGGCGGCGAGACCAGCGTCCTCACGCTCGAGGTGGCGCAGCACATCGGTGACAACACCGTGCGCGCCATCGCGCTGCAGCCGACCGACGGGGTGACTCGTGGGGCGAGCGTCCAGGACACCGGCGATGCCATCCTGGTGCCGGTCGGCGACGCCACCAAGGGCCATGTGTTCAACGCCCTCGGCAAGCCGCTGGACGTGCCGTCCATCGATGCCGAGACCTACTGGCCCATCCACCGGCCGTCCCCGCCGTTCGACCAGCTCGAGAGCAAGACCGAGATCTTCATCACCGGCATCAAGGTCATCGACCTGCTCGCCCCGTACGTCCAGGGCGGGAAGATCGGTCTGCTGGGCGGTGCCGGGGTCGGCAAGACCGTGCTCATCCAGGAGATGATCAACCGGGTCGCCAAGCAGTTCTCCGGAGTGTCGGTCTTCGCCGGCGTCGGCGAGCGCACCCGTGAGGGCAACGACCTGTTCCTGGAGATGGAGGAGGCCGACGTCCTCAAGGACACCGCGCTGGTGTTCGGTCAGATGGACGAGCCGCCGGGCACCCGCCTGCGGGTCGCACTGTCCGCGCTCACGATGGCGGAGTACTTCCGCGACGTGCAGAAGCAGGACGTGCTGCTGTTCATCGACAACATCTTCCGGTTCACCCAGGCCGGCTCGGAGGTCTCGACGCTGCTGGGCCGCATGCCGTCGGCCGTCGGTTATCAGCCCACCCTGGCCGATGAGATGGGTGTGCTCCAGGAGCGCATCACCTCCACCCGCGGCCACTCGATCACCTCGCTGCAGGCCATCTACATCCCCGCCGACGACATCACCGACCCGGCGCCGCACACCACTTTCACCCACCTCGACGCGACGACCGTGCTGTCGCGCTCGATCTCGGAGAAGGGCATCTACCCCGCCGTCGACCCGCTGGACTCCAACAGCCGCATCCTGGACCCGCGCTATGTCGGCCAGGAGCACTACGACGTCGCCCGCGAGGTCCAGCGCATCCTGCAGCGCTCCAAGGACCTCCAGGACATCATCGCCATCCTCGGCATCGACGAGCTGGGTGAAGAGGACAAGGTCCTGGTCAACCGCGCACGTCGCATCGAGCGCTTCCTGTCGCAGCCGTTCTACGTCGCCGAGGCTTTCACCGGGCTCGAGGGCAAGTTCGTCTCGCTCGAGGACACCATCGCCTCTTTCAAGAAGCTGACCGAGGGCGACTACGACCACATCCCGGAGCAGGCGTTCTTCCTGTGCGGCGGCATCGAGGACGTCGAGGCCAAGGCCAAGAAGCTCGAGCAGGCCTGACCCGACTCGGCGCACGTACGCAGGCCGGTCCCGTTCTCGGGGCCGGCCTTCGGCGTTGTCCGGACCGCTAGGCTGAGCGGTGTCGTTCCCGGGTCGGCCGGGGCAGCACAGGACAGGAGCCCACCCCGTGGCGGAGCTGCACGTGGAGATCGTCTCGGTCGAGCGCGAGATCTGGTCCGGCGAGGCCCAGGCGGTCATCGCCCGCACCACCGAGGGCGAGATCGGGGTTCTGCCGGGTCACGCACCTCTGCTGGGGGAGGTCGCGGACGGTGGCACCGTCAAGATCTCTCAGGCCGACGGCCACACCATCGTCGCCGCCGTGCACGGTGGGTTCCTGTCGGTCACCGACGACGGGCTGACGATCCTCGCCGAGATCGCCGAGCTGTCCGAGGACATCGACGAGAGTCGCGCTCGTCGCGCGCTCGAACGGGCGCGAGCCGAGGGTGACGTCGCCGCTGAGCGTCGAGCGGAGGGCCGTCTTGAGGCCGCCGGCGTGGCTGCGTCCTGACGGTGCCACGGGCTTCCTGACGGCGACACGCGACTGCCGATGACGGTCAGGGCGGTGGAGCTGCTCGCGGGGCTGCTTCTCGTCCTGGTGCTGCTGCTGGGCGCCGTGGCTGTCCGGCGCTTGGTGCTCGGACGTGGCGGTGGCGCGATCGACCTCTCGATGCAGCTGAGGGGCGTGACCCCAGGTCGCGGTTGGGTGCTCGGGGTGGGCCGGTTCCAGGGGAGCGAGCTCCGCTGGTATCGGGTCTTCAGCCTGGCGGGCGGGCCACGGCGGACCCTGCTCCGGGACGAGCTCACTGTGTGCACGCAACGGGCTCCGACCCAGCGGGAGACCCGGTCGCTGCAGGCTGGTGCCGTGGTGATGGAGTGCCAGACCGACCGGGGACAGGTCACGCTGGCCATGGACCGCGAGACCGTCACCGGATTCCTGGCGTGGCTCGAGTCGGCCCCGCCAGGCTCGCTCCGCCGCCGCCGCTGACTACCGCTCGCCACCCGGCTTCCAGAGGATGTCGCCGTCAGGGTTCGCAACCCGCGACAAGATGAACAGCAGGTCCGACAGCCGGTTGAGGTAGCGGGCCGTCTCGGTGCTGGTGGTGTCCGGCTCGACCTCCAGCAGCGCCCAGACCGACCGCTCGGCCCGGCGCACGACGGTCCGTGCGACGTGCAGCAGCGCCGCCGCCGGGGTGCCGCCCGGCAGGATGAAGCTGGCGAGCTTGTCGACCCGCTCGTTGAAGCTGTCGCAGTCGGCCTCGAGCGCCTCCGTGTAGGAGGTCTGCACCCGCAGCGGCGGATATTTCGGATCCGGGTCGATCGGGGTGCACAGGTCAGCGCCGACGTCGAACAGGTCGTTCTGGATCCGCAGCAGTACCGTTGCGATCTCCGCGCTCGGCGCACCGAGGGCAAGGACGACGCCGATCGCGCTGTTGGCCTCGTCGACGTCGGCGTACGCCCCGAGCCGGACGCTCGTCTTGCGCGTGCGGCTCATGTCGCCGAGCGCGGTCGTGCCGGTGTCGCCGGTCTTGGTGTAGATGCGGGTCAGGTGAACAGCCATGCCGCCAACCCTAGGGCGACCCCTCTCTGTCCGCCCGACGCGGACCAGCCCGTCGGGTGTCGAGCCGACGCAGGGGGCTGGTCACACGGCAGAGTCGCCCAGCAGCTCGGTCCCCGATCGGTTGCAGAGGATCACCCCGTCCCGGGCGTACGTCGTCAGCCAATCGTCACCCCGGCGGCGCTCGCTGTAGCGCCTCATCACGACGACGACGTCGCCCCCGCCCGAGTCCGGCATCCAGAAGAACCGCAGCTCACCACGGCCGGGTCGTCCTGTGCCGGCTGATGCAGGTCGTTCGGCACGGATGCCGTGGCGACTCCTGGGGCGGGGCTCGTCATGGGGGCGAAGGTCGTGCCGTCGGGGGCGTACCGGGTCTCGCGGCTGTCTGGGGCGGCGACCACGATCAGCCGGTCGGTGCCCTCGGACTCAGCGAGGGCGATCGGTAGCGCCGTCGTCCCCTTCGCGAGCGGAAAGGTCAGCACGATCGAGGCGCCCAGCACCCCGGCGGTCTCGGCCTCGGAGAGGTCCTCGTAGTAGCGCAGGACCACCACCGCCCGTTGTCGTCGCGGCAGACCCTGCATCGCGGTCCAGAGCGCGTCGTGCAGCGTCACGTCCTCGGTGTGGTCACCGGCGGCGGCCACGTCCGGCAGGTCGTCCGTGGGGTGCTCCGTGACCCGCCTCCGCCGCCACGCCGAGGTCTGCGTGTTGACCATCACCCGCCGTACGTAGCCGTCGAGGGCCTCACGTCGCTGGATCCGGTGCCACGCCAGGTAGGTCTTGGCGAGCGTGCTCTGCAGCAGGTCCTCGGCGTCGGCGCAGTTGCCGGTCAGCAGGTATGCCGTGCGCAGCAGCGGTCCGGAGCGCGCGTCGACGTACGCCCTGAAGTCTTCCTGTGCCTGGTCGTCCATAGGTCCTCCTCGTCTTACGGAACGACGCGAGCTAGGGCTGCAGGGCTGCTTCCCTAGTGTGTTTGTCCATGGAGCGCTTCGTGGTGGCCGGTGGGGCACGGCTGTCCGGCGAGGTCGCCGTCACCGGGGCCAAGAACAGCGTGCTCAAGCTGATGGCGGCGGTGCTGCTCGCCCCCGGGACCAGCCGACTGACCGCGGTCCCGGCCATCTTCGACGTGCCGGTGATGGCGCAGCTGCTCGAACGGCTGGGGTGCGACGTGACGCTGGAGCCCGGAGCGGTGTCGATCGGGGTCCCGGAGCTGGTGGGGCACGAGGCGGACTACGACCTCGTCCGCCGCATCCGTGGCTCGATCGCCGTGCTCGGCCCGCTGCTCGCCCGGTGCGGCGAGGTCAAGGTGGCGCTGCCGGGCGGTGACGCGATCGGGAGCCGACCGCTGGACATGCACCTGGACGGGTTGAAGAAGCTTGGCGCCCACGTGGAGATCGAGCACGGCTACGTCGTTGCCCGCGCCCGCACGCTCCGGGGCACCAGCATCTGGCTCGACTTCCCGAGCGTCGGTGCGACCGAGACGCTCGCGATGGCCGCGGTGCTCGCGCAGGGCACGACCACCATCGACAACGCCGCCCGTGAGCCTGAGATCGTCGACCTGTGCACGATGCTCGTGCAGATGGGCGCCCAGATCGACGGGGTCGGGACCAGCACCCTGACGATCGACGGCGTCGACGGCCTGCGCCCGGTCGAGCACGAGACGGTCCCGGACCGGATCGTGGCCGGCACCTGGGCGATCGGTGCGGTCATGACGCGGGGTGACGTCACGGTCCTGGGCGGCCGGGCCGAGCACCTGGGCACCCCGCTGGACAAGCTCGTGCAGGCCGGCGCGCAGGTCGACGTGCTCGAGGGTGGGTTCCGCGTACGCATGGAGGGACGCCCGAAGGCCGTGGACCTGGTGACGCTGCCCTACCCGGGCTTTCCGACGGACCTGCAGCCGATGTTCCTCGCGCTCGGCGCGGTCGCCGAGGGGACCGCGATGGCGACCGAGAACGTCTTCGAGTCGCGCTGGATGTATCTCGACGAGCTGCGCCGGCTCGGCGCCGACGTGCGGACCGACGGGCACCACGCCGTCGTGCGGGGCCGGGAGCGACTGTCCGGAGCACCGGTCCGCGCACACGACATCCGGGCCGGTGCCGGCCTCGTGCTGGCCGGGCTGGTGGCGGACGGGATCACCGAGCTGAGCGACGTCCATCACATCGACCGGGGATACGAGGGGTTCGTCCCCTCCCTGGTGTCGCTGGGCGCGGACGTACGACGAGAGAGCGGCGGGGACGAGGTCCTCTGAGGCGTCGTGCTCTGAGCCGAGACCCGCTGGTCGATCAGCCGACGAGCTGACGGGCCTGCTCGGAGTCTCGCCGGAAGACCAGCACCGTGCGCTGCCCGTCTGTGCCGGCGCTCACCGTCGCCCGGATCCGCTGCGCAGCCAGCACGGCCCGGAGCATCTCGGCGTCCTGCTCGGTCGCCACGGTGGCGACCGCGACCAGCAGGCCGAAGTCGCCGTGCGACAGCGCGGCCGCTCGACGACGCGCCGTGCGCCGGTCGCGGTCCTTGGTCGAGAACACCCATCGGCACAGCAGGACCACGACCAGCAGGGCGACGAGCGAGATCAGCGGTCCGAGGACGGTGTCGTACTGGTGAGGGCCCACGGATGCATCTTGCCAGGGACCGGCGCACGCCGCTTCTTGACAGTCGCGTGACGTTCGGCGTGCCCGGTCACTCTTTGCGACTGACTCGTGACACAAACATTCTCGCGGCGCACTGTCGCAACCAGATCGGCCGGCCGTGCGTCTGTCGAGGGGACACGAGAGCAGGACGGAGACAGCATGGGCACGACGTTCGTGGACGAGCCAGGCCAACGCCTGCACCTGTCCGGACGGCTCGACGTGCATGTTGCTGCTGACGTACGTTTGGCCCTGGTGGAGGCGCTCGCGGGCGGGGCCGGCGAGCTGCAGGTCGACTGCAGCGGCGTGGAGGCCATGGACGCCACCGGGCTCGGCGTCCTCGTCGGGGTGCACCGACGCGCGGACCGTGCCGGTCGGACCCTGGTCCTGGTGGACGTGTCGCCGGCGGTGCGCCGCGTGCTCACCCTCACGCGGCTGGAACGGGTGCTCCACACCAGCCGCGTCGCCTGACCCCCGTACGCTCCAGCCATGACTGAGCCTGCCGTGACGACGGTGTCCTCGATCGGCGCGGAGGTCCCCGGTGCTGGCGGCCCTGAGCAGGGCAAGAAGATCCTGCGCACGAAGGACCGTCCCTGGGTGATGCGCACGTACGCCGGACACTCGAGCGCCACGGCGAGCAACGAGCTCTACCGCACCAACCTCGCCAAGGGCCAGACCGGGCTGTCGGTCGCGTTCGACCTGCCGACCCAGACCGGCTACGACCCGGACGACGAGCTGGCCCGCGGCGAGGTCGGCAAGGTCGGCGTGCCGGTTACCCACCTCGGGGACATGCGCGCGCTGTTCGCCGACATCCCGCTCGGGGACATGAACACCTCGATGACGATCAACGCCACCGCGATGTGGATGCTCGCGCTCTATCAGGTGGTCGCGGAGGAGCAGGGCGTCGACGCCGCGCAGCTGGCGGGCACGACCCAGAACGACATCATCAAGGAGTATCTGTCTCGGGGGACGTACGTCTTCCCGCCCGGTCCCTCGCTGCGGCTGATCACCGACATGGTGGCCTACACGGTCACCGAGATCCCGAGGTGGAACCCGACGAACATCTGCAGCTATCACCTGCAGGAGGCCGGGGCCACCCCGGTGCAGGAGATCTCCTACGCGCTGTGCACCGCCATCGCGGTGCTCGACGCGGTGAAGGCGGCCGGGCAGGTGCCCGAGGAGCAGTTCGGGGAGGTGTGCGCACGGATCAGTTTCTTCGTGAATGCCGGTGTGCGCTTCGTCGAGGAGATGTGCAAGATGCGCGCCTTCACGCAACTGTGGGACACCCTGCTGCAGGAGCGCTACGGGGTGCAGAACCCCAAGCATCGGCGGTTCCGCTACGGCGTGCAGGTCAACTCGCTCGGGCTCACCGAAGCGCAGCCCGAGAACAACGTGCAGCGCATCGTGCTGGAGATGCTCGGCGTGACGCTGTCCAAGGACGCCCGGGCCCGCGCCCTGCAGCTGCCGGCCTGGAACGAGGCGCTAGGCCTGCCGCGCCCGTGGGACCAGCAGTGGTCGCTGCGGCTCCAGCAGGTGCTGGCGTACGAGACCGACCTGCTCGAGCACGAGGACCTGTTCACCGGCTCGGTCGTCGTAGAGAAGCTGGTCGGCGACCTGGTTCGTGAGGTCAACGCCGAGGTCGATCGGGTGCAGGCGATGGGCGGCGCGGTGGCGGCGGTCGAGAGCGGCTACATGAAGAGTGCGCTGGTCGCCTCGCACGCCGAACGGCGCCGCCGGATCGAGGAGGGCGAGGACATCGTCGTCGGGGTCAACAAGTTCACGACGACCGCCCCGAACCCGCTGACCGCGGACGTGGCCGGCTCGATCATGACGGTCGACGAGGCGGTCGAGCAGGCGGCGATCGAGGCGACCGTGGCGTGGCGTTCCGGGCGTGACGCGGAGCGCGCCGACGAGGCCGTACGGGCTTTACGTGATGCCGCGAAAACCGAGCTGAACCTGATGCCGGCGACCCTGGAGTGCGTGCGCGCCGGGGTCACCACGGGGGAGTGGTCGCAAGCGCTGCGCGAGGTGTTCGGCGAGTACCGAGCACCGACCGGGGTGTCCGGGGCGGGGGCGCACGGGCCGGCGGGCAAGGAGATCGCCCGGGTGCGGGCGTCGGTCAAGCAGACCGGCGAGGAGCTCGGCTCCCGGCTGCGCTTCCTGGTCGGCAAGCCGGGCCTGGACGGGCACAGCAACGGCGCCGAGCAGATCGCCGTCCGCGCGCGGGACTGCGGCTTCGAGGTGATCTATCAGGGGATCCGGCTGACGTCTGCCCAGATCGTCGCCGCGGCGGTCGAGGAGGACGTCCACGTCATCGGGCTGTCGATCCTGTCCGGCTCGCACATGGAGGCCGTCCCCAAGGTGCTCGCCGGTCTGCGCGATGCAGGCGCCGGTGACGTCCCGGTCGTGGTCGGCGGGATCATCCCCGAAGGCGATGCGGTCCGGCTGAAGCAGGCCGGCGTCGCCGCGGTCTACACGCCGAAGGACTTCGAGCTGACCGAGATCATGGCGTCGGTCGTGAACGTCATCCGCTCGGCCAACGACCTCCCGCCGCTGACCTGAGCCTGCTTAGGTCTCGTTGGTAGCGTGATGGTATGAGAACAACCATCGACAAGGCAGGACGGCTGGTGCTGCCCAAGGAACTCCGAGAGCGAGTAGGGCTCGAGCCAGGCGAGGTCGAGGTCTCGGTGGACGGGTCAGGCCTGCACGTCGAGCCCGTGGCCCGAGGACGCGTCGTCTCCCGCGGGGGTCGACTTGTGGTCAGCTCGGTTGCGGAGCCGGCCGCGTCCCTGACCGACGACGTGGTGCGGCAGCTGCGTGACGCGCTCCAGCGCTGAGGTCGTCCTGCTGGACACGAGCGTGTCGCTGCCCTATCTCGTCCAGGACCACGAAGCCCACGACGCGGTGTCACAGCGGCTGGTAGACCTGCGCGTCGGGCTTTCCGGGCATGCCGCCTTCGAGACCTTCTCGGTGCTCACCCGTCTGCCGGCCGCCCTCCGCGTGACACCGGAGGCTGCGGCCAGCCTGCTGCAGCAGGCCTTCCCGGAGACGGTCGCGCTGCCGGTCGCCGAGGCCACGGAGGTGCTGGCCGAGCTAGGTAGGCACGGGATCGCCGGCGGCAAGGTCTACGACGCCTTGGTCGGGGTCGCTGCCCGGTCGGCGGGCCATCTGCTGCTGTCGCGAGACCGTCGCGCCTGGGAGACGTACCTGCTCCTCGGCGTGAACGTCGAGCTTCTGGACTGATCGGCCTCGACCGGACCGGAAGCAAGCGGGGGCTCGGGGCGTTCGGGTCGGGCATGAGAGCCATCGCTGTGACCGAGCCCGGTGGGCCGGACGCCCTGCACGCTGTCGATCTGCCGGAGCCGCACGCCGGCCCGGGGCAGGTGCGGGTGCGGGTCGCGTACGCCACCGTCAACCCCACCGACACCAACCTGCGCGAGGGTCGCTACCGGCGGGAGGGCCAGGAGCCGCCGTTCGTGCCGGGCATGGACGTGTCCGGGACCGTCGACGAGGTGGGTGACGGCGTGACGCGCCTGTCCGTCGGCGAGCAGGTGATGGCGCTGGTGGTGCCGACCCTGGCGCACGGCGGCTACAGCGAGCTGCTCGCGCTGCCCGAGGGCAGCGTCGTGCCGATCCCTGCGGGCACGGACCTGCCGGCGGCCTCCACGCTGCTGATGAACGCGATGACGGCCCGGCTCAGCCTGGACGCGCTCGCCCTGTCGCCCGGCCAGACGCTCGCCGTCACCGGGGCGGCCGGCTCCTACGGCGGTTACGTCGTCCAGCTCGCCAAGGCGGACGGTCTCACGGTGCTCGCGGACGCCAAGAACGAGGACGTCGAGCTCGTGCGCTCGCTCGGGGCCGATCAGGTCCTGCCGCGAGGCTCCGGTTTCGCCGAGGCCGTGCGCGCGATCGTCCCGGACGGGGTCGACGGGCTCGCCGACGGTTCCGTGCAGCAGGACGAGGTCACCGGGGCGGTCCGCGACGGCGGCGGCATCGCGGTCATCCGCGGGTGGAAGGGCGACGCCGGACGCGGGATCACCGTGCACGCGATCTGGGTGTTCGGCTCGGCCGAGGACACTGCCGCCCTAGACGCGCTCCGGGCGCAGGTCGAGGCCGGGCAGCTCACCCTGCGGGTCGCCGACGTGCTCCCGGCCGAGCAGGCGCCCGAGGCTCATCGGCGTCTCGCCGGCGGCGGCGTGCGCGGAAGGCTGGTCCTCGACCTCACCTGAGGCTCGAGACACTGCTGGACCGGCGTCCGAAGCGAACCTCTGGCACCGTAGAACCCATGGCAGATGCGAAGAGCGGGTTGCGACGGCTCGCCGTCGAGGGCCTCGGGTGGGTGCTGACCGTGGCCGGCGTCGCGGCGCTCGTTCTTCCGGGGCCGGGGTTGCTGCTGCTGTTCGCCGGGCTGGCGGTGCTGTCAAACCAGTACGACTGGGCGGCCAAGCGGGTCGAACCGGTCAAGAAGAAGGCGTTCGAGACGGCGGAGCAGAGCGTGCAGACGACGCCTCGGATCCTCGGCTCGACGGTCGGCGCGCTGCTGCTCGGCGCGGTCGGGGTGCTGTGGATCGTCCAGCCGGCCGCACCCGGCTGGTGGCCGGTCCGGGACAGCTGGTGGTTGTTCGGAGGATGGGCTGTCGGCGCCACCCTGATCCTGTCCGCGCTGATCGCCCTCGGCATGATCGTCTACAGTTTTCGACGGTTCCGCGGGGGACAGGACCGGGACCGGCAGATCGAGCTCCGCCCTGTCGACTGACGAGCGCTAGAGCGGTCGGGGACGGCCGATCCGGACCGGCACGCCGGGGGTCCACAGCACGTGCGGCGGGCCCTGCGGCTGGGGCAGGCCGGAGACCCGGACGAGGTCGTCGGACAGCTCGAGCAGCTCGGCGTGGTGGACCGGCCAGGTCGGGTGGTCGACCGGGGCGTACGCGGTGCGGCCGCCGTACCAGGTGGAGAACAACCCCCAGCGCGCGGTAAGGAAGCTGGTCAGCGGGTCGGCCTGGTACGCCTCGCCCTTGCGCACCCGGAGGGTTCCGCCGGCCCCGCGCGGTCCTGGCCAGCGACGTGACGTGCGGTACGTGATCTCCTCCCCCTCGGGCGTGCGGTCGTGGGTGATCGACATCCGGGCCCACTCGTAGGGCAACCGATAGCTGGCCCGGGCAGCCAGGACCGGAAGCAGCCGGGCCGCTTCCAACGAGGCGAACACCACTCCGCGCCGACCGGTCTCGTCTACCGCGTAGAGCCGGACATTGGTCTCGGCGAACTGCGAGAGATAAGGCAGCGGCGGAGTGCCGAGGATGCCGACCCTGGTCATGTGGAACGGGATCAGCCCGACCCAGCTGGACCCGTCGTGCACGTCCGGCGTCGTGCCGAAGGGCAGCAGCGGAGCGACGAGCTCCGGCGCCACCGGCCAGTGCAGCATCGTCAGGTCTCCCCAGTGCTGGGAGAACACCGCCCGGCGCACGGGTCGGGTGGTGACGGGGGTGATCGGCTCGGCCTGCACGGACCGATCCTCCCGCGCAGCGGTTCAGGCCGCTCGGCGGGACGCCGACGCACCACGGGACGACCCCTGCGCCGAGAAGCCCGCCCATGATCGATCGCCTGGACCCACGATGACCCAGACCCTGCACGCCGTCCCGACCGGGACGGCCCAGCAGGCCGCGGCGGTGGCCGCGAGGCTCGTGCGCAACGTCGAGCAGGTCGTCCACGGCCGTACGGCCGCCGTGGAGCTCGTGGTGTGCGCGGTGCTGGCCGGCGGGCACGTGCTCGTCGAGGACGTGCCTGGCAGCGGCAAGACGACGTTGGCGCGGGCGGTCGCAGCCAGCCTGGGCGGCACGTTTCGCCGCGTCCAGGCGACCTCGGACCTGCTGCCCGGCGACATCACCGGCAGCGGGGTGTGGGAGCCGGAGACTCGGAGCTTCACGTTCGTGCCGGGGCCGCGACGTGCAGACCGGCCTGCTGGTGGCGTTCGCGCTGCTGCTGCTCGGTGCGTCGTTCGCTCCCGACCTCGTGGCCGGCGTGCCGCTCGCTCTCGGTGCGGCGGCCTGCGTCGCGAGCCTCGTGCTGCTGGTGCAGCACCGTGACCTCCGTGCGGCCGGACCGGGCACGGTGACGGTGGTCGTCCCGGGCACCAGGGACGTGCGTCCGCTCGCCCCCACCGCGATCGTGCTGCTCGTGGGGCTGGTGCTCTTCCTGCTCGTGCCGGTCCCCGGTGGCGCGGGGCTCGCCTCCCGGTCCGGGCTCAGCGATCGAGGCGCGGCCGGTGCGTCGGGCGCACGCGCGCAGGGACTGACCGATCAGCAGCAGCTCGACCTGGCGGTGCGCGGGCAGCTCGGGGACCGTCCGCTCGCCCGGGTCCCTGCCGACAGCCCCCAGCTGTGGCGCGGGCAGGTCTTCGGCACCTACGACGGTCGAGCCTGGACGACGGTGCCGTTGGAGCAGCGGGACACCCCGCCGCCGGCCGACGGACGCACCCGGACGGACCTGGTCCAGGTGCTCGCGCCCACGCCGGTCCTGTGGACCCCGGGCGACCCGGTGAAGGTGACCGGCGCCCGGGTCTTCTTCGACGCTCACGCGGGCATCCGTCCGTACGAGCCGGCCCGGGGCTACACCGTCACGAGCCTCGTACGCCAGGACCCCGACGGGCCGCCGCAGGGGACGTCGACCCCCGGTGGCCTCAGCTGCCGGACAGCCTGCCGCAGCGGGTCCGCGACCTGTCGGCCCGGCTCACCAGCGGTGGCGGTGACACCGCAGCCACCGTGGAGGCAGTCGAGAGCTTCGTCCGGGAGAATGCCCGCTACGACCTGGACAGCCCGCGTCCTGCTGCGGGACGGGACGCGGTCGACCAGTTCCTGTTCGACGACCGGGTGGGCTTCTGCTAGCAGTTCGCCTCGGCGGAGGTGGTGCTGCTGCGGGCAGCGGGCATCCCGGCACGGCTCGCGACCGGGCTGGGGTACGGCGACAGCTCAGGCTCGACCCGGACCTACGCCGAGCGCAACCTGCATGCCTGGGTCGAGGTCTCCTACGCCGGCGTCGGCTGGGTGGCGAGCGACCCGACGCTCGCGGCCGCCCAGGAGCAGGACCGTTCGCTGAGGGAGCGCGTCGCGGGTCTGCTGCAACGCCTGCTGAACGAGGTGACCTCGTTGTCCGGAGGACGACTGCTCCTCGCCCTCGCCTTGATCGGCCTGCTCGCCGCCGGGCTCGCTGGGGCTCGCCTGCTGCGTCGGACCCGGGGTCGTCGCGGTCCTCGGGGTCCTCGGGGTTCCTGGGGTCGCCACGGTCGTCGGCCGGGTCCGCCCCCGGTCGACCGGCCTGCGCTCGCCGCCTTCCTGCGCCTGGACACCCGGCTCGGGGAGCGGGGACGCCGGCCGCACGAGTCGTTGGGCGAGATGCGCGACCGTCTGGACCTGCCCAGCGACGCCGTCGCCGCGGTCGAGGCCGAGTGCTACGCCGTCTGACCCGCCCCCGACAGCCCTGGCGTGGTGGCCGTGCTGGACGGGATCGCCGTCGAGCAGGCCCCGCCGCGGCGTCCTGGCCGCCGCTCACGGTGAGGCGCGCGTCGCCCACCTGTCGGGGAGCACGGGGGCGGCGCCCCGCCGCCCGGAGGCCAGGTCGTCCAGAGCACCTCAGGGGCACGTCAAGGGCACAGCCCCGCTGCGGCTAGCGTTCTGCTCGTGCGTCTCGTGATCGCTCGTTGCTCGGTGGACTACGTCGGTCGGCTGACCGCGCATCTGCCGATGGCGACCCGGCTGCTCCTGGTCAAGGCCGACGGCAGCGTGAGCGTCCACGCCGACGACCGGGCCTACAAGCCGCTGATGTGGATGAGCCCGCCGTGCACGCTCACCGAGTCCGACGTGGTCTGGCACGTGAGGGCCAAGGGCGAAGAGCTGATCGTGAGCATCGAGGAAGTGCTCAGCGACACCTCGCACCTGCTGGGACGCGACCCTGGCCTGCAGAAGGCAGGGGTGGAGGCACACCTGCAGCAGCTGCTGGCCGACCGGTGTCACGTGCTCGGTGACGGGTTCACGCTGGTCCGTCGGGAATATCCCACCGACATCGGGCCGGTCGACCTGCTGTGCCGCGACGCGGACGGACGGCACATCGCCGTCGAGGTGAAGCGGCACGCCGAGATCGACGGGGTCGAGCAGTTGACCCGCTACCTGCAGCGACTGTCCACGGTGCTCGGCGACGTCCGCGGCGTGCTGGCCGCGCAGTCCTTCAAGCCGCAGGCCAAGGTGCTCGCTGCAGACCGCGGCATCGTCTGCGTCCAGCTGGACTACGAGGACCTGCAGGGGCTGGAGGCGGGCACGCCCACGCTCTTCTGACACACTCTCCGGACTGTTCACGAGCGGCTGGAGGATGCATGTCCGAGGATCAGCGCCTGTCCGAGATCACCCAGGTGGGCGTCGTGGGTGCCGGTGACGAGGCCCGCGTGCTGGCGGAAGCACTGGGACGCAGCGGCGTCGACGTCGTGCTTGCCGCCCCGGACACCCTGGACGGTCTGGTCGGGTGTCAGCTGGTCGTGGAGGCGCTGCCCGAGGTGGCCAAGATCAAGGCCGAGGTGCTCGCCCGGCTCGGCGCTGCCCTGCCGCAGACCACGGTGATCGCCACGACGGCGCAGGCCCTGCCGGTCACCGGGCTCGCCCTGACCGTGACGCATCCCGAGCGGGTCGTCGGGCTGCGGCTCACCGCGCTCGGGGCCAAGGCGGTCGGCACGTTCGAGCTCACCGCGACGGTGCTCGTCGACCCCTCGGTCGTGGCGATGCTGCAGGCGCTGCTGGCCGGGCTCGAGCAGACCGTCGTGACGGTGACCGACCGTCCCGGCGGGGTGGTCGCCGCGCTGCTGCTGCCCTACCTCAACGACGCCGCGAGGATGTCGGAGGCGCGCTACGCCAGCAACGCTGACATCGACGCCGCCATGCGCTTCGGCTGCGGGCACCCGACCGGTCCGCTCGCCCTGCTCGACCTGATCGGGCTCGACACCGCGGTGGACGCCCTGGACGCCCTGCACGCCCGCACCGGCGACCACCTGCACGTCCCGGCGCCCCTGCTCCGGCAGTACGTCTCCGCTGGACGCACCGGTGCCCGCGCGGGCCGAGGATTCTTCAGCTACGACGACGACGAGCCGACGCAGCCTGTGCCGGTCGGGCATGCGGCCCCGCGCGAGGTGCGGACCGTCGGGGTGATCGGCACGGGCACGATGGCGTCCGGGATCGTGGAGGTCTGCGCCAGGAGCGGCTACGAGGTGGTGGTGCGGGCGCGCAGCAGCGACAAGGTGGAGACCGTGATCCGGTCGGTCACCGGTTCGCTGGACAAGGCGGTGGCGCGCGGAAAGCTCGAGCAGCAGGCCCGCGACGAGGTGCTTGCCCGGGTCACCGGGACCACCGAGCTGTCCGAGCTGTCCGACTGCGACCTGGTGATCGAGGCGGTCGTGGAGGATCTCGAGGTCAAGCAGCAGCTGTTCGCCGACCTCGACGCGGTCTGCAAGCCCGGTGCGATCCTCGCCACCACGACGTCGTCGTTGCCGGTCGTGGAGTGTGCGCGGATGACCAAACGGCCGGCCGACGTCGTCGGGATGCACTGGTTCAACCCCGCGACCGTGATGAAGCTCGTCGAGGTGGTGCCGACGGTCGACACCGCGGACGACGTGGTGGCCACCGTGCTCGCGGTCTGCGCGGCCACCAGCAAGCACCCCGTCCTGTGCGGCGACCGGCCGGGATTCATCGTGAACGCTCTGCTGTTCCCTTATCTCAACGACGCGGTAAAACTGCTCGAGGGCGGCGTTGCCGACAAGGACGAGATCGACGCGGCGATGACCGGTGCGCTGGGGCACCCGATGGGCCCGTTCGCGCTCGTCGACGTCGTGGGGCTCGACGTCACCCTCGCCATTCAGCAGACTCTTTTCGCAGCCTCGCGCGAACCTGGTCACGTGCCGGCCCCGTCGCTCGCGCACCTGGTGACGGCCGGCGCCCTCGGCCGCAAGACGGGCCGTGGGATGCGCGCGTACGCGAAGCGCTAGAGGATCGGTCGATGGGCAAGGGGTCTCGGCGCTCGGCGCTGCGCGCGCAGGCGGCGAACCGGCTCCGCAGCGGTGATGACAGCGGCGGTGAGCGCACACCCCCGAGCCCGACCGGTGAGCGGGTGGAGGACGGCTTCGTCGTGCGGCGGGTCGCCGGGGGCGATCGGACCTATCGATGCCCAGGCTGCGACCACGAGATGGCTCCGGGTCAGCCGCACGTCGTGGCGTGGCCGGACGGTCGCGCGGACGACCGTCGACACTGGCACACCGCCTGCTGGCAGGCGCGCGGACAACGCGGTGTCAAGGTGCACCGGAGCAAGAACGCGCCTCGCTACGGGTGAGCACCCCGACGGGCCCGCCTAGCGGGACCGGTTGCCCAGCAGCGCGCGCAGGCGCTCGTCCATGTCGGTCATCTCCTCGACCAGCGCGTCACGCTGGGCGGCCAGGTCGTCAAGCTCTTCGCGGGCCCGTGCACGCCGGTCGTCGAGGTCGCGACGACTCTGCTCGTGAACGACCCGGACATCCTCCTCGGCCTGCTGACGGATGTCGGCGGAGTGCTCGTCGGCGAGCACGGTCAGCTCCTGCACCCGGGCGTCGGCCTGCTCCACCGCCTGACGGCAGTTCTGCTCGGTCTGCACGCGCAGCTCGTCCGCGTCGGTCCTCGCGTCGAGCCGGACCTTGTCCGCAGCAGCCTGTGCTCCGTTGACCTCGGCCTCACGCTGCTCCAGCGCCTCGAGGCGCTCGGCGTGCTCACGGTCAGCCTGGCGCTTCGCCTCCGCCAGCAGCTCGGCGGCCTGTTCGGCAGCCTGCTTGCGGGCTTCGGTGGCCTCCTCCTCCGCCAGCCGCAGGATGGTCGCCACCCGCTCGCCGATCAGCGTGATCGGCTCCGGACGGCCCTCCGCTCGGTGCTCGGCCTCGGTCAGCCGCTCGCGCAACGCACCGAGCTCGGTCTCCATCGCGGTGATCCGCGTGCCGTCCTCGGCGTGGCGGGAGTCGGCCTCGTTGAGCGCCAGGTCGACCCGGTAGGCGTAGTCGTCCACCTGGCGGCGGTCGTAGCCGCGCATGACGACCGCGAAGTCCTCGGTCGGCTGGTCCTCGTGCATGGTCACCAGCTCCGAGGTCGTCTGCTCGTTGTCGTCGGCGTCGGGCTCGTCACGAAGGTCGATCTCCTGCGTCTGCATGCCCAGGTCCTATCACCGGCTGCGCAAGCGTGAGGTCAGGCGCGCCGTAGGTGTGTCACACGTCCTGGAAGCGGTTGATCGCCGACAGGTGCTTCGCCCGCATCTCGGCGGCCTCGGGCGCGACGCCGAGCCCCGTCTCGGGCGACAGGCAGAGCACACCGATCTTGCCCTGGTGCAGGTTGTGGTGGACGTCCAGCGCGGCCTGGCCGGTCTCGGCCAGGGCGTACGTCTTGGACAGGGTCGGATGGATCAGGCCTCGCGAGATGAGGCGGTTGGCCTCCCAGCTCTCCTTGTGGTTCGCGAAGTGGGAGCCCACGATCTTTTTGAGGTTCATCCAGAAGTAGCGGTTGTCGTACTGGTGCATGTAACCGCTGGTCGAGGCGCAGGTGGTGATGGTCCCGCCCTTCTTGGTCACGTAGACGCTCGCCCCGAACGTCTCGCGGCCGGGGTGCTCGAAGACGATGTCGATGTCCTCGCCGCCGGTGAGCTCGCGGATCTTCTTGCCGAACCGCTTCCACTCGCTCGGGTCCTGGTTGTGCTCGTCCTTCCAGAACTGATATCCCTCGGCGCTCCGGTCGATGACCAGCTCAGCGCCCATGCTGCGGACGATCTCGGCCTTCTCCGGGCTGCTCACCACGCAGACCGGGATCGCTCCACCGTTGAGCGCGTACTGCGTCGCGTAGGAGCCGAGCCCGCCGCTGGCGCCCCACACCAGGACGGTGTCGCCCTGCTTCATGTTGCCGCCGTTGGTGCTGACCAGCTGCCGATAAGCGGTCGAGTTCACCAGCCCGGGCGCGGCCGCCTCCTCCCAGGTGAGGTGCGGCGCCTTGGGCATCAGCTGGTTGGCCTTGACCAGGGCCAGCTCGGCCAGGCCGCCGAAGTTGGTCTCGAAACCCCAGATGCGCTGCTGCGGGTCCATCATCGCGTCGTCGTAGCCCGCGGAGTCCTCCATCTCGACG
>JBBSTI010000063.1:0-19398 GCA_038236005.1 Mycobacteriales bacterium | reverse complement strand
GGGCGACGAGCGCCTCGCCGACCTCGGTGCCATAGCCGCTGACCAGGTTGAACACCCCGGCCGGCAGGCCGATCTGCTCGAACACCTCGGCCAGCACGTACGCCGAGAGCGGCGCGATCTCGCTCGGCTTCAGCACCAGGGTGCACCCGGCCGCCAGCGCCGCACCGACCTTGAGGACCACCTGGTGCAGCGGGTAGTTCCAGGGCGTGATGCACCCGACGACACCGACCGGCTCGCGCACGATGAGGCTGTTGCCGACCTCGGTGGTGTCGAAGGCGAAGCTGCGGGCCAGGTCGGCGAAGTGGCCCAGGTTGAAGCTCGGCAGACCGACCTGGATCATGCCGGCCAGACCGATCGGCATGCCCATGTCCTGGCTGATCAGCAGGGCGACCTCGTCCTTGCGCTTGTCGAGCGCCTTGTGCGCCTGCTGCAGGAAGTCCGCCCGCTCGCCCGGGGGGAGCGCCGCCCAGCTGTCGAACGCCGAGCGGGCGGCGGCGACCGCCGCATCGACGTCGCCTGAGGTTCCGGCGGCGACGCGGGCGATGACCTCCTCGGTCGCCGGGTTGAGCACATCGATGCTCTCGGTGCCAGCGGAGTCCTGCCAGGTGCCCCCGACGAAGACCTGGGTGCGGTCCAGCACCGAGCCGCCAGACGGAGTGCCTGTCACACGCGGTCCTTGTCGCTGTAGACGACCATACCGCGCAGGTTCTTGCCGTCCTTCATGTCCTGGTAGCCCTGGTTGACGTCCTCCAGCGCATACTCCGTCGTGATCAGCTCGTCGAGCTTGAGCTTGCCCTCGCGATACATCGAGAGCAGCCACGGGATCTCGGCCCGCGGGTTGGAGCCGCCGAAGATCGCGCCCTGCAGGTCCTTCTGCAGCAGGGTGAACGCGAACAGGTTGAGCTTGACGTCCATGTTGGCGGCGTTGCCCATCCCGGTCACGACGACGCGGCCGCCCTTGCCGATCAGGTTCATGCCGGCCTCGATGTCCTCACCCTGGATGTCTCCGACGGTGATGAACGCCTTTTCCGCCATCCGGCCCCAGGTGAGCTCGTTGACCGGCTCCATGGCCTCTTCCGCCGAGGCGAAGGTGTGCGTGGCGCCGAAGGCCTGTGCCTGCTCGCGCTTCCAGGCGACCGGGTCGATCGCGATGACGCGCTTGGCTCCCGCTGCGGCCGCGCCCTGCACAGCGTTGATGCCGACCCCGCCGATGCCCATGACGACGACGGTCTCGCCTGGGCGGGTGTCGCCGACCTTGGTGGCGGTCCCGAAGCCGGTGCTGACGCCGCAGCCGACCAGCGCCGCGGCCTTCAGCGGGATGTCGTCCTCGATCTTGACGACCGACGCCTGGTTGACCGTGATGTAAGGCGAGAACGTGCCGAGCAGACACATCGTCTGCACGCCCTGACCCTTGGTCGTGACCCGGTTGGTGCCGTCCGCGATCGCCTTGCCCCCCAGCAGGAACGCGCCGAGGTCGCAGAGGTTCTGGTGGCCGTTGCTGCACGGCGGACACTGACCGCACGCCGGGATGAAGGCGGTGACGACGTGGTCACCCTCCTTGAGCCCGGTCACGCCGGCGCCGACCTTGGTGACGATGCCGGCACCCTCGTGCCCGCCGAGGACGGGCATCTCGACGGGGGTCGCGCCGGTCACGAGGTGCTCGTCGGAATGGCACAGGCCCGAGGCGGCCAGCTCGACCTGCACCTCGCCCGCCACCGGGTCACCGAGCTCGATCTCCTCGATCGCCCACGGGGAGTCGGTCTTCCACAGGATCGCACCCTTGGTCTTCATGCGTTAGGCCTCCTACGGCTCGTCAGAGCGTCACTGGTGCGGTGACAGCGGTCACCCCACCCCAGACGTCTCCCCGATCCACCCATCGTCAACCCGGCGTGCCGCCGAGCGGGAGACCTCCTGATCAGGGGTGGTAGCCCGGGCCCTGGTCGCTGTTCGCCAGGACCTTCATGTCCTCCCCGATGCGGAAAAGCACCGCGACCACCTCGAGGGAGACGCGCAGCATCACGAGGCAGACCAGGGCGACGATCGGGTGGCGGGAGCACGCGAGCCGGCAGCCGTCGCGACAGCAGATCCCGATCGTCCGGACTGCGGTCAGGTGTCAACCCGGCCGGCCTGGAGAAAGTCGTCACGAGCCCAACCCCCCGGAGCGCACCCGTTGGTCCAGAGCATCCCTCCTGCAGGTTCCACCGACGGTTCCGCCGAGCCTGGCTCCGACGTGCACGAGGACCGACGCTCCGTCGTCGCCCGCGTCGACGGCTTCCAGCGGCGGCACCGGGTGCTGGGCTTCCCGATCGCCGTGCTCTACAAGTTCTTCGACGACACCGGGGTTCACCTGGCGGCTCTGCTGACCTACTACGGCTTCCTCTCCGCCTTCCCGCTGCTGCTGCTCGGCTCCACGGTCCTGGGCTATCTGCTGGCGGACAACCCCGGGCTGCAGCAGCGCCTGCTGGAATCCGCCCTCGCGCAGTTCCCGGTGATCGGGCAGGAGCTAGGGAGGCCAGGCCGGATCGGGGGTGGCGTGACCGGGCTGATCGTCGGCGGCCTGGGTGCGCTCTACGGCGCCCTCGGGGTCTCGCTGGCCGCGCAGAAGGCCATGAACGTCGCTTGGAACGTCCCGCGCAACGAGCGGCCCAACCCGATCGCTGGGCGCGGCCGGGGATTGCTCCTGCTGGGGACCGTCGGGGTCGCGCTGCTGGCGACCTCAGCGCTGTCGACGATCAGCGCCGGGGCGGGTTCCTTCGGGGCCACGGTTCAGATGGTGGTCCTGGTCGCCTCGGTGGCGATCAACACCTGGGCCTTCGTCATCGCCTTCCGGCTCGGGACGACCCGGGCACTGGGGGTGCGCGACGTGCTCCCCGGGGCGGTCGGAGCGGCCGTGCTGTGGCACGTCCTGCAGACCTTCGGTGCTCGGTACGTCGCCAGGGTCGTGCAGGGCGCCGGGGAGAGCAACGGTGTCTTCGCCGGGGTGCTCGGGATCATCGCGCTGTTCTACCTGGCGTCGATGGTCGTGGTCTTCTGCATCGAGATCAACGTCGTGCGGGTGGACCGGCTCTGGCCCCGGGCGCTGCTCACCCCGGTGACCGACGACGTCGAGCTCACCGACGCCGACGAGCAGGCCTACGCCTCGCAGGCGAAGGCGCAGCGCAGCAAGGGTTTCGAGCAGATCGACGTGCGCTTCGACAAGGGCAGCCCGCCGTAGCGGCCGGGCCGCCCAGGCTCAGAGCTCAGCTCAGTCGAAGCTGTGCTCGGCCCCGGGGAAGACCCCGTCCCGGACCTCGGCCATGTATTGCTGGGTCGCTCGGGTCAGCTCGCCGCGCAGATCGGCGTACCGCTTGACGAAGGTCAGCGGAGCGCCGGCCGTGAAGCCGGCCATGTCGGTCCAGACGAGGACCTGCGCGTCGCAGCCCGGTCCGGCACCGATCCCGACGGTGGGCACGTCGAGCTCCTTGGTCACCCGCTCGGCGAGCACGGCAGGGACCCCCTCCAGCACGACCGAGAAGGCGCCGGCCTCCTGGAGCGCGAGCGCGTCGGCCAGCAGCGCGTCGGCGCCGTCTCCGCGACCCTGGACCCGGCGGCCCATCACCAGCTCGGACTGCGGCGTCAGGCCGACGTGGCCCATCACCGCGACGCCGGAGTCGACCAGCAGCCGGACGTGGTTCGCCACCCGTACGCCGCCCTCGAGCTTGACCGCGTGCGCGCCCCCCTCCTTGAGGAACCGGACCGCGGTCGTCAGCGCCTGCTCAGGGCTCGCCTGGTAGGAGCCGAACGGCAGGTCGGCGACGACCAGCGCGCGGTGCGTCGACCGCACGACGGCCTGCACCATCGGCATCAGCTCGTCCACGGTCACCGGCACGGTGGTCGGATAGCCGAGCACCACGTTGGCCGCGCTGTCGCCGACCAGCAGGACCGGGATGCCGGCCTCGTCGAACAGGGTCGCGGTGATCGTGTCGTAGGAGGTGAGCATCGCCCACCGCTCGCCCCGGCTCTTGGCGCGGGCCAGGTCGCGGGGATTGACGCGACGGCTGCTGATGCCGCCGTACAGGCTCGGCAGCTCGGTGCTGCTCGGGTCACTCATGGGGACCTCCAGGGATGCCTCGAGGCTCCCTCACGGAGTCCCCGGGTGTGCGGGAAGCCTGACACGAGCTGCCGCGTCCGCGCAGGTTGCCTTGCTCACACCCTCGCCAGGCCAGCCCCGCACCGTCGTCAGGCGGGCGGTGCGACGTCCCGCCAGCGGGAGGTCATCGGCAGCCGACGATCACGCCCGAACGCCCGTCCGGTGACCTTGGGTCCCGGCGGGCTCTGACGCCGCTTGTATTCCGCGAGGTCAACCAGCCGTACGACCCGGTCGACCAGCTCTGCCTCGAAGCCGGCTTCGAGCAGCTCGGCGCGTCCCAGGTCCTGCTCGACGTAGGCGTCCAGCAGACGGTCGAGCACGGCGTAGTCCGGCAGCCGGTCGGAGTCCAGCTGTCCGGGGGCCAGCTCGGCGCTGGGCGGCTTGGTGATGCTGTTCGGCGGGATCACCTCGGACACGGTGTTGCGCCACCGGGCCAAGGCCCAGACGTCGGTCTTGGAGACGTCCTTGATCGGCGCGAACCCGCCCGCGCTGTCGCCGTAGAGGGTGGAGAAGCCGACCGACAGCTCGCTCTTGTTGCCGGTCGTCAGGACCAGGTGCCCGTGCTGGTTCGACAGCGCCATGAGCAGCGTCCCTCGTACCCGGGCCTGCAGGTTCTCCAGAGCCAGCCCGGTCAACTCGACGGAGCCCGTGTAGGCGTCCACCATCGGCGCGATCGGGACCAGCTGCCAGTGCAACCCCTGGCGCTTCGCGAGGTCCTCGGCGTCGGAGATGCTGTGGTCGCTGCTCCACCCGCTCGGCATCCCGACCACGTGCACCCGGTCGGCCCCGAGCGCGTCGTTGGCGATCGTCGCGACCAGGGCGCTGTCGATGCCGCCGGAAAGGCCGAGCACCACGCTGGCGAACCCGTTCTTGTCCACGTAGTCGCGGGTCGCGGTGACCAGCGCCCCCCACAGCTCCGCCTCGCCCGGCAGCGTGCGGGCGATGCCGGGGACCAGGGGCTCGTACGCGGGGAGCGGGTCGCTGCTGAGCACGGAGCGGGTGACGTGCATCGTCGTGCCGTCTCCCGCGTCCTGCTCGCCCTCGGCGCTCCCGCTCCCCAGCGGCAGGTCGAGGTCGACGCACATCAGGCCTTCGTCCCACAGCGGGCCGCGGGCGAGGATCGTGCCTGCTTCGGAGACCACCATCGAGTCGCCGTCGAAGACCAGCTCGTCCTGGCCGCCGACCAGGTTGACGTAGACGATCGGACAGCCGGCCTCCCGGGCGCGACGCTGGACGAGCTGCCCGCGTACGTCGTCCTTGCCCTGCTCGTAGGGCGAGGCGTTGGGCGAGACCAGCAGCCCGGCGCCCGCCACCCGCGCGACCGTGACCGGCCCCCCCTCCTGCCAGAGGTCCTCGCAGACGCTCAGCGCGACGTCGACCCCGTGCAGGCGCACCACCGGGAAGCTGTCGCCGCGCACGAAGTACCGGGCTTCGTCGAAGACGCCGTAGTTAGGCAGGTGGTGCTTGGCGTACCGCGCGACGATTTTCCCGCCGTGCAGCACGGCGGCCGCGTTGGTCGGCTCGCCGGCCGGACGCCCGACCGAGGGCGAAGGCCGCTCGCTGCGACCGCAGTAGCCGACGACGACGGCCAGCCCTCCGTGGCCCTCCGCGTCCAGCCGGGTCGCGAGCTTCTCGAGCGTGTCCAGACTGGCCTGCACGAACGAGCGGCGCAGCACCAGGTCCTCGGGCGGATAGCCGGTCAGCGTCATCTCCGGGAACACCACCAGGTGACAGCCCTGGTCGGCGGCCTGCCCGGTCCATCGGCTGACCAGGTCGGCGTTGCCGGGCAGGTCCCCGACGGTCGTGTCGATCTGGGCCAGGCCGATCCGCAGCTGCGCCATGGCTCCAGCGTACGAAGGGCTGCGTCTACCGTCACTCGCGACGGATACAAGGACGGGGGACAGGTCGTGGCGGGTCAGGACGCGCTGCTCGCAGAGTCGGTGCGCATCGGGAACGTGACCCTCGTCGGGGTCAGCGTCAACAGCGCGATCAAGCTCGGTCTGACCGTGGGCCTGGTGCTCGTGACCCTGGGCGTGCGACGGCTGCTCCTCGCCGGGCTGCGTCGGGTGCTCGGCGGCGACGCGGCCGACACCCGCCGGTTCTGGGGCCGGCAGGGTCTGCAGGTCGTCGTCGCGGTGGTCCTGGTGCTCGGGACCCTCTCGATCTGGATCACCCCGAACACCGACATCAGCACCGGGATCGGCCTGATCAGCGCCGGGCTCGCGTTTGCGCTCCAGCAGGTCATCACCTCGCTCGCCGCCTACTTCGTGATCCTGCGCGGTGACACGTTCACCGTGGGGGACCGGATCACCCTCGGCGGGGTGCGCGGCGACGTGGTGCGCCTCGGCTTCCTGCGGACCACGATCATGGAGATGGGCCAGCCGCCCTCGGTGGCCACGGCCGACCCGGCGGTCTGGGTGCACTCCCGGCAGTACACCGGGCGGCTCGTCACAGTCTCGAACGGTGTGATCTTTTCCGAGCCGGTCTACAACTACACCCGCGACTTCCCGTACGTCTGGGAGGAGCTGGCCCTGCCGATCACCTTTACCGACGACCGCGCCCGGGTCGAGGCGATCTTGCTCCAGGCGGCTCGCGACCACTCGATCGTCGACGACGACGCGGCCCGGGCCTCGATGCGGACGATGCAGTCGCGCTACGCCCTCTCCGACGCTGACCTGGAGCCGCACGTCTACTGGCGGATCACCGACAACTGGCTGGAGCTGTCGCTGCGGTTCCTGGTGCTGCCCCGAGGGGTGCGCGGCGTCAAGGACCGGATGAGCCGCGACATCCTGGCCGGGCTCGACGCGGCCGGGATCGGCATCGCGTCCAGCACCTACGACATCGTCGGGCTGCCGCCGCTGCACGTCGAGACGACGCCGGTGGACTGAAGGCGTTCCGCCGGGGCCGGTCGACGAGGTGGACGCAGCAGCACCCGGCCGGACTACGGCTAGCCGGGGGACTGGCCGGACGCGACGAGCCGCACGGACTCGGCAACATCAGGGCAGGTCTGCTCGTGCGGCAGCGCCGGTCGGGCCTCGACCAGGAACTCGCGATCGCCCTCCTGATGCACGGTGGGAAAAGCGTCCTGGCTGACCGCCGAAAGGGTGACCCGGGCGGCCTCGCCGGTCACGATGTTGCAGCGGCCGCTGCTGTCGTTGGGGAGACCGGTCAGCTGCGGCCCGGTCCAGGCGGCGGCGTCCGAGTCCTGGTACGGGCTGGGGTCGGCGCGGAGCACGACCCGGTCGTCGTCGTACGGGGTATCGGCGGCCAGCCCGCGGAGCGCTTCGCCCAGCGTGCGTAGTGCGGCGCGCCGCGCCGGGTCGCTGCTGCTGCCGTCGAGCGAGGCGTCGTAGGCCTGCGGGGACTCGACCGTTGTCTGCTGCCCGTCCAGCACCGCGGTCAGCACGTCGCCGCCGCCGTCGGCGACGGAGATGCCGGTGAAGCCGAGGGTGGTGCGCTGCCCACCGGTGAGTCCGGCAGCCCGGGCCTGAACGGCCAGCTCGGCCACGCGACCGGGCGGCACCTGCCCGGTGGTGAGCACCGGCCTCGGGTCCGGGAGGGCGTGCGTGCTTCTGACGACTCGACCGTCGCCGTAGAGGACGACGTCCGGCAGGCCCAGCGGGGTGACGTACGCGCACGCGCCGTAACAGACCGAGCTCATCCGGAGCACCGGGACGTCAGGGTCGAAGCGGGAGCAGGAGGCCGTGTCCTGACAGTCGGCGACCGCTGACGGCTGGAGCGTCACCGGGTCGGGGGCGCCGCCGCAGGCGGTCAGCGCGAGCAGGGCCAGGGCGGGCGGGACCGCGAGCCGTCTCATGCCTGTCGGACGCGGTTCGGTTCGGTTCCGTTCCGTACCGGCCCGGTGTGATGCGTGTCATGGGGTTGGGTCACACTCGGTGGCCCACCCGTCCTGTGCCAGAGGGAGTCCCATGAAGACCAAGGCCGCCGTCGTGTACGAGACCGGGAAGCCGATCGAGCTGGTCGAGCTGGACCTGGAAGGCCCGAAGGACGGCGAGGTCCTGATCCGCTACACCCACGCGGGCCTGTGCCACTCCGACGTGCACATCAGCCATGGTGACCTCGAGGCCCGCCTGCCGATGGTGCTCGGGCACGAGGGCGCCGGGATCATCGAGGAGGTCGGGCCGGGGGTCACGCGGGTGAAGGTCGGCGACCACGTCGTCTGCTCGTTCATCCCCAGCTGCGGGACCTGTCGGTGGTGCTCGACCGGTCAGCAGGCGATCTGCGACATGGGGGCCACGATCCTGGAGGGCTACCTGCCCGGTGGTCGGTTCGTGTTCACCGGTCCGGGGCCGGAGAAGAACTACGGCGCGATGTGCATGCTCGGCACGTTCAGCCAGTACTCCACGGTCCACCAGGGCTCGGTCGTCAAGGTCGACGACGACCTGCCGCTGGACAAGGCCGTGCTCGTCGGTTGCGGGGTGCCCACCGGCTGGGGCTCCGCGGTCAACGCCGCGAACGTGCGGCCCGGTGAGACGGTCCTGGTGGTCGGCGTCGGCGGGATCGGGATCAACGCCGTGCAGGGCGCGCGCTACGCCGGGGCCAAGAACCTGATCGCGGTCGACCCGCTGGAGAACAAGCGCGAGAAAGCGATGGAGCTCGGGGCGACGCACGCGGTCGCGAGCGCGGCGGAGGCGATCGAGCTGGCCCAGTCCCTCACCAACGGCAACGGGGCCGACAAGACCATCATCACCGCGGGCATCGTCACCGAGGAGATCGTCACGGACTCCTTCAACGCCACGGGCAAGGGCGGCACCATCGTGCTGACCGGGCTCAACAAGCTCGACGCGATCAACGTGCAGATCCCCGGCTCGATCATGACCCTGTTCAAGAAGACCGTGAAGGGCAGCCTGTTCGGCGACTGCAACCCGACCGTCGACATCCCGCGCATCCTCGGGCTCTATCAGAGCGGGGACCTCAAGCTGGACGAGATCATCACGAACACTTATACGCTCGACGAGGTGAACCAGGGCTACGACGATCTGCTCTCCGGCAAGAACGTCCGCGGCGTCCTGGTGCACGACAGCGCGTGAGCCAAGGCGCTCCCGATGGCAAGGTCGTCGGTCGGGACCGGGAGCGTGAGCTGCTCACCGCGGCCCTGGAGAGCGGCGCGCACGTGCTGCTCGAAGGGCCGCCCGGCACCGGCAAGACGACGCTGCTGCGGGCGGTCGCGGACACCCAGCAGGTCCCGTTCGTGTTCGTCGAGGGCAACGCCGAGCTGACGCCGTCCCGGCTGATCGGCCACTTCGACCCCTCCCAGGTGCTGACCGACGGCTACGGCCCGGAGACGTTCGTGGACGGTCCGCTGGTCCAGGCGCTGCGGACCGGCGCGCTGCTCTATCTCGAAGAGGTCAACCGGGTCCCGGAAGAGACGCTCAACGTCCTCATCACCGTGATGAGCGAGGCCGAGCTGACCGTGCCGCGGCTCGGCCGGGTGCCCGGCAAGCCTGGGTTTGCGCTGGTCGCCGCGATGAACCCCTACGACGCCGTCGGCACCGCGCGGATCTCGGCCGCCGTCTACGACCGGGTCTGCCGGCTCGCGATGGGCTATCAGGACCTCGGCGAGGAGACGGCGATCACCGGGCTCCGCGCGCCTGCGGTGCCGGCAGACTGGCGGACGCAGGTCGTCGATCTCGTCCGGCGCAGCCGGGACCACCCCGACGTCCGGGTCGGCAGCTCGGTCCGCGGGTCCATCGACCTCGTACGCCTGGCGGTCGCCCTTTCCGAGCGTCGGAGCGTCCCGGTGACCGACTGGCACGCCGGTCTGGACGCCGCGATGGTGGCTCTGTCCGGCCGGGTGCGTCTGCACGAGTCGTGCACCCGGACGCCCGAGGCCGTCGTTCGCGAGCTGTACGAGGCCGTCTTCGGCGCCGAACCCACCGAGCCGGGCGAGGCAGGTGACGGCGAGCCGGGGGGAGCCTGAGCCCGCCGGGTGCGGGCCCCCCTGACGAGACGGCCGATGCGCCGCCGCCTGGACGACCGAAGCCGGCGCCCCGGACCGTGTCGCGGGCCGAGCTGGGCCGCACCCCGGAGTTCGCGGAGGTCTCCCCGGAGCTGGGCCAGCTGGACGAGGACGCGTTCGACGAGCTGCTGTGGGCCGACCCGGACACCGCCCTGACCCTGCTGGCCGCGATGGGCTCGGCGACGGACGAACGGCTGCGGGCTGCGGCCCGACGGCTCGCGGCCCGGGTCGTGCTCGACCTAGGCCGTCGAGGTGCGCCGCTGGGACGTGGGGTGGGCCGGCTGCACGCCGTGCGGGCCGGGGACGGCGAGCTGGACCTCGAGGCCAGCCTGGAGCCGGTGCTGCTCGCACGCGCCGCAGGTCAGCCCGTGGACCCGGACGAGCTGACCGCGCGAGCCTGGGGTCGCCCGGCCCTTGCGGTCTGCCTGCTCATCGATGCCTCCGGCTCGATGGGTGGGGAGCGGCTCGCCGCCGCTGCCCTCACCGCAGCGGCCTGTGCCTGGCGGGCGCCGGGCGAGCACGCCGTGCTCTCCTTCGCCGGCGAGACCGCGGTGATCCGCGGGCTGGACTCGGTGCGGCCTGCGTCCGCGGTGGTCGAGGCGGTGCTGGGGCTGCGCGGTCACGGGACGACCGCCCTGGCCGCCGGGCTGCGCGCCGCCTCGGCGCAGCTGGAACGGTCCCGGGCGGCCCGGCGGGTCGTGCTGCTGCTGTCGGACTGCCGGGCCAGCGATCGCGAGGACCCGGTGCTGGTGGCGCGCACGCTGCCCGAGCTGCTGATCCTGGCGCCGGCCGAGGACAGCGACGAGGCTGCGTCCTTGGCCCGCGCCAGCGGAGCCCGGTGGGCCCCGCTGGCCGGAGCCGCCGACGCCCCCGCCGCCCTCGCGGCCCTGCTGCACGGGACCTGACCGCAGCTCAGGCCGGGCGTCTGCGCGACCTAGCTCTTGCCGGCCTCGGACAGGGCCTCGAACTCCTCGTCGGTGAGCTGGACCGAGGCGGCAGCGCAGTTGTCAGCGACGTGCTCCAGGGACGAGGTGCCCGGGATGGGCAGCATCACCGGGGAGCGGCGCAGCAGCCAGGCGAGCGCCAGCTGCGACGGCGAGGCGCCGTGCTTCTTGCTGATCTCGTCGAGCACGCCGCCGGGCTTGGCGAGGTCCCCGGACGCGATCGGGAACCACGGGATGAAGCCGATCCCCTCGGCCTCGCAGTAGTCCAGGACGTCCTCGCTCTTGCGGCTGACCAGGTTGTACATGTTCTGCACGCTGACCACCTCGACGATCTCGCGGCACTGCTTGATCTCCTCCACCGTCACCTCGGACAGCCCGACGTGGCGGATCTTGCCTGCGTCCTGCAGCTTCTTGATCGCGCCGAGGCTCTCCTCGACCGGGACCTTCGCGTCGATCCGGTGCAGCTGCCACAGGTCCAGGCGTTCGACGCCGAGCCGGCGCAGGCTCATCTCCACGCACTGCACGAGGTATTCGGGGCGGGCCAGCGGCGGCCACTCGCCGGGACCGCTCCGGGTCAGGCCGGCCTTGGTCGCGATCGTCACGCCGTCGTAAGGGTGGAGCGCCTCACGGATGAGGTCCTCGCTGACGTACGGGCCGTAGCTGTCTGCGGTGTCCAGGAAGTCGACCCCGAGCTCGACGGCTTTGCGCAGGACGGCACGAGCGTTGTCCGGGTCCTTCGGATCGCCCCAGACCCCGTCGCCGGTGAGCTGCATGGCGCCGTACCCGAGCCGGTGGATCTCCAGGTCGCCGCCCAGGGTGAACGTGCCGCTGTCAGCGATCGGGTTGGTGGTGGTGGTCATGCGGCTCCCGCCTCAGGCGTTGGTGATCTTGGCCGGGGTTTCGGCTCGAAGATCACCAACGGGTGTGAGGTGAGCCTGCCCCCAGGTGACCGGCCCTGACCCTCGGCCGGCCTCGACCAGCAGCACGATCGGGCAGACTCTCCGGCATGGAGAAGCAGCAGGAGTTCGTGCTCCGGACCCTCGAGGAACGCGACGTCCGGTTCGTCCGGCTGTGGTTCACCGACGTGCTCGGCACGCTCAAGAGCGTGGGCATCGCCCCGGCCGAGCTGGAGGGGGCGTTCGAGGAGGGGATCGGCTTCGACGGGAGCGCGATCGAGGGCTTCGCCCGGGTGCAGGAGGCCGACATGCTGGCCAAGCCCGACCCGGCGACCTTCCAGATCTTGCCGTGGCACAGCTCGCCCGGCACGGCCAGGATGTTCTGCGACATCACGACGCCGGACGGCACGCCCAGCTGGGCCGACCCGCGGCACGTGCTGCGCCGCGCCCTCGCGAAAGCGGCCGACGCCGGCTTCACCTTCTACACCCACCCGGAGATCGAGTTCTTCCTGCTCAAGGAGCTGCCGCCGCGCGGCTTCATCCCCGAGCCGGTCGACCACGGCGGCTACTTCGACCTCACCCCGCACGACGTCACCCACGACTTCCGCCGTCTGGCGATCACGATGCTCGAGGCGATGGGCATCTCGGTGGAATACAGCCACCACGAGGTCGCCCCGGGACAGCAGGAGATCGACCTGCGCTACGCCGACGCGCTGTCCACCGCCGACAACATCCTGACCACCCGGCACGTGCTCAAAGAGGTCGCGCTGGATCAGGGGATCTTCGCCTCGTTCATGCCCAAGCCGTTCAGCTATCAGCCGGGCTCGGGGATGCACACCCACCTGAGCCTGTTCGAGGGCGACACCAACGCCTTCTACAACAGCGAGGACCCGCGCACGCTGAGCCCGGTCGGTCAGCACTTCATCGCCGGCATCCTGCGGCACGCCGCCGAGATCACCGCCGTCACCAACCAGTGGGTCAACTCCTACAAGCGGCTGGTCAGCGGGGGCGAGGCACCGCCGTACGTCTGCTGGGGCCAGAACAACCGCAGCGCGCTCGTACGGGTGCCGCACTACAAGCCGCACAAGAGCGGCTCGGCCCGGGTCGAGATCCGGAGCCCGGACAGCGCCACCAACCCCTACCTGGCGTTCGCCGTCATCTTGGCAGCCGGGCTCAAGGGGATCGAGAACGAATATCCGCTGCCACCAGAGGCGCTCGAGGACGTCTCGTTGCTGTCTGACACCGAGCGCCGAGCCCTCGGCATCGCACCGCTGCCCGGCAGCCTCGCCGAGGCGATCGCCGCGATGGAGAGCAGCGAGCTGGTCGCTGAGACGCTGGGCGAGCACGTGTTCGACTTCTTCCTGCGCAACAAGCGTGAGGAGTGGCGGGCCTACCGCAGCGAGGTCACGCCGTTCGAGCTCGGCCGCTACCTCCCGGTCCTATGACGACGCAGAAGACCCCGCAGAAGACCCCCCGGCTGTTGGTCCTGACGCACGGCCCCGGCGAGACCGTCGGTCGGCTCGGCCCCTGGCTCGAGAGCGCCGGCGCCGAGCTGGTCGCCTGCCGTCCCTGGGACGGCGACGAGGTGCCTGCGAGCGCTTCTGCGTACGACGGGCTGGTCGTCATGGGCGGGAAGATGCAGGCGTACGACGAGAGCAGCACCCCCTGGCTGCGGGCCACCAAGGACCTGCTCGCCCGGGCGGTGGCCGACCAGACCCCTACGCTCGCCGTCTGCCTCGGTGCGCAGCTGCTCGCCGAGGCGACCGGCGGCACCGTCGAACCTGGCGAGGACGGTCCCGAGCTCGGGGCTCGGCTGGTCGCCAAGCGCGACAAGGCCGGCGTGGACCCGCTGGTCTGGGACACCCCGATGAGCTGGATCTGCCTGCAGTGGCACTGGGACGTGATCACCGAGCTGCCCCCGGGAGCGACCCTGCTCGCAAGCAGCACGAAGTATCCCCACCAGATGTTCCGGCTGGGCGAGAAGGCCTGGGGGACGCAGTTCCACGTCGAGCCCGACGAGGCGATGCTCACCCGCTGGGCCACCGAGGACGCCGACGGGGTGCGCGAGGTGGGCCTGGACCCGGAGCGGCTGCTGGCCCGCGGCGTCGCCGAGCTGGACGAGGTGGCCGACCTCTGGGAGGCGGTCGCCGGACGGTTCGTGGCCGTCACCCGCGGTCAGGACCCGCGGCCGGTCGCCCTGCCGATGGCCTGATGATCGAGCTCCGGCCCGAGCCCTTCGACGGGCCGGTCGTCCAAGCCCTCGTCCAGGCGATGGTGGCGGAGCTCTCGGAACGCTACGAGAGCCCGGACGCGGGCGGGATCCCGCTGGACCCGCAGACGTTCGCCCCGCCGACCGGCACCTTCCGGGTACTGCTTCTGGACGGCGCGCTGGTCGGCTGCGGGGGGATCCGGGCCCATGCGCCGGGCGTCGGTGAGGTGAAGCGGATGTACGTCGTCCCGGCCGCCCGGGGCTGCGGTCTCGGACGGACCCTGCTCCACGGGCTCGAGGACGCTGGACGCGAGCTCGGGCTGGTGCGGCTCGTGCTGGAGACCGGGGACGCCCAGCCGGAGGCGGTCTCGCTCTACCGGGCGTCGGGCTGGGCGCCGATCGACGGCTACGGCGAGTGGCGGATGAGCCCGCGCTCGCTCTGCTTCGGGCGGGCCCTGTGAGGACGGGACCGGGATGAGGACGCAGCAGGGCACCGCCCGGCTGGTGCGCGCAGGCTTCGCCGACGCGCCCGCCGCCGAGTCGGCGCTGGAGGTCCTCAGGCTCTGGGCCGACGGGGCGCCGACCGACGAGAACGCGGAGCAGGTGCTGCTGCGGCTGGTCGACGTGGCCGACCCCGACCTCGCGCTGTTCGGCCTGGAGCGCCTGGCCGCCGCCGCCCCCGACCGGGAGGACCTTCTCACGGCGGTCAGGGAGCAGCCCGGGCTCCGGCACCGACTGCTCAGCGTGCTCGGCGCGAGCGAGGCGCTCGCCGACCACCTCGCCAGCCACCCGGAGGCGTGGCGGCTGCTGGAACGTGACGACCTGGTCTCGGCCCGACCGTCGCTGTTCGGGATGCAGGCCACCCTGCTGGCCGTCCTGGCCGTCGACCCCGTCGTCGCGCTGCCCTGGGGCTCCCGCGCTCAGCCGGGCACCCGGACGGGCCCGGCGGTGCTGCACGAGCTGCGGGCCGCCTACCGCGGGCTGCTGCTCGGCCTGGCCGCCCGGGACCTGACCGGCGAGGTCGGGGTCGACGATGTCGGCGGTGAGCTGGCCGACCTGGCCTCGGCGATGCTGACCGCCGCGCTCGCGTACGCCGCCGCCGAGCTGCCGGGCAGCGTCGCCGCCTGCCGGCTCGCCGTGATCGCCATGGGCAAGACCGGCGGACGCGAGCTCAACTACGTCAGCGACGTCGACGTCGTGCTGGTCGCGGAGCCGTTGACCCCGGACGACGACACCGACGCGGCGCTGCGGACCGCGACGAGGCTGGCCGGCGGGATGATGCGGGTCTGCGCGGAGGTCGCCTGGCCGGTCGACGCGGGGCTGCGGCCCGAGGGCAACGCCGGTCCACTGGTCCGCTCGCTCGCGAGCCACCTCGCCTACTACGAGCGGTGGGCCAAGACCTGGGAGTTCCAGGCGCTGCTCAAGGCCCGCCCGGTGGCCGGTGACCTCGGTCTGGGCCAGGACTACTGCGCTGCGGTCGCACCGATGGTGTGGACGGCGAGCGAACGTCCCGGCTTCGTGGCCGACGTGCAGGCCATGCGCCGCCGGGTCGAGGACACCCTCATCGGTGATGCCACCGACCGAGAGCTCAAGCTGGGGCGCGGGGGGCTGCGCGACATCGAGTTCGCCGTGCAGCTGCTGCAGCTGGTGCACGGCCGGGCGGACGACCGGGTGCACAGCGGCACCACCGTGGTCGCGCTCGATCAGCTCGCCCAGGCGGGTTACGTCGGCCGCGAGGACGCCCGGAGCCTGGCCGACGCCTACCGGTGGCTGCGTACGGTCGAGCACCGGCTCCAGCTGTCCCACCTACGGCGCACGCACCTGCTCCCGGCCGCCGACGACACGGACGCCCGACGGGTGCTCGCCCGCTCGATCGGGCATCTCAAAGAGCCCCTGGACAGCTTCGGTCGTGAGCGCAACGGCTACCGCCACCTCGTACGACGGCTGCACGAGAAGCTGTTCTACCGGCCCCTGCTGGGAGCGGTGGCGCAGCTGCCGATGGACGAGCTGCCGACCCCGGACAGCCGGCTCGGGACCCCGGCCGCCCGGACCCGCCTCGCCGCGCTCGGGTTCGTCGACCCGGCCGCTGCGCTGCGCCACCTGGAGGCGCTGACCGAGGGGCTCAGCCGACGCGCGGCGATCCAGCGCACCCTGCTGCCGGTCCTGCTCGGCTGGTTCGCCGGCGCTGCCGACCCCGACGCCGGGCTGCTGGCCTACCGCCGGGTCAGCGACGCGCTCGGCAGCACCCCGTGGTTCCTGCGCTCGCTGCGCGACGAGGGCGCGGTCGCCGAGCGCCTCGCGGTGCTGCTGGCCTCGTCGCGCTACGCCGGCGACCTGCTCGTACGCGCCCCTGAAGGCGTCCGGCTGATCTCCGGCGGGGAGGAGCTGGTGCCCCGGAGCCGGGAGAGCCTGACCGGTGCGTTCACCGCCGCCGCCGGGCGCCAGCGCGACTCGCAAGGTGCCGTGCTGGCAGCACGTGCGCTGCGGCGTCAGGAGCTGCTCCGGGTCGCTGCGGCCGACGTGCTCGGCCGGCACGAGGGCCGCGAGCTCGACCGGGCCACCGTCGGGCAGGCGCTGTCCGACATCGGGGCCGCCACCGTGCAGGCGGCCCTGGCGACAGCCACCCGCACGATCGGCGGCCCCGAGGAGGCCCTGCCCGTACGCCTGGCCGTGATCGCGATGGGTCGGCTCGGCGGAGGTGAGCAGAGCTATGGAAGCGACGCGGACGTCCTGTTCGTGCACGAGCCGACGGACGGTGCGGACGAGTCCGACGCGGCCCGGGTCGCCGTCGCGATCGCCAACGAGATGCGCAGGCTGCTCGCCGTGCCCGGCCCCGACCCTGCGCTGGTGGTGGATGCCGACCTGCGTCCCGAGGGTCGGCAGGGACCGTTGTCCCGGTCGCTGGCGGCCTACACCCGCTACTACGAGCGGTGGTCCCACGTCTGGGAGGCCCAGGCGCTGCTGCGGGCTGCGCCGCTTGCCGGGGACGTGGACCTGAGCACCCGGTTCCTGATGCTGGCTGACACGGTCCGCTACCCGAAGGGCGGGCTCACCGACGAGCAGGTCATCGAGGTCCGGCGGATCAAGGCCCGGGTCGAGCGGGAACGCGCACCCCGTGGCGGCGACCCCGCGCTCGCGCTCAAGCTCGGCCGGGGCGGGCTCGCCGACGTCGAGTGGACCGTCCAGCTGATCCAGCTGCGCCACGCCCACCGCGTGCCGGGGCTGCGGACCACCTCGACGCTCGGGGCGTTGGCGGCGGCGTGCGAGGCCGGGCTCGTGGCCCCGGAGGACGCTGAGGCGCTGCGCGAGGCGTGGCTGCTGTCTGCCCGGATCCGAGACGCCCTGGTGCTCGTGGCGGGCAAGGACGTGCCCTCGATCCCGTCCAGCGGACGCGAGCTCGACGCCGTCGCCCGGGCGTTCGGACGGGCGCCCGGTGAGCAAGGGGAGTTTCTCGACCAGTACCGTCGCGCCACCCGCCATGCGCGGGCAGTGGTCGAGCGGGTCTTCTACGGCTAGGGGAGTGCACGTGGAGCAGGTCCGCACGGTCGGCGGGGTTCGCATCGTGATCGCCGGGGAGACGTCCTTCCTGGTGCGGTGCAGCGGCGACGGTGACGGCGCCCCGGTGCTGCTGCTGCACGGTGTGCCGGAGACCTCGGCCTGCTGGCGGGACGTCTCGCCCGGGCTGGCCGAGGGTCGCCGGGTCCTGGCGCCGGACCTGCCGGGCCTGGGTGGCTCGCGCTACAGCGGGCCGTACGACGTGGGTTCGCTCGTCGCCCAGCTGATCGCTCTGCTCGACGCCGAGGGGATCGAGCAGGTCGACGTCGTCGGCCACGACTGGGGCGGGATCCTGGCTTTCGGGCTCGCCGCCCGGCACCCCGACCGGGTGCGACGGCTGGTGGCCGCCAACGCCCCTTACCACCGGTCAGCGCCGCTCTGGCGGTCCTGGTACGTCATGGTCTTCGCGCTCCCCGGGCTCCCGGACACGATGTTCCGGGTGGCCGGACGACGGGTGGTCGAGACCATGCTGCGCCTGGGATGGGGCGACGGCCCACCGTTGGACGCCGAGCGGCGCGAAGAATATGCCGCTGCCTACACGTCGCCGTCCGCGGTGCGAGCGGTGCTGGGCTACTACCGGTCGATCGCCCGGCCCCGGCGGGGTGCCCTGCGGCCCGGCTCCGGTCTCGCGACCGCGGTCGGAGACGTGCGCGTGCCCGGTACGTTCCTGCTATGGGGAGCCGACGATCCAGCGTTGCCGATCTCGGTCGCGGAGGACGCGGTGGTGCGCCTGGGCTCCGACACCACCCTGACGACCATCCCGGGCGCCGGGCACTTCGTGATCGAGGAGCGGCCCGAGCTGGTCACCGAGCTGGTGCGGTCGGCGCTGGCCTGAGCCTTGCGCTGCTGGCGGCGTGCGGGAGCAGCGCAACGGTCCCGACGCCCCCCGCAGCTCCGGCTGCGGACGGCGCAGTCACGCCCCGGCCCACGCCCTCGGTCCCGCCCCGACCGACGACCTACGAGCAGACCGGGCTGCGCGTGGTGCCGGTCAGGGTCGGTGAGACCACGATCCGGGCCGAGGTGGCGGACACGCCGCAGACCCGGTCGGACGGTCTGCGCGGGCGTGACGGGGTGCCGCTGGGCACCGGGATGGTGTTCCGCTTCGAGGGCGAGGGTCGTCAGCGGTTCACCATGTCCGGCGTGACCTACCCGCTGGTAGCGGTCTTCGCGCTGCGTGGGGTCGTGGTCAAGGTCGAGCAGATGGTGCCGTGCGCCGGATCGCTGGCCGAGTGCCCGACCTACGGGCCGGACGGGGTGGTCGACACTGTGCTCGAGGCGGCGCCGGAGTCCCTGCCGGACGCGGTTCGCGGGGACGCGCTCGTCGACAACTGAGCGGCCCTTCGATCGCTCCGGCCCCAGGCGAGCAGCCCGAGCCCGATCCCGATCGCGACCATGCCCAGGACGCCGGTCGGCGGGAAGACGTGCCGCTCGTAGACGACCACCGATCCCGCCGCCACGACGACCCCGCCCAGCACCGCGAGCCGGCCCTGCCGCAGCAGGGCGAGCGCGGCGAACAAGCCAGCGGCCGCGAGGAGCAGCGCGCCGGGGCGCCCGATCGTGTCGGCGACGTGGAAGGTTTCGCCAAGGCTCGGCTGCGGGGTCCCGTTCGCGGCCGCCTGCCTCACCTGCCAACCGAGACCGACGCCGGCGATCGCGTCCAGCGCCCCGTAGAGCACCACCCAGCC
>JBBSTI010000062.1:0-19449 GCA_038236005.1 Mycobacteriales bacterium | reverse complement strand
TACATCGCTATGCCCAAGTTCAACATGTATCAGTCGCTGCACACGACCGTGATCGGGCCGCAGGGCAAGGCGGTCGAGCTGCAGATCCGGACCCACGAGATGAACCGCCGGGCTGAGTACGGCATCGCGGCGCACTGGAAGTACAAGGAGGGCGGCAGCCCGCCCGTCAAGGGCGACGAGATGGCCTGGCTGCGTCAGCTGCTCGACTGGCAGCGCGAGTCGGCCGACCCGGGCGAGTTCCTGGAGGCGCTGCGCTTCGACCTGCACAGCAACGAGGTGTTCGTCTTCACCCCCAAGGGAGACGTGTTCGCCCTCGTCGCCGGTGCTACCGCGGTCGATTTTGCGTACGCGGTGCACACCGAGGTCGGTCACCGGTGCGTCGGCGCGCGCGTGAACGGTCGGCTGGTGCCGCTGGAGTCCGTGCTCGACAACGGCGACGTGGTCGAGATCTTCACCAGCAAGGCCGAGAACGCAGGGCCGACGCAGGACTGGCTGGGTTTCGTCAAGAGCCCACGAGCCCGCAACAAGATCCGGGCCTGGTTCGCCAAGGAGCGTCGTGAGGACGCCGTCGAGGCCGGGAAGGAGGCGCTGTCCAAGGCGATGCGCAAGCAGGGCCTACCGCTGCAGCGCCTGCTCGGTGGGGATGCCCTCCCGACGCTGGCCCGGGAGCTGCACGCCACCGACGTCACCGCCTTGTACGTGGAGATCGGGGAGAACCGGATCTCCGCCCAGTCCGTCGTCCAGCGGCTCGTCGCGACCATGGGCGGCGCCGAGGGCGCGGTCGAGGACATCGCCGAGACTGCCCGGCCCACCCAGCGTCGCGGACGTCAGGCCAGGAGCAGCGACCCCGGCGTGGTGGTGAAGGGCGTCACCGACGTCTACGTGAAGCTTGCGCGGTGCTGCACGCCGGTGCCCGGCGACGAGATCGTCGGCTTCGTGACCCGCGGCAGCGGCGTCTCGGTCCACCGCGGCGACTGCAGCAACGCGCAACCGCTGATCAAGGCCGGCGAGCGCATGGTGGAGGTCGAGTGGGCCCCGACCGCTGCCTCGACCTTCCTGGTCAACATCGCGGTCGAGGCGCTCGACCGCACCCGGCTGCTGTCCGACGTCACCAGGGTGCTGTCCGACGCCCACGTCAGCATCCTGTCGGCGACCGTGACCACGACCCGGGACCGGGTCGCGGTGTCACGGTTCTCCTTCGAGATGGCCGACCCCAAGCACCTGGGACACCTGGTCAACCAGGTGAAGTCGGTGCAGGGCGTGTTCGACGCCTACCGCGTCACGAACTAGCGCGGCTCAGGCCGCGGCGACCGTGACGGTCTTGATCTGGACCGGCAGCGCGGGCGCCCCGTCGTCCGGTTTGCCGCCGGGTTTTACGCCGGCGGCAGCGACCTTGTCCAGGACGTCCAGCCCGGCGACGGGGACCCGCTGGCCTGGGCGGCCGGCGTGTCGTCGCTGCTGCCGAGCACCTTGCTGAGCACCAGCACGGCCACGAAGAGCAGGACGACGGCGGCGGCCACGCTGCCCAGAACGACGCGACGACGCCGGATCCTGACTGCCTCGGCCGCACGACGGGCCTGCTGACGCTGTGCCCGCATGCGCGCAAGCTCCTTGTCGCGCTTGGTGCTCGACACCGCTGCCCCTGTCTGATGTCGACCCGCGTGCTGCGAGCCGGACGCAGCGAGTCTAGGGAAGATCCCGCCCGAATCGGGTGGCGTCCCGCCAGTAGGCTTGCAGCAACAACTTCCGAGAGACAGGACGTCGCCGTGCTCGTCCGAGGGTTTCCCGCCCAGGCCTTCGACACCAACTGCTACGTCGTTGCCGCTGGTCCCGGCGAGCAGTGCGTTGTCGTGGATCCCGGGATCGGGGTCGAGAACCAGCTCGACGACCTGTTGCGTGAGCACCGGTTGCAGCCGGTAGCCGTCCTGCTGACGCACGGGCACCTGGACCACACGTTCTCCGTGACGCCGGTCTGCGGTGCACGGGGGATCTCGGCCTACATCCATCCCGCCGACCGTGACCAGCTGGCCGACCCGGTCAAGTACCTGTCCGCGGGGTCTTCGCAGCTGTTCGGTGGCCGGCTGGAGTGGACCGAGCCGGACGACGTGGTGCTGCTGGACGAGACTCTCCCGCTCGAGATCGCTGGGCTGCGGATCGACGTGGACCTGGCACCCGGCCACACCCCGGGCTCGGTGATGTTCCGGATGCCGGGGTCCGCCTCGAGCAGCGAGGCGGCGGCGCCCCTGGTGCTGACCGGTGACGTGCTCTTCGCGGGTTCCGTCGGGCGGTGCGACCTTCCCGGCGGCAGCTGGGAGGCCATGGCTGTCTCCTTGTCGACCAAAGTGCTTCCGCTGCCGGACGAGACCGTGGTGCTGCCGGGACACGGTCCCGCCACGACGATCGAGCGGGAGCGGGCGACCAATCCTTACCTGCGCGACCTGGTCCCGCCGCCGTCGCGGGGCCTGTAGGTGGGCGCGTCCATGAGGGCGCCCAAGGGCACGTACGACGTGCTGCCCGGCTCTGCCTCCCTCCCGGTGCGGGACGCGTTGCTCGCGCCGTCGGTCCTCGCCGGCTACGCCTACGTCGAGGCACCGATCTTCGAGGACACCGAGCTGTTCGTCCGCGGGGTGGGGGAGTCGACGGACGTGGTCAGCAAGGAGATGTTCACCTTCACCGACCGCGGTGACCGGTCTCTGACGTTGCGGCCAGAGGGCACCGCCGGAGTGCTGCGGGCCGCCCTTCAGGCCGGTCTGGAGCACGGCGCGCTACCGGTCAAGCTGCGCTACGCCGGACCGATGTTTCGCGCCGAGCGTCCGCAGGCCGGCCGGTTCCGGCAGTTTCAGCAGGTCGGCATCGAGGCGCTCGGCGTCGACGACCCGGCGCTGGACGCCGAGGTGGTCGCGCTGGCGTGGCAGGCGTTCGCCGGGCTCGGGCTCACCAGGGTGCGCGTGCTGCTGACGTCGCTGGGGGACGAGCAGTGCCGACCGGACTACCGGGCCTCGCTGGCACTGTTTCTCGAGGGCCTCGACCTGGACCCCGACACCCGCCGCCGGGCTGAGCTGAACCCGCTGCGGGTGCTGGACGACAAGCGACCCGAGGTGCAGGCCCAGCTGACCGGCGCCCCGCTGATGATCGACGCGCTCTGCGGCGCCTGCGCTGAGCACCACGCGGCCGTGCTTGGGTTCCTGGACGACCTCGGGGTGCCGGTCGAGGCCGCGCCGAGGCTCGTGCGGGGGCTCGACTACTACACCCGGACGACCTTCGAGCTCGTCCACGACGGGCTCGGGGCGCAGTCCGCCGTCGGGGGAGGCGGCCGCTACGACGGGCTCTCGCAGGCCATCGGTGGCCCGCCGCTGCCCGGGATCGGCTGGGCCCTCGGGGTCGAACGCACGATCCTGGCGCTGCAGGCCGAGCAGGTCCCCCCGCCCGAAGGACCGGGGCTCGCCGCCTTCCTGGTCCCGCTCGGCGCCGCTGCCAAGACCTCGGCCGTCAGCCTCGTCGCGTCGTTGCGGGCCGCCGGCCTCGCTGCCGACCTCGCGTACGGCACCCGCGGCCTCAAGGGTGCGATGAAAGCCGCAGACCGGAGCGGGGCTGCGTACGCCGTCGTGCTCGGCGACCGTGACCTCGAGGCCGGCACCGTACCGGTCAAGCACCTCGCTTCCGGTGAGCAGACCACCGTCGCGCTCGCCGACCTCACCACCTACCTCCAGGAGCACCTGCTGTGATGCGCACCCACGACTGCGGCGAGCTGCGACTCGGGCAAGCCGGCCAGCCCGTGACCCTCGCCGGCTGGGTGGCCCGTCGCCGGGACCACGGCGGCGTGGCCTTCCTCGACCTGCGTGACGCCAGCGGGATCGTCCAGGTCGTCGTGCGCGACGAGCTGGCCCGCGACCTGCGCAGCGAGTTCTGCGTCCAGGTGGTCGGGGAGGTGCGCGAGCGGCCCGAGGGCAGCCTGAACGACACGCTCGCGACCGGCGCGGTGGAGGTGGTGGCCGAGACGCTGAACGTGCTGTCCACCTCGGCGCCGCTCCCGTTCCCGCTGGACGACGACCTGACCGTGGGCGACGACGTGCGCTACCGCTACCGCTACCTGGACCTGCGCAGGTCCGGCCCGGCGGCGGCCATGCGTCTGCGATCGGACGTCAACGCCGCGGCTCGCAAGGTGCTGCTGTCTCAGTCTTTTGTCGAGGTTGAGACTCCCACGCTCACCCGGTCCACTCCGGAGGGTGCCCGCGACTTCGTCGTCCCGGTGCGGCTGCAGCCCGGGTCGTGGTACGCGCTGCCGCAGTCGCCTCAGCTGTTCAAGCAGCTGCTCATGGTGGGTGGGCTCGAGCGCTACTTCCAGATCGCCCGCTGCTACCGCGACGAGGACTCCCGCGCGGACCGGCAGCCCGAGTTCACCCAGCTCGACGTCGAGATGAGCTTTGTCGACCAGGACGACGTGATCGCGGTCGGTGAGCAGGTCGTCGCTGCGCTCTGGGCGCTGATCCATCACGAGGTGCCGCTGCCGATCCCGCGGATCACGTACGCCGAGTCGATGCGCCGCTATGGCAACGACAAGCCGGACCTGCGCTTCGGGTGCGAGCTGGTCGAGTGCGCCCACTACTTCCGGGAGACGCCGTTCCGGGTCTTCCAGGCGGCCTACGTCGGCGCCGTCGTCATGCCGGGCGGAGCCGCGCAGCCGCGCCGCACCTTCGACGCCTGGCAGGAGTTCGCCAAGCAGCGCGGACACCGGGGCCTGGCATATGTGATCTTCGGCGAGGACGGCGAGCTGACCGGCCCGGTCGCGAAGAACCTCTCCGACAGCGAGCGGGCCGGGCTGGCCGAGCACCTCGGCGCCCAGCCGGGCGACTGCGCCTTCTTCGCCGCCGGTGAGGCCGGGGCGGCCCGAGGGCTGCTGGCCGCCGTCCGGCTCGAGGTGGGCAAGCGGTGCGACCTGATCGACGAGAACGCGTGGGCGTTCACCTGGGTGGTCGACGCGCCGCTGTTCGAGCCGGCAGGGGACGCCAAGGCCGCCGGAGACGTCGCGGTCGGCGGTGGCGCCTGGACCGCCGTGCACCACGCCTTCACCTCGCCCACCCCGGAGTGGGTGGACCGCTTCGAGACCGACCCCGGCGCGGCATTGGCTTTTGCGTACGACATCGTCTGCAACGGCAACGAGATCGGTGGCGGGTCCATCCGTATCCACCGGGCCGACGTGCAGCAGCGGGTCCTGGACGTGATGGGGATCGGGCCGCAGGAAGCGCACGAGAAGTTTGGCTTCCTGCTGGACGCGCTGTCGTTCGGGGCCCCGCCGCACGGCGGTATCGCCTTCGGCTGGGACCGGGTCGTGATGCTGCTCGCCGGCGCCGACTCGATCCGCGAGGTGATCGCCTTCCCGAAGACCGGCGGCGGTGGCGACCCGCTGACCGGTGCCCCGACCCCGATCACCGACCAGCAGCGCCTCGAGGCCGGCGTCGACTGGGTCCCCGACCCGCCGGACCCGTCCGTCAAGTCTGACCCGTCCGAGCAGCAGCCCGAGCAGTCCGAGCAGCAGCCCGAGAACCGCTGAGCTGTCGAGGACGTGAGCCGGGCACCCACCCGTCATCGGGGCACCCACCCGTCATCGGGGCACCCACCCGTCATCCGGCACCCCACCCGTCATCAGGGGAACCACTGATGACGGTGCGGTTGGCTGCGAGGCGCGAGGTGCGGTCGGCTGCGGGGCTGCGAGGCGCGAGGTGCGGTCGGCTGCGGGGCTGCGAGGCGCGAGGTGCGAGGTGCCAGCGGCGGCGAGGGGCTACCAGCGACCGCGGACCTGCAGCGGTCCGCTGGTGAACCGGTGGTCGTCGTGGAAGCCGAGGGCGTCGTACAAGCCCCGCGCAGCCACGTTGTCGGCGTACATCCCCAGGCCCACGAGGTCGGCGCCCGCGTCGAGCTGACGCCGGGCCAACGCGGCGGTCACGGCCGCGCCGAAGCCCTTACCGCGTGAGCCAGGGTGGACCGCGATCGAGCTCAGGTGCCCGACCCCGTCGCCGGTCGAGGTGTCGCAGGCGACTGCGAGCAACCCGTCCGGTCCGGTGATCCCCACCCAGCCGCGGTCGCGCGGGTGACCCGGGACGACCGTGGCGTCCGGGCTCGCCACGTCGAGCAGCGCCTGGACCGCCTGCAGGTCGGTGACCGGAGCGACCAGCTCCTCACCTGCCTGGAGATCGGGAGCGACGTCCAGCCACCGGAAGTCCCACGGCGTCCCGGCCAGCCCGACCCACGCGGGCAGCCGGGCGCCGGCGCCTCGAGGGAGAGTGACCTGCTGTCGGTAGGTCAGCTGGTCGAGCACCTCGCCGACCAGCTCGCCGACGATGCCCGGGTCGCCGAGCGCTGACAGGTAGGTCGTCGGGTCGAGCATGTCGGTGCCGAGCCAGGCCGTCGCGCCGTCGGTCGACCAGCCGCGGACCATCGCGCCGCGGAACGTGTTGCGGGCGTACGGGTCGTGGTCGGTGGCGAGCAGCACCTCGGCCGCGGAGGTCAGGGGGGTCACACGCACCGGCCCAGGATAAGAAGGCGTCACCTCAGGCTGACGAGGCCAGGCACCCGCGGATCATGACGGCCATGACCTGGGGGCGCGTTCTGATGTCCCCGTACGTGAAGCGCAGCACGCGCCAGCCGAGTCGGCACAGTCGGTTCGACCGCTCTCGGTCGCGCCGGTAGGCCCGCCGGTCGCTGTGGAAGGCGAACCCGTCGACCTCGACGACGAGCCGGGCCCACGGCCAGCAGAAGTCGGTCCGTGCCACCAGGACGCCGCGGGAGTCGCTGATCTCGTGCTGGCGCACCGGCGGCGGCAGGCCGTGCTCGTGAAACGCCGCAGCCGCGAGGCTCTCGAGGACCGAGTCGGACCGTGGGTGGAGCAGCGGCACCAGCAGGCGGGCGCGCGCAGCGCCGCCTCCCCGGGTCGAGCCCAGGTCGGCGGTCAGCGCAGCCTGGGTGAGCAAGCCTCGGCGCAGCGCTGACTCGGCGACCGCGAGGCCCTCCCCGAGCGGCAGGCTGCGGGCGAGGTCGCGGACCGTACGCAGCCCCGACGTGCAGGCCAGCCCATCGACGCTCGTGCGCTCGTCCGGGTCGAGCGGACGGCGGTGTGTGTGCCGCCCGTCGACCAGGCGGCGGCTTCGGTCTCGACCGACGGTGAGGTGTGCGTCGCCAGGAACGACCAGCTCCAGGCGATGCAGCCGGGCCGCCGTCTCATGGCTGAGGACCGCGTCGCGGCCGGCGGATCGCAGCGCGGCTGCCGAGCGGCTCTCGGGCTCGGGGGCCGTTCTGGGCCCGTATGCGGAGGACGGGTGGGTCACGGGGTGAGCGTGACCCACCCCGGGGAGCCGCGCGGGTTGTCCACAACCGGCCGCGAGAGCGACACGGCCGCCGGTTGGGCGCAACGTCCGCACACGTTGTGCCGGCAACAGGCCGTCAGGCGCGTCGACGCCCCAGCTCAGCGCGTTGCGACCTGCGTACGGCCGAGACAACGTGTGCATGCCGTGAACGGCAGCCGGTCGACGTAGCCCGGTCCGTAGGCTCGCCCTCATGGCAGCGCGCCCCGGCAGCACCGACGGCAGCGACACGGCGTCGCTGTTCGACGAGGGTGAGCGGGCGGCCGAGGCGAAGGTCGCGCCGCTCGCGGTCCGGATGCGTCCGCAGACCCTGGACGACGTCGTGGGGCAGCAGCACCTGCTCGCCGAAGGCGCCCCGCTGCGCAGGCTGGTCGAGGGCGACGCCCCGATCAGCGTGATCCTGCACGGCCCGCCCGGCACCGGCAAGACCACGCTCGCCACCGTGATCGCCCGCAGCAGCCGACGGCGGTTCCGGGAGCTGTCGGCGGTCACCGCGGGGGTCAAGGACGTACGCCAGGTGGTGGACGAGGCCCGTCAGGCGCTCAGCAGTACCGGCGCTCAGACCGTGCTGTTCGTCGACGAGGTCCACCGGTTCAGCAAGAGTCAGCAGGACGCGCTGCTGCCGAGCGTCGAGAACCGCTGGGTCACCCTGGTCGCGGCGACCACGGAGAACCCGTTCTTCAGCGTGATCGGGCCCCTGCTGTCCCGCTCGCTGCTGCTCACCCTGCAGCCCCTGACCGACGACGACATCCGCGCCCTGGTGCACCGGGCCCTGGACCGCGAGCTGCCCGGCACCAGGCTGACGCCTGAGGCAGAGGACTTTCTCGTACGCCTGGCCGGGGGCGACGCCCGTCGTGCCCTCACCGCTCTGGAGGCGGCAGCGCCGTCGCACGGCGAGCCGGGAGAGGTGACGCTCGAACGCCTGGAGCGGGCCGTCGACCGGGCGGCCGTGCGCTACGACAAGGACGGCGACCAGCACTACGACGTGATCAGCGGCTTCATCAAGTCGATCCGAGGCTCCGACGTCGACGCGACCCTGCACTACCTGGCCCGGATGCTGGAGGCGGGGGAGGACCCGCGCTTCATCGCCCGTCGGATGGTGGTCAGCGCCAGCGAGGACATCGGGATCGCCGACCCGGCCAGCCTGACCACCGCGGTGGCGGCGGCCCAGGCGCTGGAGCTGATCGGGCTGCCCGAGGCGCGGCTCAACCTGGCGCAGGCAGCGATCCATCTGGCGCTGGCGCCCAAGAGCAACGCCGTCATCGCCGGGATCACCGCGGCCGTCGAGGACGTCCGCAAAGGTCTGACCGGGACCGTGCCGACGCACCTGCGCGACAACCACTACGCGGGGGCGAAGAAGCTGGGGGTCGGTGGCTACCGCTACCCTCACGATTTCCCGGGAGGGGTCGTCGCACAGCAGTACGCGCCGGACCCCGTCGCAGGGCGGGAGTACTACTCGCCCCGTGGTCTGGGGGTCGAGCGTGTCGTCACCGAACGGCTCGCGGGGCTGCGCGAGGTGCTGCGCGGTGACCGTCGGGTCGAGCCCGAGGACGTCGCGAGCGGCTTTCGGCCCCGCTGCAACCCCGCGCCACCCACCCCGGACGAGCTGGGGACCGGTCACCACGACATGCACGACGAGATCGAGGAGCACGAGTGACAGTCGGACTGATCTTTGCGGGGTTCTTCGCCCTGATCATCCTTTTTCTCTGCTACCTGGTCTTCAAGCTGACCCGGGTGGTCGAGGAGACCCAGCGCCTGGTCATGGGCATCACCACCGAGACCGTCCCGCTGCTCACCAAGGCCAACGACACGGTGACCTCGATCAACGGCGAGCTGGTGCGGGTCGACGCGATCACCGCCAACGTGCAGTCGATGACGAGCAACCTGTCCAGCCTGACGAGCCTGTTCGCCGCGACCGTCGGCAGCCCGGTGATCAAGGTTGCCGCCTTTTCCTACGGCGTACGCAAAGCTGCTGGCAACCGCGACAAGGCCGACGTGACCAAGCAGGTCAAGGCTGAGCTGAAGAAGCCCCGTGACAGGAAGCCCGCGTGACCCGGCGGCTGTTCTACATCTCGCTGGGCGCCACTGTCGGCATCCTGGTGGTGCGCAAGCTGTCCTCGGCTGCTGAGCGCTACGCCCCGGCCAGCGTCCAGGAGCGGGCCAGCGGCGGGCTCGCCAACCTGACGGCCGCTCTGCGGGAGTTCACCGCGGAGATGAAGACCGGGATGGCAGAGCGCGAGGGCGAGCTGCGCGAGGCGCTCGGCCTCGACGGCTCGGCCGACGTCATCGACAGCTAGCTAGGGGAACCCGATCATGCAGTCCGACGAGATTCGCCGTCGTTTCCTCGACTTCTTCGGCGACCGTGAGCACACCGTCGTCCCCAGCGCCTCGCTGATCAGCCCCGACCCGGCGCTGCTGCTGACGGTCGCCGGGATGGTGCCGTTCATGCCCTACTTCCTCGGCCAGCAGCAGCCGCCCTACCCGCGGGCCACCAGCGTGCAGAAGTGCGTACGCACCCTGGACATCGACGAGGTCGGCAAGACGACGAGGCACGGCAGCTTTTTCCAGATGGCCGGCAACTTCTCCTTCGGCGACTACTTCAAGGAGCGGGCGATCCCGCTGGCCTGGGAGCTGCTGACCGGGTCTCTCGACGCGGGTGGCTACGGCCTGGACCCCGACCGGCTCTGGGTCACGGTGTTCGAGACCGACGACGAGGCCGCGGACATCTGGACCCGGGACGTCGGCTTCCCCGTCGAGCGGCTACAGCGTCTCGACATGTCGACAAACTACTGGTCCACCGGCGCCCCGGGACCCTCCGGGCCGTGCTCGGAGATCTTCTACGACCTCGGGCCGGACGCCGGCCGAGACGGCGGACCGGCGGTCGACGACGAGCGGTTCCGCGAGGTCTGGAACCTGGTCTTCATGCAGGAGGAGCGGGGCGCCGGCGCCGGCAAGGACTTCCCGATCCTGGGGGAGCTGCCGGCCAAGAGCATCGACACCGGGCTCGGCCTGGAGCGGCTCGCGGCGATCCTGCAGGGGGCCCGTTCGATCTACGACATCGACACCAGCAAGGCCATCCTGGACCGGGCCGCCGAGATCGCTGGCGTGACGTACGGCAAGGACCAGGATGCTGACGTCCGGCTGCGGATCGTCGCGGACCACGTGCGTACGGCCGTGATGCTCGTCGGTGACGGGATCCGGCCCGGCAACGAGGGCCGCGAGTACGTCCTGCGCAGGATCGTGCGTCGTGCCGTCCGCGCGATGCGGCTGCTCGGCGCCCCGGACGGCTCCGCGGCCCCGCTGATCGAGGCCACGATCGGGGCGATGGGCCCGCAGTATCCCGAGCTGGTCACCGATACCGAGCGCATCAACGCCGTCCTGGTGGGTGAGGAGGGGTCCTTCCTCGAGACCCTGAAGACCGGCGCGGCCGTGTTCGACCAGGCGGTGCCGGCCGCGAAGGCCAGCGGGGTGCTCGGCGGCGACCGGGCGTTCGCCCTGCACGACACGTACGGCTTCCCGATCGACCTGACGCTGGAGATGGCGGCCGAGCAGGGGCTCAGCGTCGACACCGAGGGTTTTCAGCGCCTGATGGGCGAGCAGCGGGACCGCGCCAAGAGCGACGCCCGCACCAAGCGGGGCGGGGGAGCCGACACCAGCGCCTACCGTGACCTGCTCGAGGTGGCCGGAGCGACCGCGTTCACCGGCTACACCGAGGTGGTCACCGAGGCCACGGTCCGTGGGCTGCTGGCCGGCGGCGCCCGGGTCCAGAGCGCGTCGGAGGGCGACACGGTCGAGCTGGTGCTGGACCGGACCCCGTTCTACGCCGAGTCCGGTGGTCAGCTGGCCGACCATGGGCGGCTGGTCCTCGGCGACGCCGAGCTGGAGATCGTCGACGTCCAGAAGGGGCTCCCGGACCTGGTCGTGCATCGCGCGCTCGTACGTCGAGGCTCGGTCGAGGTGGGCGCACAGGCTCAGGCTCAGGTCGACGTCGAGCGTCGCAAGGCGATCTCTCGCGCGCACACCGCGACCCATCTGGTGCACACCGCTCTGCGCAAGGCGCTCGGGCAGGAGGCTACCCAGGCCGGGTCGGAGAACCGGCCCGGAAGCTTCCGCTTCGACTTCTCCTCGCCCGGTCAGGTGCCGGCGAGCGTGCTGCGCGACGTCGAGCAGGAGATCAACGAGATCACGCTGGCCGACCTCGAGGTGCGGGCGTTCGTGACCAGCCAGGACGAGGCGAAAAAACTCGGGGCGATCGCCCTGTTCGGCGAGAAGTACGGCGACGAGGTCCGCGTCGTCGAGGTCGGCGACTACGCCCGGGAGCTGTGCGGCGGCACGCACGCGGCCCGCTCCAGCCAGCTCGGCACGATCACGCTGCTGAGCGAGGGCTCGATCGGCTCGGGCACCCGCCGGGTCGAGGGCCTGGTCGGACTGGACGCCCACGCGCACCTGGCGCGCGAGCACGTCCTGCTCGCCGGGGTCGCCGCGGCGATGAAGGTGCGCCCGGAGGAGCTGCCGGAGCGGATCGCCGCCACCCTCGCCCGGCTCAAGGACGCCGAGCGCGAGGTGGCCCAGCTGCGGGCCGGCAAGGTCCTGCAGCAGGCGGCCGAGCTGGCGACCGGTGCCATCGACGTGTCCGGCGTCGCGTTCGTCGCGGTCCAGGCACCGGACGCCACCCCGGGCGATCTCGTGCGCAGCCTGGCCCTGGACATCCGTGGCCGGTTGGCCGGCGACCGGCCCGGCGTGGTCCTCGTCGCGGCCGGCGGTGACCGGGTCAGCCTGGTCGCCGCCGTGAACGAGGCCGGCCAGGCTCGTGGGCTGTCCGCCCACGACATCCTGCGTGAGGCCGCCCAGGCGGTCGGGGGCAAGGGTGGCGGCAAGGCCGACGTGGCCCAGGGCGGCGGGAGCGACGCCGCCGGCATCGGCGTCGCGCTGAACCGGGCCGAGCAGCTGGTCGGCAGGGTCGCGGCGTCCTGACCGGTCCGGTCCCGCACGATCAGGTCGTGCCGGAGCAGGTGTCGCACGACCAGGTCGTGCCTGAGCACCGCAGTGCCGGCCCGCCGGGGGTGGTGCTCGCGGTCGACGTCGGGACGGTGCGGGTGGGGGTGGCCGCGAGCGACCCGCACCGCATCCTCGCCTCGCCGGTCGAGACCGTCGTGGCCCCGGGGCACCGCCGGGTGGTGGATCTGGCGGTCGAGCGCGGGGCCGTCCTCGTCCTGGTGGGCCTGCCCACCTCGCTGTCCGGGGCGTCGGTGTCGGCCAGCGCCCAGATGGCCCGCGACTGGGTCGAGGCCGTGCGCGCCCTCACCGACCTGCCGCTCGAGCTGGTGGACGAGCGGCTCACCACCGTTGCCGCCGCAGCAGCGCTACGCGCCTCCGGCAAGCGCGGCAGGTCGGCCAGGGCGGTCATCGACCAGGCGGCTGCCGTCGCGCTGCTGCAAGGCTGGCTGGACCGTTCTCCTGCGAACCGTCCTTCAATTTAGCCTGCGAGGGACTGGCGCGACCCGTTACGTTGTTGTCATGTCGCATGTCTTGGACGCCCGTCCCGAGCCCCGGCGACGCCGTCAGCGCAACCCTTTCGCCGTCGTGGTCGCGCTGGTGCTCTTCATCGCGTTGATCGCGGGTGCCGGCGTCTTCATCGCGCAGAACCTGCCCAGCTTCGGCGGCGGGCCCGCGGACTACGCCGGCGACGGCACCGGACAAGTGATCGTGACCGTGGCCGAGGGCGACAGTGCCGGGATGATCGCCACCGAGCTGCAGGCCAAGGATGTGGTCAAGAGCCGGGAGGCGTTCGTCACGGCAGCGGCCGCGAACGAGCGGTCCCGTTCCATCCAGCCCGGTGCCTACAACCTGCGCTCCCAGATGAGCGCGGCGGCGGCGCTCGACCTGCTCCTGGACCCGGGCTCCAAGGCGTTCACCAGGGTCACGATCCCTGAGGGCACCTTTCTCGAGGACACCCTGACCAAGATCGCCGACCAGACGAATCTGACGAAGGAGGCACTGGACGCGGCGGCAGCAGATCCCTCCACCCTGGGCGTCCCGGCCTACGCCGACGGGCAGCTGGAGGGCTTCCTGTTCCCGGCCACCTACGAGGTGCAGCCCGGCACCACCGCCACCGAGATGCTGTCGATGATGGTCGCTCGCTACCAGCAGGCCGCGCAGGACGTGGGGCTGGAGGCCGGCGCGAAGGCCCTGGGTCGCACGCCGTACGAGGTGCTCATCACCGCCAGCCTCATCGAGAAGGAGACGGCCTTCCCGGCCGACCGGTCGAAGGTGGCTCGGGTGGTCTACAACCGGCTCGCCGACGGGATGAAGCTGCAGTTCGACTCGACCGTCAACTACGCCAAGAAGGAAGACACGTCGCTGCAGGTCTCGACGAAGGACCTGGAGATCGACTCGCCCTACAACACCTACAAGTACGCCGGGCTGCCGCCGACCCCGATCGGCTCGCCCGGCCAGGCGGCTTTGCAGGCGGCCGTCAACCCGGTGGACGGCAACCTGATCTACTTCGTGCTCCAGAGCACCGACGGCTCGTCGTTCTTCACCGACAACTACCAGGACTTCCTCAACGCGAAGAACAAGGCGCAGGCCGAAGGCATCTTCTGAGCGCGTCCCGGCGGGCGGCAGTGCTGGGCTCCCCGATCGCGCACAGCCTGTCCCCGGCCCTGCACCGGGCCGCTTACGCCGCCCTGGGCCTGGGCTGGGCGTACGACGCCCACGACGTGACCGCGACCGGTCTCGCGGACTTTCTCGACGGGCTCGGACCGGAGTGGGCCGGGCTGTCGCTGACGATGCCGCTCAAGCAGACCGTGCTCCCGCTGCTGGACGAGGTGAGCGACCTCGCGCAGCAGACCGGCGCCGCCAACACGATCCTGCTCGGCGACGGCCGCCGGCGGGGCGACAACACCGATGTGGCCGGCATGCTTGCAGCGCTGGCCGAGCGCGGGGTGCTCGCCTGCGGGACGGGCGTGATCCTCGGAGGCGGAGCGACGGCGGCGTCCGCGCTCGCCGCGCTCGCCGCCCTGGGAGAACGGTCGCCGGTCGTGCTCGTGCGCGATCTCGACCGAGCCGGCCGGCTGCGAGAAGCGGCCGAGCGCCTGGACGTCACGCCGCAGGTCCGCACGTTCGAGCAGGGCGACCTGACCGTGGCGGACGTGGTGATCAGCACGGTTCCGGCCGGGGCCATGGCGACCGTGACCGCCACGACCGCGCTCGCCGGGGTGGCCAGGGGGGTGCTGCTCGACGTCGCGTACGACCCCTGGCCCACCCCGCTCGCCGCAGCCTGGGCCGGGCCGGTGGTCGGTGGCGCCGTCATGCTGCTGCACCAGGCAGCCGCGCAGGTCGAGCTGATGACCGGGCGGACCGCGCCGGTCGAGGCGATGCGCGCCGCCCTGCCGCCAGCCCTGCTGATCTGAATGCTGCTGATCTGAATGCTGCTGACCTGATGCTGCTGGCCTGAATCCGGCCTGGGCTCAAGGGACCGGCGGCAGCCGTCGAAGACATCGGCAGTCCCTTCACCGAATCTCGGGAGCTGCTGTGGCCGCCCAGTCGTCTGATCGTCTCGTGCACGCCGACCTCGAGGGCGCCAGCCGCTCGGTCCGGCTCGACAGCGTCCTGACGACGCTGCTGGCCCAGACGCCGGAGGTGGAGGGAGCGGCAGTGGTGTCCTTCGACGGCCTGCCGATGGCTTCCGCGCTGCCCGGGTCGATGGACGAGGACCGGGTGGCCGCCATGAGCGCGGCCCTGCTGTCGCTCGGCGAGCGCGCCGCCGAGGGGCTCGGGCGCGGCGAGCTGTCCCAGGTCTACATCGAGGGCGACAACGGCACGGTCTTCCTGATCAGCTGCGACGACGAGGCCGTGCTGGTCGCGGTGGCCGCCAAGGGCGCCAAGGTCGGCATGATGATGTATGAGGTGCGCCGCGCCGCCGCCACCGTCGGCCGCGTGCTGCAGGCTGAGGACGAGCCCCAGGCGCGGTCGGAGCAGCAGTCCGCGTCGCCGTCGCCGTCACAGGCGCCCCAGCCGCAGCAGCCGCAGTGGGACCCGGCACCGGAGCCGACCGTGCCTGGCCAGTCGGTGCCTGCCCAGCCGGCGCACAGCCAGCCGCAGCCCGCCTCCTCGTACGCGGCTCCCTTCGTCGCCACTCCGCCCCCGCCGGTCGACGCGGCGCCGCCCGTGTACGCACCGCCCCTTCCCCCGGTGCCAGCCCTGCCGCCGGTGCCCGCCCAGGCCACCCGGGACTCCGTCAGTGCGCTGGACGTCCCGACGAGCGCCTGGTCCTCGTACGACCCGGTCGGTTCGGTGCTGCCGGGTGAGCCGCCCCGCTGGTCCTGAGCCTCGTTGATGATCCCCCGACCCCCGACCCTCGAGAGGCTCGCGGCATGAAGCTCGAAGGCACGCTCGACGCGTTCAGCCTGGCCGACGTGTTCTCGCTGCTCAGCATGACGAAGAAGAGCGGCACGCTCCACCTGAAGCGGGCCGGGCAGCCTGGCGGGCAGCCGTCCATGAGCCAGCACGGCATGATCCACCTGCAGCAGGGTTCGGTCACCGGTGCCCGCTCGGACGTACGACGTCAGGCCCTCGGCCGTCGGCTCGTGGGCGCGGGGCTCGTCGGCGACGAGGCGCTGGCGTCCTCGGTCGAGGCAGTGCTCGAGGACCCTGCCGTCGGCCTCGGCCGCACGCTGGTGGAGAAGTCTGGCCTGTCTGACGACGTCGTGCACGAGGTGGCGGGGGAGCAGGCCACCGACGCGGTCTTCGACCTGCTGCGCTGGGCGTCCGGCGGGTTCGTGTTCCTGGTCGACGACCCCGATCCGGACGATGTCGGTCTGCGGCTCCCGGTCGACGCCCTCATGGCCGAGGGTCAGCGGCGGATCGCCGAGTGGGCCGACCTCACCGCGGCCGTGCCAGCGCCCGACGCGCTGGTCTCGTTCGCCCCGGCGCCGTCGGAGCTGCCGGTGCTGAACGCCGCCGAGTGGCAGCTGCTGGGTCTGGTCGACGGGCACCGCAGCGTGGCGCAGCTGGCCGAGTTCTACGGCCGCGGTGACTTCGCCCTGGTGAAGGCGCTCGCCGGCATGGTCGCCCGAGGGCTGCTGGTCGTGCACACGCCGGGCGACGGAGACGCGACCGGGGCGGTCGTACGACGTCAGCGTCTGCTCGCGGCCCTGGAGGGTGAGCTCGACGACGACGTGGCAGTGACCGGAGCGGCGGCATCCGGAGCTACGGCATCCGGAGCTGCGGCACCCGGAGCCACCGAAGCGGCGGGGTCGTCTGGCAGGCCCCCTCAGACCCTGGCCAGCATCCCGGCCCAGGTGATCCCGGAGCGACCGGAACCGTTCACCCCGACCCGCCGGGTCGAGCACGCGGACCGGGAGCACTCCGTCACTGCCGGCGCTCGTGCGCACCCTTCTGCCGGCCCGACCGGTCCCGTCGTCGGCGGCACCCACGGATCGGCCGCGCTGGCCCCCGACCACAGCGCGCAGCCCTTCCCGGTGCTGCGTGACCCGTCCGTCAACAAGAGCCTGCTGCTGCGGCTCATCGCTGGTGTGAGAGGTCTCTAGATGGCAACGACCAACCCGCGAGGCGGGCGACGCAGGCACGGCGGGCAGGCGGTGAAGATCGTCGTCACCGGACCGTTCTCGGCGGGCAAGACCACCTTGATCCGTACGATCAGCGAGATCACCGTGCTGTCCACCGAGAAGGACATCACCGACACCACCCGGTCGCGCAAGGCCGAGACGACGGTCGCGATGGACTTCGGCCGCATCACGATCGACCGGGACCTGGTGCTCTACCTGTTCGGCACGCCCGGTCAGGACCGGTTCGACTTCATGTGGGAGATCCTCGGCGAAGGGATGCTCGGCTACGTGCTGCTGCTCGACAGCAGCCGGCCCGACTCCCTCGAGGAGTCGGTCGGCATCCTCGAGGCCTTCCGCAAGATGGCCCGGGTGCCGTTCGTCGTGGCGCTCAACCGGGCCGAGGGCCTGGACCCCGAGGGCGAGGAGCGCGTACGCGAGGCGCTGCAGCTCGCCCCCGACGTGCCGGTCGTCCCCTGTGATGCCACTGACCGCGAGTCGGTGAAGGCGGTCCTGCTTGCCTTGCTCTATGCGGTCGTCGACGCGATCGACGCCCCGGTCGGGGTCGGCTCGTGAAGCTCTTCGGGTTTTGGCGGCGGGGACGACAAGCGGGTCCGGACACCGCCGCGCCGCGCGACCCCGCACCCCGGCTCGCCGCGGACGAGGCTCCGGGACAGTCGTCCCCGCCGGCAGCGAAGCCACCTCCTCCGACGGCATCGGCGCACAAGCCGTCCGCGCACAAGCCGTCGATCCCGCCGGCGAACAAGCACGGGCTCGGGCGCCGCGAGCTCGGGCTGGCGGTGACAGCCATCCCGAGCATCGTCGTCAGGCCGGGCATGACCGTCGCCGAGGCCGAGGCGGCCCGTCGACCGGCAGTCGTCGCGCCGGTCGAGGCGCCGGTGGAACCCCTGCTCGAGAGATCGGTCGAGGGATCGGTCGAGGTACGGGACGACGGGTCCGTCGAGGGCGGGAACCCGGGGTCCTGGAGCGGCGAGCTCGCCGACCTCGACGAGCCGGCCGCTCGCTCGGGTGGCGCTCCCGACGCGGCGGAACCTGAGCCGCCGCGGCTCTTCCCCGTCGCCCAGAACATCCTGCCTGGCGCGCCACCGCCGCTGGCCCGTCCGCTCTCGGCGGCCCCCAAAGCTGCGCCCCTGCCTGCGCCCCCGTCTGCGGCCTCGCCTGCGACCCCGCCGGCGCAGCCCTCGGCGTCGTCGCAGACCGAGGCACCCGCGACCGATGCGTTCGAGCTGCTCGACTGGTTCGACGCCCACCCGGAGCTGGCCACCTCGGCGCAGGTCACCTACGGGCAGGCGACGACCGGGCAGGACGTGCCCGGGCAGGACGCGCCCGCGCTGGCAACGGCGGCCGCCGCTCCCGTGACGCCCGTCCTGCACGAGCATCGCGAGCCGGTGCGTGCGGAGCCTGCCTACACCGAGCCTGTACGGGCGGAACCCGTACGGGCGGAACCCGTACGGACGGAACCTGTACGGACGGACCCTGCACAAACGGAACCGGCTGCCTGGGCGCCGTCGGAGCCAGCCCCGATGACCGGGTCGCCGGTGGCCTTCCCGGCCGCTGCGGCGCTCATCCCCGAGCAGCCCACGGCGCATACCGGGCCGCGGGTGCAGCTGGGCTTCCGGGACGGCTCCAGCGCCGATCTGGACCCCGCGGGCGAGCAGGCGCAGGCGCTCGAGGAGCTGGCCCGCACGCTGACGGGCTTCTGACCCACCGAAGCTTTCCTGCCGTGGTGATCTTGGCCGCCGGAACGGCGCCAAGATCACCCACGTACGAAGCGGGACGCCTTGGCGTCTTGCCGGTCAGGGTGGGTCGCTGGCCCAGCCGGTTTCGGTGAGCCATCGGATGCCGTCGTGGTGGGGGAGCTGTTGGGCCCGGTCGTGCAAGTCGTGATGATGCGCGTGACACAGCAGGACCATGTTGCCGAGATGGGTGCCGCCGCCGTTGGCCCACCACTCGACATGATGCGCTTCGCACGCTGACGGGGGTCGGTGGCAGCCTTTGACGACGCAGCGTCGGTCGCGGGCGATGAGGGCTTTGAAGATCGCTCCGGTGACGGTGCGTGAGCTGCGTCCGACGTAGAGCGGGTCGCGCAGGTGGGAGCAGACCCAGCCCGGTGGCGGCGGGGTGCCGAGCGCGGCTCCCGGCGGGCGCTCTGCGCAGTCGTGCCCGGTGCGCTCGCCGTTCGTGCGGGCGGCTGTCAGGTCGCGCTGGACGGTCAGGTGGATCGTGGCGTCGCACGTCAAGCGGCGGAGCGCGCCCAGGGTGAGCGGGTTGCTGCTGCCGATCAGGACCGGGGCGGCGGGGGCGTGCTGGCCGAGCAGATCGGCGTCGAGCAGTTCAGCGAGCGAGGTCGGGCCTGTGGGGGCTCCCGGTCCGCGGTCGCAGGCGCAGGCACCGTCGGGCGTGCCGTCGCTGATCGCGTTGCCGGTGCTGGTGCGCTGGCCGGCGCCGTTGATCTGCGCGGCAGCGGCGGCGAGCTGGTCGGGGGTGACCAGGACGTGGACGTG
>JBBSTI010000061.1:0-19837 GCA_038236005.1 Mycobacteriales bacterium | reverse complement strand
CGGAGCTTCCGGAACTATCTCGACCTACCGATCGCCTGTAGAGCTGTGGCCCGAGAGTTCCGGGACGCCGATCCGGGGACGGCCCCGGACATCAGCGAGGAGCGTCATGAGCACACGTAGGAGCGAGGCCCGCGAGAAGGCGGCCCTGCTGCACCAGCAGCAGGAGGCGGCGACGAAGCGCCGACGCACGATCAACATCGTCACCGTCGCGGTGGTGGCCGCGCTCGTCGTCGGCGTGATGGGCTTGTTGTTCGTGCGAGGCAACGACACCGCGGTCGACAACACCGTCGCCGCGACCGGACCGGCCGGGCTCGTCGACAACGCGATCGTCCGCGGCCAGGACACCGCCCCGGTGACCGTCACGATCTACGAGGACATGCAGTGCCCGGCGTGCAAGACCTTCGAGGGCTCCAGCGGAGCCACCGTCGACAAGCTGCGCGAGGACGGCACCATCAAGGTCGAGTATCGGATGCTGTCGTTCCTGGACGCCCAGTCGAGCACCAAGTATTCCAGCCGGGCCATGAACGCGGTCGCCTGCGTGCAGGACACCAGCCCGGACGCCGTGCTGCCCTACAAGAAGGCGCTGTTCACGCAGCAGCCGGCCGAGGGCGGGGTCGGGCTGCCCGACGAGGAACTCATCTCGATCGCCAAGACTGCCGGCGCCGGCGAGATCAACGCCTGCGTCACGGACAAGAAGTACGAGGACTGGCTCCGGGAGACCACCCAGAAGATCCAGCGCACCGTCAGCAGCACGCCGACCGTGCTGATCGACGGCAAGAAGCTGACCGACGTCTCCCCCGCCGGGCTCGAGGCGGCGGTCGAGGCCGCCAAGTCCGCAGCATGACCGACACGGTCGATCGGGACGCACTGATCGAGGACGACCCTCGTGCGCCCTCGGCCGGCCGCGGACTCGCGTGGCTGCTCGTGATCGGCGGTGCGATCGGTCTGATCGCCGCGTTCACGCTGCTGATCGAAAAGATCAAGCTGCTCGAGGACCCGTCCTACGTCCCGTCCTGCAGCCTCAACCCGGTGCTGTCCTGCGGCACGATCATGAAGACCGACCAGGCGTCGGTCTTCGGGTTCCCCAACCCGATGCTGGGCCTGGTCGCCTTCACGGTCGTCGTCACCCTCGGGGTCGTCCTGCTGACCGGCACCACGCTGCCGCGCTGGGTCTGGGCCGGCCTGCAGCTCGGCTCGCTCGCCGGGATCGGCTTTGTCGCCTGGCTGGTCTTCCAGAGCCTCTACCGGATCGGGGCGCTCTGTCCCTACTGCATGGTCGTCTGGGCGGTGACGATCCCGATCGCCTTCTACGTCACGGTGCGCAACCTGCGTGCCGGCGTGATCCCGGCCCCGCCGGGCCTCGTCCGGGTCGTGACCGACTTCCAGATGGTCGGGCTGTTCCTGCCGTACGTCGTCCTAGCCGCTCTGGCGCTGGTGCGCTTCTGGGAGTACTGGTCCACGCTGGCCTGAACGGGCCATGTTTCACGTGCAACGTCGGTTCACGTGCAACGTCGGTTCAGGTGCGATGTCGTCCGGTGAAGACCGTTAGAGCCGTCCCGATCCCGAAGGCGACGAGGTGGCCGACGGCGGTGAAGCTGCGGTCCGCGAACAGCCCGTACACCAGGTAGCCGGCGGCTCCGGCGAGATAGGCCGGGAGCCAGCGCCGGCCCACCCGGGCCACCAGCAGCCCGCCGACCGACGCCAGGCCATAGCTGATGCCGACGTCGGTCTCGGCGGCGACCCGGAGCGCCACGTCGCCGCGGGCGATCCCGGTGACCAGCAGGACCGCGACGAACAAGGTGGCGCCGACATGGCCCAGCACTCCGGCCAGCACCGAGGCACGCCACCCGAGCCAGCGCTGCACGGCCCCGTAGCCGAGCACGAGCACCGGCAGCTGGGCGATCGAGGTCCAGGAGCCGAGGACGAAAGCGCTGGCCGCGAGCACCGTGAGCGGCTTGTCCCGCAGGTTGACCAGGTTGGTGCTCGCCTCCTGGACGATCCGTTCCCGAGCGCCCTCCGGCACGACCTGCAGCACCCCGGTGACGATCAGCACGATCGAGGCGTACGCAACCCCGACCTGTCGACCGCGCACCCACCGGGGGAGCCGATTCCTGCTCATGGCTGCCGGGTCACGGTTGCCGGGTCATGGCTGCCGGGTCACGGTTGCCGGGTCATGGCTGCCGGGTCACGGTTGCCGGGTCATGGCTGCCGGGTCATGGCTGCCGGGTCCAGCTCCTCGTCGACCAGCACCCGGCGCAGCACCTTCCCAACCGTGCTCCGCGGAAGGGTGTCCCGGAACTCGACCAGCCGAGGAACCTTGTAGGCGGTCAGTCGCTCCGCGCAGGCCTGGATGACCTGCTCCTCGGTGAGCTCACTGCCCGCGACCCGGACCACGAAGGCCTTGGCGACCTCGCCCCGGTAGCGGTCCGGGACGCCGACCACGACCGCGTCCTCGACCCCTCTCACCCGTAGGAGCACCTGCTCGATCTCGGAGGGGTAGATGTTGAAGCCACCCGCGATGATCAGCTCCTTCTTGCGGTCCACCACGGTGAACCACCCCTGCTCGTCCATGGTGACGATGTCCCCGGTCAGCAGGTAGCCCTCCTCGGTGAACACCCCGGCCTGGTCGGGGCGCCCCCAGTAGCCGCGGAAGACCTGCGGACCCTTGATCACCAGCTCACCCGGGGCGCCGACCGGCACCTGCTTCTCCGGGTCAGCAGGCTCGACCACGCGGCAGTCCGTGCCTGGCAGCGGCAACCCGATCGTGCCTGGGCGACCCGGACCGACAACCGGGTTGCAGTGCGTCGACGGAGAAGTCTCGGTGAGGCCGTAGCCCTCCACCAAGCGGCCGCCGGTGACGCGTTCGAACTGCTCCTGCACGTCGACCGGCAGACGCATCGCCCCGGAGACGCAGACCCGGATGGAGCGCAGGTCGTGCTCGCGCACCCGCGGGCTGTCGGCCAGCGCCTTGTAGATCGGCGGCACCCCCGGGAACGTCGTCGGTCGCCACCGGTCCACGGCGTCGAGCACCAGGTCCAGGTCGAAGCGTGGCAGCAGCACCAGCATCCCCCCGAGCAGGACCGACGAGGTCAGGCAGACCGTCAGCCCGTACACGTGGAAGAGCGGCAGCACGCCGAGGGTGACCTCCTGACCGACCGTCGAGCCGGTGTCCCACACCCGGTTCATGTAGGCGTTGCTCACCAGGTTGTGATGCGTCAGCATCGCGCCACGAGACAGCCCGGTGGTGCCGCCGGTGTACTGCAGCACGGCGACGTCGCGCTCCGGGTCGACCCGGGCCTGCTTGGCCGGGACCGAGGCCGAGGCCAGCAGCCGGGCGAAGCGCACGACCGGCGCGCCCGTCGGCACCGTCGTGGTGAGCTGCGCCCGGACCCGCCTGGCTTGTCGACCTGGCAGCCGCATCCGCAGCCGTGCGGGACGCGGCAGGTAGTCCGCCAGGCTCGTGACGACCACCTGGGCCACGGCGGTGTCACCCTGCACCCGGGCCACCGTCGCGTAGACCCGGTCCAGACAGACCAGCACGGTCGCGCCGCAGTCGGTCAGCTGGTGACGCAGCTCGTGCTCGGTGTAGAGCGGGTTGTGGTGCACGACGACCGCGCCCAGCCGCAGCACGGCGAAGAACGTGATGACGTTCTGCGGGCAGTTGGGCAGCATGATCGCGACCCGATGTCCCGGGCGCACCCCGAGGCCCGCCAGGGCGGTTGCCAGATGGTCGACCTGCTCCTTCAGCTCGCGGTAGGTGAGGGTCGCACCCAGGAAGGCCAGTGCCGGCTGGCCGGGGAAGCTGGCAGCGGAGTCGTCGAGCAGGCGGGTCAACGGCACCACCGGGAAATCGAAGTCGTGCGGCACACCGGCCGGATAGCTGGCCGTCCACGGTCGTTCGTCGTACGAGAACGTCGCTCCCTGCGCGGGACCGGACACCTGGCAGCCTCCTCCGACGCTCCGGCATCGGGCCGGACGGACTGACGATCGGTCAGCCCGTACCGGCGTCGGTCCGAGTGTGGCACGGCCTAGGGGGGCCAGGATCAGCCGGTCTCGTCGACCGTCACCTCGTTGAAGGGCAGCAGCGGTTCGATCGCCGGAAAGACCACGAACAGCAGCAGCGCCGCCACGACGAGGAACGTCAGCAGCGAAAGCACCGCCTTCATCGACGTCGGACCCGGGAGCGTGCGCCAGAACCAGGTGTACATCTCAGACCTGCGTCAGGGCGGCCGGCAGCCCGCCGGACGCCTTGGGGTAGGTGTCGGTCAGCTCGCCCCGGATGATCAGCCGCTGCTTCGCGCTGTACTTCGGGTTGCACGTGGTCAGGGTGAGGAGCCGCTGGGTCGGCGTCGCTCCCAACTCACCCGGCACCGGATAGGCAACCTGGATCGCCGTAGGAGCGACGATCTGACTGCCCGTCACCGTGTAGGTGAAGAAGTCCGTACGCGTCTCCACGACCACGACCTGACCGTCCGCCAGCTTGTCGAGGTCAGCGAACGGCGCGCCATAGGTCGTCCGGTGGCCGCTGAACACGGTGTTGCCGATGTCGCCGGGAGCCGCCGTGTCCGGCAGGTGACCGGGACCTTTCTGCAGGTCGGCCGTCGAGACGCCCTGAACGGCCACCATCGGGTCGTCCTTGCCTCGTCCGAGCGAAGGGAGGTAGAGCCTGGCAAACGCCGCTCCGAGCTCGGTGACCACGGGCGCCGGCGCTTCAGCCGGCGCCGGCTCGGCGGTGACGGGCGGTGTGCTCGGGCCGGGGGGCGGCGGGGCCGTCGCCGGGACCGACCAACGCGTGCTCAGGTCGTCCGCGAGCTGGTTCTGGTCCTGCGCCGCGAACAGGTTCGTGACGTACAGCGTGTAGAACACGAACAGCAGCAGCACCACCCCCACCGTCATCAAGGCCTGCCCCAGGCCTCGGACGATCGTGCGCACGGAGTCGCCGTTCATCGTGAGCCGCCCCCTTCACCAGGTCTGTGGAAACAACGCACGCGGGCGCGTCGTCGTGCCGGCGTCGCAGTCCGCCCCGCGAGTTGCCACCTCTGATCGCGCGCTCCCGATAGGCTAACCCTGCAAACCGAGCTGTGGAGGATGCTGTGCCTGAGTCCAAGAAGCGGAAGAAGAGCGGGTCGCCGGCGACGACCGGCACCGCGCGGCCCACGAAGAAGAAGGGGCCGAGCCCGGTCTGGCTCGCACCGACGATGCTCGTTCTGTTCGGCATCGGGGTGCTCTGGCTGGTGGTCTTCTACGTGACGGCCAACAACACAGGAGGCATGCCGCTGACCGGCGGGCTCGGCAACGGGAACCTGGCGATCGGATTCGGCTTCATCGTCGCCGGCTTCGCGCTGTCGACGCAGTGGCGCTGAGCCGGCCGGTCCTGTCGAGGGCGATCCCTGCTCGCTACGCTCCGTCACGACTGACAACGGTGTAGTTCTCCCCAGGAGATGTCCACAGTGTGGACAAGCTGTTCACGCTGTCGGCAGAGCCGCCGACCCTGCCGTCCATCGGCAGCGTCAGGCGTCAGGCTTGAGGTCACGACCTCGACGCATCCGGCCCTGGGTGAACCCGGAGCAGCCGCCGACCGGGCAGCTCTCGCTCCGGGGTTCAGGACCCCGTCGTGCAGACGGTCAGGTGACCTTCACATCCGAACCCGTCACGCCGCGCCCGGCCACGTAGCGCCCTCCCCAGCTCGGGACCTGCGCCGCGGTGGCGGCCGTGCGGCCGCTCGGCGTCGTGCTGGTGGACAAGCCGGACGGCGTCGCGGACGGGGCAGCACGTGTCGGCGCCGGTGTCGGCGGGGCCGTCGGCGCCTCGACCGGAGTCGCCTCGGTCGGGATCGACCCCTCCGGCGACGTCACGTCCGGCCCAGCGTCGTCGCTGAACGCACCGCCGGCGAGCAGGGCGATCGCGATGACCGCAGGAACGACAAGCAGAGCGATCACTGTGTCGATCGCTCCCCGGCGACGACGCCACCAAGGCTCATGACTGCTCTGATTCTCGGGGGCAGTCACCGGCAGAGCATGGCACAAGCGACCACCAGCCGGCGAACACGTCGCGCGCCTTGCAGGTCTCGACCTCAGCCCTGGAGAAAGCCCTCAAGAAAGCCCTGGAGAGCTGCCGTACGCGCCGCCACCAGTCCTGCCACGGCAACGGAAACCGCAGCGACTCCGAGCGCCTGGCGGACGTCCCGCCCCTGGCCGGGCGGAACCCCGTAGAACACGGCTGCCAGTGCACCCCCTCCTAGAAATCCGCCGAGGTGGCTCCACAGGTCGATACCCGGCGTCTGGCTGATGAGCAGCCCCAGCACCAGGAAGGTCGCGATCGGACGCGTGTCCTGACGCCGATGACGAGCCAGCAGCAGCAGGGCTGCCGCCAGGCCGAACACCGCGCCGCTCGCGCCTGCGGCACGGGCGTTCTCCGGGCCGAGCGTGTAGGACAGCGCGCTGCCCGCCACGCCCGCCATCAGATAGAGGGTGAGAAACCGCAGCCGGCCCAGCGCCCGCTCGAGCACCGGTCCCAGCTGCAGAAGCACGACCATGTTGAGCAGAAGGTGCAGCCCGCCATAGTGCAGGAACGAGGCGCTGAGCAGCCGCCAGAGCTGGCCGTCGGCGATCCCGTCGGTCGGTCCAGAGCCGTCGTCCAAGCGGACCGGCTGTTGCGCGAGATGGTCGTAGAGCGGGCTGTCACCGCCGCCCAGTCCCAGCGTCGCCCCGCCGGCCAGGGTGACCAGGAAGACCAGCACGTTCAGTCCGACGAGCGTCTGCGTGACGAGGGGTCGATCGCGCTCCCGCCCCCCGAATGCTCCGCGCGTCCTGCGCAGGCCCTGGTTCCCGGCCCTGACGTCGTCGGGGCACTGGAACCCCACTGCTGCCGAGATCTGGTCCTCGCCGCAGATCGGTCGGTCGCACCGGGTGCACCGCACATAGGTGACCCGGTCGGGGTGCCGATAGCAGGTCGGGCCGCTCTCGGGGCCGGGCTGCACCGACACCCCGCCCACCGTTAGCTGTCGGAGCGCTCGACGGCGATATGCTCGATGACGACCTCGTCCTTCGGCCGGTCACCCCGGTCGACGGCCGTGGTCGCGATGGCGTCGACCACGTCCCGCGAGGCCTGGTCTGCCACCTCGCCGAAGATCGTGTGCTTGTTCGTCAGGTGCGGCGTCTTGCCGACGGTGATGAAAAACTGGGAGCCGTTGGTGCCCGGACCCGCGTTCGCCATCGCCAGCAGGTAAGGCTTGGTGAAGGCCAGCTCGGGATGAAACTCGTCCTTGAACTGGTATCCGGGACCGCCCCGACCGTCACCCTGCGGGTCACCGCCCTGGATCATGAAGTTGGAGATGATCCGGTGGAAGACGGTCCCGTCGTAGAGCGCGCCTTCGCCCGGCTTACGGGTGCGTGCATCCGTCCAGCTCTTGCTGCCGTCAGCCAGGCCGGTGAAGTTCTCGACGGTCTTGGGAGCATGGTTGGGGAACAGCTCGACGCGGATCGCGCCTCGGTTGGTGTTGATCGTTGCGAACAGGGCCACGGGGGATTCTCCAGGAGGGTCTTCGGGTGCACGGACGGTCGTACTCCTCGTCATTGTTCCACGTGGAACACGCCCTCCGCCCTGCTCCGACGGCCGCCACGTGCGGCACACTCGGGACCCAGCGACCGTACGGTCGTGCCCATCACCCTGGAGGCCCCGTGCGGCTCGACCCACCGGAGCAGGACACCTCACGCCCCCGCCTGTGGCCGGCAGCCTCCGTCGCTGCAGCGGCCGGGGCCGTCGCCGGGGCGACTCTCGTCCTGCTGCTACGACGGTGGTGGGGGCAAGACGCCGAGGACGCCCAGGAGCCCGGGGAGCTGCAGGCCGTGGTCGACCGGCCAGAGCTTCGCGAGCGCCGACCCGGTCGTCCTGACGTGGCGGACGGTCCGACGACCTGAAGCCGGTCGGTCAGTCGGTCAGTCGGTCAGCGTGATGACTCTGGCAGTGCCGTCGACCACGCGCTGCTCGCGCTGCAGGACCGCTCGGTGCACGAGAGCCTCGGCGTCGACGTCCGGTGTGCCGCCCTGAGACACCGTCGTCCGGTCTCGCCCGTTGCGCTTGCTGGCATAAAGGGCCTCGTCGGCAGCACGCACGAGGGCGTCGGCCCCGTCGGCGTGACGGGGGAAGGATGCCACCCCTGCGCTCGCAGTGACCTGCACGCCCACCGAGATCGAGTTCACCGCCTGCCGGAGCCGTTCCGCGATGACGGCTGCGGTGCCGGCGTCGCAGCCCGGTAGCACCACCGCGAACTCCTCCCCGCCGTAGCGGGCTGCGGTGTCCACGTCGCGACACGCCCTGGACAACGCCGCGGCCACGTCGCGCAGGACCTCGTCACCAGCCTGGTGGCCCCGCTCGTCGTTCAGTCTCTTGAAATGATCGATGTCCAGCATCACCAGGCTGAGCTGCTCACCGCTGCGGAGGGACCGCGCCACCTCCTGCTCCAGGGACGCCTCGAACGTCCTGCGGTTGGCGATCTGGGTCAGCCCGTCGGTAGCCGCGAGCTGCTGCACCTGCTCCAGCAGCCAGGCGTTGCGCAGCGCGAGCGCGGCGTAGGACGCAGAGCGTTCCAGGCCGAAGACGACGCGTCGTGGTAGCCGCCCTGACACCGCGGACCCTCGGCCTGACCGCGACGAGGCCTGCACCAGCACGAGAGCACCGATCAGGCGTCCCTCAGCGGAGAGGGGAACCACGACCAGGTCACGCGCGGCCGGGAGCAGGCGCGAGAGCCAGGGGTCAGACGGCGCGTCCAGCGCACGCACGAGCAGGGTCTGCCTGTCCCGGTGGGCGCGGGTCACCAGCTCCGAGCGCCCGTGTCCCGTGGAGAGCACGCAGGCCTCGACCGCACCCTGGGAGGCAAGCACGTCCAGGCGTCCGTCTCGACCACCCAGAACCACACCTCGCTCGAAAGAGAAGTGTTGGATCGAGGCATGCAGCAACGTGCGGGCCACGTCGGCCGAGCCGCTGGCGCCCTCCAGCTGCTCGGCGAGCGTCGTGAGCGCCTCGAGGTCGATGCGTCGACGGCGGAGCTCCCGCTCGTTGACCGAGGACAGGGCCGAGGTGGACACCGCCACCAGCCACAGCACGGCGACGAAAACGATCAACCGTTGGCCTTCCAGGGAGAAGCCGCGCTCCACGTCGGTCCCCGGCAACGCGCCGCTCTGCGTGCCGCTGAACACCGCGTAGAGCAGCAGGGAGTCCCACAGGGCGATCTTCAGCCCGCTCCGGTAGGAGGCGATCAGGGCCACCGCACCAAGGTGCAGGAGGATGAGGTAGTGCAGCGGTGAGTCCAGCCCACCTGTCAGATAGCCGGCCCAGACCAGCCAGATCCCGTCCAGGATGAGCAGCCCGCCGAAAACCGGTCGCACCGACCCGGGGATCACCCGGGCCAGTACCGCGGCCAGGGCCACGGCCACGGCGTACAGCAGGGTGGCAGTCACCGCCTGACGCCGTCCCGGGACGAGCAGATCCGGGGTCGCCGCAGCACTGAGCAGGACGAGACCGATGCCCGCCGCGCGGACGAGCTGCATGGCCCGGAACCGATCGGTGACCGGGACCGCATCGGCGACGGACGAGGGACGAGCACCGGTGTCGCTCATCCTGACCTCGGCTCTGACCGTGGGTCGCTGGCCGGTGGCGTCGGGGTCGCGCGCATGGCCGGACCGAACTCGAGGTCAGGCTCTAGGACCAACGGAGCCCCGGACAGCTTGGGGTCGCGACGGTCTATCCGGTTGTGCACGAGCAGGAACAGGACCACCGTCACGACCAGAGCGAGTGGCAACGCCGGCCGTGCCGGACCGCCGCCCACCAGGGGAGGCGTCATGCGGTCCAACGCGCCGGGCACGCCTGGGACCAGGATCCTGCTGGGGTCGGGTGACGTTGCGAGGACCTCGTCCGGTGGGTCCACGGCCACGCGCCCCGGGCGCGGCGGCTCTGCAGGCAGTGTCCGTGAGCCCGGCGTCGGCACCGGGGCGGCGTCGGCAGGTGCCGTGGCCGGGGGGTCGTTCGGCCGTGCTTCTTGGCCGTCTGCCGACGGCAGCAGGGTCCGCGGGGTCTGGTCGTCCGAGGCTGGCGGTGTCGTGGGCCCGAGGGTCGACGGGCCGGGTCCCTGGTCCGGGGCAGCGTTGGCCTGAAAGTTGTCCTCCCCTTTCCCGTCGCCTGTTCCACCACCGCGCTCTAGGTCGCCCGGGGCGACGCCAACATCCGGCGTCGGAGGTTCCACGTCGCGACCGGCGAACGCGAACGGGTTCTTCGTGTAGCTGCGCGCTCCGGCCTGCGTCTCGTAGGTCACCGTCAGCTCGTAGTCGCCGGGGGGCTGACTCGCCAGATCCTGCGTGAAGACCTGCTCGGGGCAGACCGTCACCGCCACCACGTCCGTCCCGTTGCGAGTGAGGCGGCAGGTCACCCGCGCGACGTCCGTCGGCGGTTGGAAGAACCACGAGACAAGTGTGGTCACGGCAGCCGAAACGCGGGTGGGGCCGAGGACGTCGGGACGCTCGGGTCCAGCAAGGTCGTAGCGGTAGGTCGGGCTGACGTTGCTCGGCCCTTGGCGACCGGCACGGTCGACGAAGCGCACCTCCACCGACCACAGACCAGGACGGGTCAACGGTTCGTCATAGCTGTTGCCGGGGCACGGCCGCATCGGGCCGGCAGACTCAGCGTTCCCCGCCCCCGGCACGAGCCGACATAGCGCCACGTACTGCTCGTCGACCTCTGCCGCCGGCCGAGCCCAGGTGAAGTGCGGGCGCGCGTCGCTGCCGGACCCTTCCCCGCGGGTGAAAACCGGTGCTCCCGGGGCTTCGAGGTCGAGCACGAACGAGACTGCCGACATCTCCCGCTCCCGGTAGCCGGTCTGATGGACGGTCACCGTCAACCAGTAGGTGCCGCGGGTCGAGGCGTTCACCGGACCCAGCACGAACCGGCCGGCGCCAGGCGTTGCGCCGTCACACGGACGGGCGGCCACCAGCAGAGCGTTGTCCCGCTCGACACCGCGCGCCAACCGGCAGGTGAACGTCGTCCCGGGTTCGCTGTGGAACAGAAAAGGGGCGGCGGCGGCGGCATGTCCCAGGGACCCGGTCTCTCCCGGTTCGGCGAGGGGGAACGGCAACGTGCTGCCCGGGTAGGAGTCCCACACCAGGGGGTCGGGTGACGCAAGGTCGTAGGTGTAGGGCCGGGAGGTCGACAGGCTGACGTTGCCCAGGTCGTCTGACGCAGACACGCCGAGCACGTAGTCACCCTCCCCGAAGGCCTCGAGGTTCCACGCGGAGACGCCTTCGTCGCACGCGGCACTCTCGAGCGGCTCCGTCCCCCTGCGCAGCGTGCACACCCGGCTCACGGCCGCGGCGTCGGGAGCCAGTCGCCACGCAACCTGAGCTCCGCGGCTGGGGCCGAGGGGTTCTTCCGTCAAGGTCGACCGTGCTGGCGGGGTCGTGTCGAGCGTGTAAGACGCCACGCTCGGAACCCCGACGTTGCCCGCCTCGTCTGTCTGGCGCACGGCAAAGCGGTAGGTCCCGTCCGGCCATCCCGCATCCAGCTGGACGGTGAACGGCGACGAGGGGCAGTCCCGGGACAGCTCCGGGACCGGGGTTCCCGAGCCCTCTGCCTCGTAGGTCAGGGTGCAGACCAACCGGCCGCCGACCCCGGCTTCGGGAACGAACGACCAGGTCAGCGAACGTACTCGGTCACGCTCGCGCAGAGCCACGAGCCGCACGTCACGCACCACCGGAGAAACCGTGTCCAGGACGTACCTGACGGTCGCCGTTGCGCCCACGTTGCCTGACGGGTCGAGCGTGCGGACGTCCAGGACGTAGGGGCCGTCCTGTACCAAGGCGTCGACCGTGACCCCTGACGCGCCGCAGAGCACGGGGAGCCTGGTCTGGTCGGGGGCGCGGAACGTGCAGCTGAGCGTGTCACCCAGGTCTCCTGCCGACACGGTCCACCGTGGCGCCGGATCACTCCCGACGCCGCTCGGACCCGACACGACAGGTATCGCCGGAGGGGTCGTGTCCAGCTCGTACGGAAGGGAGACGCCGACCTCCCCGATCGGCAGCCCGGAAGCATCTGTCGTCACGGCCTCGACGAGATAGCTTCCGTCCGTCGGCAAGGTGAAGGAGACCGAGGGACCGCAGTGCCGTCGCTCCTCGATGCGCACGCCGTCCTCACGAAGGAGACGGCAGGAAAGCACGGCATCGGGCTCGGCGCTCACCGACCACGCCGGGGCGCGGTCGGACGCCGGACCGACGGGCCCCGTCACGATCGGACGGCCAGGCGACCTGGTGTCCGTGCTCGTCGGGGCGCTCTCGGTGGTGGGGGAGATGTTGCCGGCCGGGTCGGTCTGGCTGACGCGGAGGGCGTAGACCCCCTCGCCAGGCAGCGTCAATGCCTGCGAGGAGGTGCAGGCGAACGTCGTGCCAGGGACCCCGTCGGACAACAGCTGGCACGTCAGCCGAGCCTTGTCCTCGGCGGCGATGTTCCACGTGAAACGGCCGGTCCGCACGTCCATGCTGGCAGCGACGCGCGGCTGAGCGGGCACCGTCGTGTCCAGCACGTACGGCGGCGAGATCTGGGTGGTTCGGTTGCCCAGCGCGTCGAGCACCTGGACGGTCAGGAGGTGGGGGCCGTCAGCGGCATCGGTCAGGTCACCCTGAAAGCCAGCACCGCATGGTTCGAGCGCGACGGCGTCCAACGCACATCGGGCTGTGGCGCCGGCCTCGACCTGCAGCGCCCAGGTCGGCGTCCGGTTGGACGAGGGACTGGCAGGCACCTCGAGCTGGACCGTCGCCGTCGTGTCACGGACATAGCTGGAAGTGGTGCTGGACGAGGTCTCGTCGCCCTGCCGGGCGCGCACCTGGAACACGTAGGTCCCGTCCTGCGGAGCCGACGCGCGGAACGGCGAGGTGCAGGCGGTCCAGACCGGGGCCTCCGGCGAGGACCCGAACGAGCACTCGGTCGCACTCTCCGTCGTGAACGTCCACTCGGGCTGCCCGACGGCCCCGGGAGATCCTGCGCTCGCCAGCAGGATGGGCGAGGACAGGGACTCTGCCGAGGCCTGCGCCGTCGCTACGCCGAACGGAGCGGCTGCTGCTGCGAGGGTCAGCCCGAGGACCAGCGACGCCGCCCGCGACCAGCTCGGCCCTCGGCCTGCGGCCGCTGCGTGCTGTGACACGACGCTCCCGAGGCTCGGCGTCCACTGGTCTCCACCAGACCGGGGTCCCCCCGGTAACCCCTTCTCGGCAGGGGGTGCAGCGGTCTTGAGCCCGTGACCGAACAATCTTGGTGGAGCCACGGGGACTCGAACCCCGAACCCCCGCCTTGCAAAGGCGGTGCTCTGCCAGTTGAGCTATGGCCCCTCGTCGTACCCTGCCGATCCGCGCCCGATGGTCCGCACGCCCAGCGCGCCCTCAGCGCAGGTCGGGTGCTGCCCCTGCGCGCGTCCAGACGTCACTCTCGGAGCGACGGTCGGCCCGACGGCGAAACGCCAACCAGCCCAGCACCCCGCCGATCAAGACGGCCGCGGCGGAGCGAGCACCCATGGGTTCTCCTGGCTGACGAGAAGGGATCGATCTGCACGGTGGGCCTGGGAGGACTTGAACCTCCGGCCTCATCCTTATCAGGGATGCGCTCTAACCAGCTGAGCTACAGGCCCGTGCGCCTCGCGGCGCGATGGACGTTACCAGGACGACCTCAGTCGTCGACCAGCGTCACCTCGATCCCGCCCGTGAAGGACGAGACAAGGTTGTAGACGCCGGCCAGCAGGGTCGACAGGACGGTCAGCAGCACCACGTCGACCGCTGCCAGGACGAAGGCGTAGGTCAGCACGCGACCACTGTTGGGAAGCTGACCGATGTTGATCTCGGTCAGCGCCTGGTTGACCGAGCCGATGGCCCCCATCGAGTCCAGGACCTGATAGAGGACGACCACAGCGACCACCAGGACGATGCCCAGCAGGGCGGACAGCGCGAGCGAGGTCATGAACACCGACGCGAGATTGATCCGCTTCACGGCCAGACGGGCCCGACGACCTGCGGGCTTCGCCGCACGTGGCTCCGGTCGCCCCGCACGCCCGTCCGGGCGAGGCCGCGGCCGGGCCTCCGATCGAGGAGGCTGGCGGGGCGTGGGCGGACGAGGAGGTAGCGAGCCGTGGCGGTCGGACGGCAGTGCATCCGTCTTCTCGGTGCCCTCGCGACCGGGTCCGTCCTGGTTGCCAGAGAACAGCTGCCCGGCCGCTGCGGCCAGACCGGAGGTGAACCGAGGCCCACGCTCCTGCTTCTCCGGGGGGTCCACCGGGTGCGACCCCGGTTGCACCGCTCTGGTGGCGTCGTCGCTCACTCGTCGGCCTCTCTGTCGTCCGGCTCGTCCTCAGAGCCGCTCTGAGGATCGCCGGTGCCGTACGACGGTCCCATACGTTCCCCGTCAACGTCATGCTCACCGGGCACGGGGTCACCGTCATGCAGAGCGCTCGCTCCCGCGTCTGGGTCGGGCTCAGCCAGTGCTTGCGACACCTCGACCTCGGCCTCGCCGTTGCGCGCGACCGACACGACGGTCGCGCCCTGGGCGAGCGCCATGAGACGCACCCCCGAGGTCGCACGCGAGAGCAGCCGCAGGTCGTTGACGGTGATCCGGATGACGACCCCGCCGCTGGTGACCAAGAAGACCTCGTCGCTGTCCCGCACGACCAGAGCGCCGACCAGGCGACCCCGCTCCTCGGTGATCCGGGCGGTCAGCACCCCCATCCCGCCGCGCCCTTGGAGCCGGTACTCCGAGAGAGCCGTCCGCTTCCCGTAGCCCCCGTCGGTCACGACGAGCAACGCGGCGTCCGGCTCGTTCGCGACGGCCATCGCCAGCAGCTCGTCTCCCTCTCGCAGACGGATGCCCATGACGCCGCTGGTCGCGCGACCCATCGGTCGTAGCGCCTCGTCGTCGGCCCGGAACCGGATGCTGGCTGCCTGCTGGCTCACCAGCAGCAGGTCGTCGTCCTCGAACAGCAACGCCGCGGCGAGCAGCTCGTCGCCGTCCCGCAGGTTGAGCGCGATCAGGCCGTTGCTGCGGCCGTTGTCGTACTCCCGCAGAGCGGTCTTCTTGACCAGCCCGTTCCGGGTTGCCAGCACGAGGTAGGGCGCCACCTCGTAGTCCGGGACATCGAGCACCTGGGCGATGTGCTCGTCGGGCTGGAAGGCCAGCACGTTCGCGACGTGAGACCCGCGGGCGTCGCGGGCCGCCTCCGGCAGCTCGTGCGCCCGGGCCCGATAGACCCGACCCTGGTTGGTGAAGAACAGGATCCAGTGGTGCGTGGTCGTGACGAAGAAGTGCTCGACGATGTCGTCCTGCTTCAGCGCGGCACCTCGGACCCCCTTGCCGCCGCGTCGCTGCTGGCGGTAGAGCTCGGTCCTGGTGCGCTTCGCGTAGCCGCCTCGGGTGACCGAGACGACGACGTCCTCCTGCGCGATGAGGTCCTCCGCGCTCATGTCACCCTCGAACGCGATGATCCGGGTGCGACGGTCGTCGCCGTAGCGGTCGACGACCTCCCCCAGCTCGTCTCGGATGATCCGACGCTGGCGCCCCGGATCGGCCAGGATGGCCTCCAGGTCGGCGATCTCGGCCTCGCGCTCGGCGAGCTCGTCCAGGATGCGCTGACGCTCTAGGGCCGCGAGGCGACGGAGCTGCATGTCCAGGATCGCGCGGGCCTGCACCTCGTCGATCTCCAGCAGGGCCTGCAGCTGGACGAGGGCAGCCTCTGCGCTGTCGGCCGCACGGATCAGAGCGATGACGTCGTCCAGACGGTCGAGCGCCTTGCCGAGGGCTCGCAGGACGTGGGCACGTTCCACCGCCTTGCGCAGACGGAACCGGGTCCTGCGGACGATCACCTCGACCTGGTGGGCGACGTAATAGCGGACCATCTCGTCCAGGCGCAGCGTGCGGGGCACCCCGTCGACGATGGACAGCATGTTGGCGCCGAACGTGGTCTGCAGCTGGGTGTGCTTGAACAGGTTGTTCAGCACGACCTTGGCCACGGCGTCGCGCTTGAGCACGATCACCAGCCGCTGCCCGACCCGTGCGCTGCCCTCGTCCCTGACGTCGGCGATCCCGGCGACCCGGCCGTCTCGCACCAGGTCGGCGATCGACGTGGCCAGGTTGTCCGGGTTCACCTGGTAGGGCAGCTCGGTGACCACGAGCATCGCCCGGCCTCGGGCGTCCTCGTCGACCTCCACGACGGCCCGCATCCGGATCGAGCCCCTACCGGTGCGGTAGGCGTCCCCGATCCCGTCCCGGCCGACGATGAGCGCTCCGGTCGGGAAGTCAGGACCCTTGACCCGCTCCAGGCAGGCGTCCAGGAGGTCGTCCGGTGAGGCGTCCGGGTTCTCCAGCAGCCACTGGACCGCGCCGGCCACCTCGCGCAGGTTGTGCGGCGGGATGTTCGTCGCCATCCCGACCGCGATCCCGGCAGACCCGTTGACGAGCAGGTTGGGGAAGCGGCTGGGCAGGACGAGCGGCTCCTGCGAGCGACCGTCGTAGTTGTCGACGAAGTCGACCGTGTCCTGGTCGATGTCGCGGAGCATCTCCATCGACAACGCCTGGAGCCGGCACTCGGTGTAACGCTGGGCCGCCGGCGGGTCGTTGCCGGGCGAGCCGAAGTTGCCGTTGCCGTCGATCAACGGGTAGCGCAGCGACCAGGGCTGCGTCAGGCGCACCAACGCGTCGTAGATCGGCGAGTCGCCGTGGGGGTGGTAGTTGCCCATGACGTCGCCGACGACGCGGGCGCACTTGAAATAACCGCGATCGGGCCGGTATCCGCCGTCGTACATCGCATAGAGCACCCGGCGGTGGACCGGCTTGAGGCCGTCCTCGATGCGAGGCCGCGCGCGGCCGACAATGACCGACATCGCATAGTCGAGGTAGGACTGCTGCATCTCGACCTCGAGCCCGCGGGGTTCGACGCGGCCACCCGGCGGTGGTGGCGGGGGCAGGACGTCGGTCACGACGAACCTCTCAGTCGGGGGGACAGTCGGTCAGCGGCAGGTGTTTCACGTGGAACGCTCATCAGATGTCGAGGAACCGGACGTCCGTCGCGTTGCGCTGGATAAAGTTGCGCCGCGCCTCGACGTCCTCTCCCATGAGGGTGGAGAACAGCTCGTCGGCCAGGAGCGCATCGTCGAGCGTCACCTGCAGCAGCACCCGGTGGGCGGGGTCCATCGTCGTGGACCACAGCTCGTCGGCATTCATCTCGCCGAGGCCTTTGAACCGCTGGATCGCCTCGCCGGACTTGGGCAACTTCTTCCCGGCTGCCTGACCCGCCGCGACGAGGCCGTCGCGCTCGCGGTCGGAGTAGCAGTACTGGACGTCGCCACCGTTCCACTTGATCTTGTAGAGCGGCGGCTGGGCCAGGTAGACGTAGCCCCCCTCGACCAGGGGACGCATGAACCGGAAGAGCAGGGTCAGTAGCAGGGTGCGGATGTGCTGGCCGTCGACATCGGCGTCAGCCATGAGCACCACCTTGTGGTAACGCAGCTTCGTAACGTCGAACTCCTCGTGGATGCCGGTCCCGAGGGCGGTGATCATCGCCTGCACCTCGTTGTTCTTCAGCACCCGGTCGATGCGCGCCTTCTCCACGTTCAGGATCTTCCCGCGGATGGGCAGGATCGCCTGGAACTTGACCTCGCGGCCACCCTTGGCCGAACCACCGGCCGAGTCACCCTCGACGACATACAGCTCGGACTCGCTCGGGTCCGTCGACTGACAGTCGGCCAGCTTGCCCGGCAGCGAGGAGGACTCCAGAAGCCCCTTGCGTCGGGTCAGGTCGCGCGCCTGTCGAGCCGCCAGTCGGGCCCGCGCCGCCTGGCTCGCCTTGGTGACGACGGACCGGCCCTCGGCCGGGTTGCGGTCGAACCAGTCCTTGAGCTGCTCGTTGAGCTGCTGCTGGACGAAGGTCTTGGCCTCGGAGTTACCGAGCTTGGTCTTGGTCTGTCCCTCGAACTGCGGGTTGGCCAGCTTCAGACTGATGATGGCCGTCAGCCCTTCCCGGACGTCGGAACCGTCGAGGTTGGGCTCCTTCTCCTTCAGGTGACCCTTGGCGCGCGCCCACGTGTTGACCGTCCCGGTCAAGGCGGCCCGGAACCCCTCCTCGTGCGTCCCACCCTCCTGCGTACGGATGGTGTTGGCGAAGGTGTGCACGGCCTCGCTGTAGCTCTTGTCCATCCACTGCATGGCGACCTCCAGGCTCATGCCCGGGGTCTCGGCCGTGAACGTGATGATCGACTCGTGCACGGGCTCGCCCTTGTCCCCGCGCGCGTTGAGGAACCGCACGAAATCCTCGAGCCCGCCCGGGTAGTGGAAGACCTCGTCGTCCGGGCCGTCAGGACGCTCGTCCTGCAGCGTGATCGACAGTCCCTTGTTGAGGAACGCCATCTCCTGCAGCCGCCGGTGCAGCGTCTCGTGCTGGTAGGTCGTCGTCTCGGTGAAGATCGAGGGATCGGCCCAGAAGGTGAGCGTCGTGCCCTGCTCGTCGGTGGCGGCCCCACGGACCAGCTCGCCGGGCACCGACCGGGTGTAGGTCTGGGTCCAGACGGCGCCCTCGCGCCGGATCTCCAGGTCGAGCCTCGTCGACAGGGCGTTGACGACCGAGACGCCGACGCCGTGCAGGCCCCCGGAGACCGCATAGCTGTCGCCGTCGAACTTCCCGCCGGCGTGGAGCGTGGTGAGCACCAGCTCCACGGCAGGACGATGCTCGGTCGGGTGCATCCCGACCGGGATGCCACGACCGTTGTCCTGGACCCGGACGCCGCCGTCGGCGAGCAGGGTCACGGTGATGGTGTCGCAGTGACCTGCGAGCGCCTCGTCCACCGCGTTGTCGACGACCTCGTAGACCAGGTGGTGAAGACCTCGCTCGCCGGTCGACCCGATGTACATGCCGGGCCGCTTGCGCACCGCCTCGAGACCCTCGAGGACAGTGATGTTGCTGGCGTCGTAGACCGACGGGTCGCGTGGCGGGGCGTCAGCCTCGGGCGTGGACAACAAGGGCTCCGCTCTCCCGCTCCAGGCGGATCAGCGCGGCTCAGCAGCGGCCGCAGAAAGATGAGACGTGGAGGGTGCAGCCCCCGGTAGGTGGCCGCTCCCACCGGGGAGGTGCAAGCAAGGAGTGTAACCCGTCACGAATCCGATGACGTGCAACAAGGGGCCTCGCGGCCTCGGAGGCGGGCTCGGGCCCTCTGCTCGTGGGTCCCTACAGACGTCTGGGAAGCGCCCGCACAACCCGCTTGACCACACCGCGACCGACGGTCGGGAGCCGCCCAGGTCAGCCGTAGGTGTCCCGAGGCCCTCGTCCCTGGACGCGGCGCGGACCCCGCCGCCAGTCCGGCTGCACCGGACCGCGCACGACCAGCCGGGAGACCACGCCGGCCCCGACCGCCTCGGCGAGCCGGGCGAGCAAAGGGCTGGTCATGAACCTCAGCTGGGTGGCCCACGCCGTGGACTCGGCGATCAGCACCAGCTCGGTGTCCACCAGCGAGGCCGGGCGACAGTGGTCGGCGATCTCCGGCCCGACCAGGCGGTCCCACTCGCCCAGCACCCGGGCTGTCGACGCGGTCTCGGTCCACCCCTGCTCCGCCACCAGGCGTCGTACCGCGTCCCCGAACAGCATCGGGTCGCGGGCGTCGTCGGAGCGTCGGGTCGTCGCCGGCCGACTGCGCCGACGGGTCGTCGGCTGGAGCCCACGCTCCGCGGCCCGCGCCTTGGCGCGCGCCAACGCGGCGCGGGCCAGGTCGGGTCCCGTTGGGCCTGAAGTGCCCGTGGTGCCTGTGGTGCCTGTGGTGCCTGTGGTGCCTGT